>DASVGE010000112.1:0-3842 GCA_036379695.1 Pyrinomonadaceae bacterium | reverse complement strand
CGCTTTGGCCAAAGCGGTGCCAAGGCACCGCACTCCAAGGAGACGTCCATTCCGGTGTGTTTGGATTCGGATTGGGTGGAGATTGAGCAATGTTCCGAGGAGAATCCGGGGACGAAGGTCGATCTCGACAACCTGGCGTATGCGATTTACACGTCAGGCTCAACCGGACGGCCCAAAGGCGTGCTGCTGCATCATCGGGGGTTAACAAATCTCGCGTTGGCCCAGGCTGATGCATTTGCCGTTTCAGAAGACAGCCGGGTGCTGCAGTTTGCGTCGTTCAGTTTCGACGCTACCGTTTCAGAGATCTTCAAGACGTTTCTGAGTGGCGCCACCCTCGTCATGGCCAGCTCAGAATCGTTGATGCCGGTCACCCCGCTCCTGAACCTGTTGCGAGAGCAGCGGATCACGATGGTCACCCTGCCGCCAACCGTCCTGGCCATACTTCCTCCCGACGAGTTGCCGGATCTGCGCACAGTGATCAGCGCCGGCGAGGCTTGCTCGGCCGAACTGGCGGCGGCGTGGAGCAGCGATGGACGTCGCTTCCTGAATGCTTATGGACCAACCGAGGTCACGGTCTGTGCAACCGTGAGCGAGCCGCTCGACGGCAGTGCCAAACCGCCGATCGGAAAGCCGATCGCTAACGCCGAATGCTACGTGCTCGACTCTAATCTACAACCCATGCCGACCGGTGTGGTGGGTGAGTTGTACGTTGGCGGCGCCGGCGTGGCGCGCGGATATCTCGGGCGTCCCAAACTGACTGCCGAACGTTTTATTCCACATCCGTTTGCAACTGAAGCCGGCAAACGGCTCTACCGCACGGGCGATCTGGCGTGCTTCAAGGACGACGGTCAACTCGAATATCGCGGGCGAGTCGACCAGCAAGTGAAGGTTCGCGGCTTCCGGATCGAGTTGGAAGAGATCGAGAACGTGTTGGCCCAGCATCCGGACGTGCGTGACGCCGTTGTGCTGGCGCGCGAAGACGTGCCGGGCGACAAACAACTGGTGGCTTACATTGTCAGTACGCACGACGCCGGACAATGGCGCGCGTGGCTTAGTGAGAAGCTGCCTGACTACATGGTGCCATCGATATTCATCCCGGTGGACGCGTTTCCTTTAACCAGAAGCGGGAAGATCGACCGCGCTGCGTTGCCTGCTCCCGGTGCGAGTACGTCGCGGGAAGAGACCTACGTCGCGGCTCGCGATCAACTGGAACAATCGCTTGTCGATCTCTGGCAATCGGTGCTGAATCTGGAAGAGTTGGGAGTTTACGACAACTTCTTTGAAGTCGGTGGTGACTCGATCAAAGGAGCGATCCTGATCAACCGCCTCCAGCAACTGCTCGGTGAATACGTTTACGTAGTAGCGCTCTTCGATGCGCCGACCGTGGCCCAACTCGCAAATTACCTGCGCCAGCATTATCCGAAAGCACTGGACAGAGTCACTGGTGCAGCCGGCAGCCGCATCAGTGGTCCTGAAGTCGTCGAGTCGCGGGCGCAGGAGGGTCGTGAATGGTCACCACTGGTTGCACTCCAACGCGGTGACAACAATCGGCCTCCATTCTTCTTTGTACACCCGGTCGGGGGGAATGTTCTTTGTTACGGCGAACTGGCATTCCACCTTGGTCCCGAGCAACCGTTCTACGGCTTGCAGTCGTTTGGATTGACTAAGGGTCAGCCAGTACTCGCGGATATTACGGAGATGGCGAGCCGCTACATCGCAGCGATGCGTAGCGTGCAGGCTGAAGGACCTTACGTGCTGGGCGGCTGGTCCATGGGCGGCCTCATCGCTTTTGAAATGGCGCAGCAGTTACAGAACGTGGGCCAGGAGGTTGCGCTGTTGGCGCTGCTCGATACTCATACTCCCTCGGTTTTGGACCAGACCACGCAAACTGATGATGGAAAACTGTTTGCCCAGTTCAAGTCTGACATGAAATCGATGTACGGTCTGGAAGAACCTGATCTCGACTCGGACCACCTCAACCAGTTCTTCCAGGTCTATCGTGGGAACGTACACGCGATGAACCGCTACGAGCCACAGCGTTTTCCGGGACGAATCACTTACTTCCGGCCCACCAGCCGGATTGGGAATAGAACCTACGAGCCGATCGAGGAGTGGCGAGGCCTGGCCGCGGACGGCGTCGAAGTACACATGGTGCCGGGGAATCACTACACCATGCTGCACGAGCCGGCAGTGCTGGTGCTCGCCGACTGGTTGAAAGTTTGTCTCAATAACACTCAGAAATACGAAGCCGCAAGTTCAATTTAAAGCCACAAAAAAGCACAAAAAAATTCAGGGCCACAAAAAGGCACAAAAACGCATAAGAGAAGGAAGAAAGTTTATGTGCCTTATTGTGGCCCAGGTAAAAGGTGAATAGATATGACTGACACTCAAACCTCAGTAGCTACTGCGCCCGCACGCGAACACTCGATCGGTCTGTTCGGAACGTGGTGGCAGTCGCAGGAAATTAAACCACTCATTGAGCTTTATGCCGCCAGACCTTTATTTGGCAATACTTCGGAATGGATCATTCACGATAATCCGTATCGGCGTCCGGTGGATTGGGAAACGGTTCAGCAACTCGATTTCGGCGAGGCCCTCAGCAGAAAAGAAATACTCGGCACCAACGCGCTCGCCGCGCATCGCATGCTGCTGAACATCTACGAAACCGACTTGATTTTCCTGCCCGCGAACGATTTCGCTAAAAAGCGAAACGATTTCTCCAGCTACTACTCGAACGACAACAAGTTGCTCGGCGAGTTGATTCGCCCGACGCTCGAAGCTCATGTCTTCAGTTTCCTCGAAGACGAGATCGACGTAACCGGGAAGTGGACCGTCGAAGCTTTGAGGTCGTACTTGAAGTCGATTCTCGAAAAGCACGAGCAATCCGGACTCGAGATTTGTGAGAAGGTGCTCGCGTCTGCCGATCCGGAGCGCGCCGCGCGGGCGTTGTTGATTCAGGTGGCGGGCGATTTTCTGTCTGAGGCCTCCGCGTCGGCTCGCAACATCCTCGGCAAGTACGGCGACATTCAATCGGAGCTGTTCAAGATCGTGATCGACGATTACGGATACGGAGTTCATCCGGCGAAGCACAGCACACTGTACGAGAACACCCTCACGACCTGCGGGCTACTCACTGACGTGCACGCGTACTGGCACTTCTATCTCTCTTCTTCGCTCGCGATTGGTAATTACTATCATTACGTCTGCCGCGACCACAGCAAGTACTTCCGCGCGATTGGCGCGATTGCGATTGCTGAAGCGATGTTTTCACACACGTGTCGCGAGATATCGCGAATGCTGCGCGCGGTGTTTGGCAAGTCTGTCGATACTTACTACTTCGACGAGCACTATCACATCGACGCGCATCACGGGCGCATGGCGTTCGATTACGTTGTTGCTCCGGCGATTGCACGGCATGGCGACGGTGTGATTCCGGACATCGTGCGAGGCATGGAAGAGCTGCAACTGCTGACAGCCATCAACGACGAAGACCTCGCGGCGCAGATTGCGTTCGCCGACGGCGCACAGCCGCAGATCATGGAAGAAGTTTCGATGGATGCGGGCAGTAGTCACGTCGAGAGTCGCAGCCAGTCGCTGGTTACGAGAGTCAGCGACCAGGACAAACTTTACGTCGTTGAATCAGGTTCGCTTGACGTGGTGATCGGCGCCGACCACACAGTGCGGCTTGAAGCCGGACAATCTCTGGCCGTTCCTCGACAACGTCTGCACGGCACTGCTGTCGTCTCTGAAGAGTGCCGCTATAAGACATACGACTTAAGTTAAAGCGTTTGTAGGGGGGCGCCTCCTTGGAGTGCGGTGCCTTGGCACCGCTTTAGCCAAAG
>DASVGE010000111.1:0-35130 GCA_036379695.1 Pyrinomonadaceae bacterium | reverse complement strand
TTTTGGCTGGCGTGTAGCAACAAGCGTGAGGCTCCACGGGACAAGCCCGTGGCATCCAAGGCGTTTTTTTTGGCTGGCGTGTAGCAACAAGCGTGAACCTCCACGGGACAAGCCCGTGGCATCCAAGGCGTTTTTTTTTTTGGCTGGCGTGTAGCAACAAGCGTGAGGCTCCACGGGACAAGCCCGTGGCATCCAAGACGTTTTTCTTTTTGCTAGCAACAAGGGGGAGGTTCCACGGGACAAAGCCCGTGGCATCCAAGACGTTTTTCTTTTTGCTAGCAACAAGGGGGAGGCTCCACGGGACAAAGCCCGTGGCATCCAAGGCGTTTTTTTTTGGCTGGCGTGTAGCAACAAGCGTGAGGCTCCACGGGACAAGCCCGTGGCATCCAAGGCGTTTTTTTGGCTGGCGTGTAGCGACAAGCGTGAACCTCCACGGGACAAGCCCGTGGCATCCAAGCGGTGTTTCTTTTGCTAGCAACAAGCGAGACTTCACGGGAGAAAGGCGCGCCGGACAAGTTCGTGGCTTCAAGTCAGGAAAAGACACCGCATTAATCCTTTCCTAGATCTGGCTAAACTGGCCCTGTGTGATTGTAACGTGGGCCGACTTGAGCTAAGCTTTGGCGCATTAATTAATTCGGGTGAAAGTCTTAATATCACCTAACGAGTTTCGTAAGGGAATTTGCCCTTTCTTGCGAGATTCAATCAAGGGGAATTACTGAATGAGTGTCCCGGCCAGCAAGAAACTGTGGCAAGGTATTGCCATCGGTTTCGCTATCGCCTTCGCGTACGCCACCGTCCTGTCCAAGCTTTTCCGCGACTGGTGGAACGACGAAAACTACTCCCACGGCCTCTTAATCCCTTTAATTATCGGCTATATCCTGTGGGCCCAGCGCGACAAGCTCGCCCGCGTACCCGTGAATTCATCCCTTTTATGGGGCGGCGCCGCGATCCTGTTTGCCTCGTTCGCGCTTTGGGCCGGCGTGGCCGGAGCCGAACTCTACACGCAACGACTCTCGTTAATCCTGCTTTTAGCCGGTATTACGGTCTATTTCTGGGGCTTCAAGCTGCTGCAAATGCTGCTGGTCCCGCTGGCGCTGCTGTTCCTGGCGATGCCGATCCCGGCAATCGTCTTTAACAAAATCGCATTTCCACTTCAGTTGTTTGCTTCGCGGTGCGCCGTGTGGTCCATGAGCATGCTCGGTATCCCCGTGCTGCGCCAGGGCAACATCATCGAACTAAAACCGCTCAACTCCTTCGATACCAAGAAACTCGAGGTGGTTGAGGCCTGCAGCGGCATCCGCTCGTTGATGACTTTGCTGACCCTGGCGGTCGTATTTGCCTACTTCACGCACACGCCGAATGACAACGACAAACCCGGCACACGTTTCGGCTGGCTCAAAAGCTACTGGTTCTGGCGCGCGTTGATAATCGTCGGCTCCGCCGTGCCGATTGCCATTTTGACGAATGCATTCAGAGTGAGCGGTACCGGTGTATTAGCGCATTATTACGGAACAGCCGTCGCGGACGGTTTCTTCCACTCTTTTTCGGGTTGGGCCATATATATCGTGGCTTTTATCCTTTTATTCGGTATTGGCATGATACTTGATCGCTTCCGACCGGCTCAGGCTGGCGGCGACCAGGCAACCAAAAGGAAGTCGTCCGGACCGGACACCGCTGTTGCTATCAGTCCAGTGGTTTCGGCCGAAGGCTCAGAGCTATGAAATCTTCATTGCGATTCGGCGTGCTACTAGTCCTGCTCCTCGTGGTCGGAGCTCTTGTCAACGCCTGGTCCTATCTCGGCGAAGCACATGTGGAGCGCAGGGAACTAAAGGACTTTCCCCAGGCTATCGGCACATGGCAACAAACGGGAGTCGATCGAATACTTGACGACGAGACGCTCAAGGTACTGCGAGCCAGCGATTACCTGCTGCGCGATTTCCGCAAACCTGAAGGTCAGGTCGCTAATCTCTACGTGGGTTATTACGCAACACAGCGCACCGGCGCCACTTATCACAGCCCGCTGAATTGCCTGCCAGGATCTGGGTGGACCTTGAGCGAGCCGGGCAAAGCGACGATCGCACTTCCTGATGGGACCAGCTTTGTTGCCAACAAGTACGTAATTAAGAGCGGCGACTACAAGAGTTTGATGATCTACTGGTACCAGGGAAGAGGTCGAAACGTCGCGAGCGAGTACTGGGGCAAGGTTTACACGGTTTTAGATAGTGTTCGTCTACGAAGATCGAATGGAGCGATGGTGCGCGTGACTGTACCCATCGGTAACTCAGAGGAGGTTGCGGAGCGGGAAGCTATTGATTTTGCTTCAGCGGCCTCGACAGTTTTACCGCAGTATGTACCGTAACGTACGTCAACTTAGGGGAGGAAAGATTTATAGTTTTGGAAATCAGCCACAACAGCACTGCAGACACGAGCCCCATTTCAGTGCCTCTTTTGCGGCTATCTCCCCAAACAGTTGGAAATGAACAGGGATTAAACTTTTTCAAGAATTGTTCAGGTTTTTAAAAGGTTTCCTGGCAATTGCCCGCTGGGAGTCCTGGCGAATCTGAAGCGAATTACAACGCTGCCCGACTGTGTGGGCAGTGATCATGGAGTAAATGATGAAAAGCGAGTGCCGCGGTTACCTTTTTTTCGTAAGCCTATTCTGTCTTCTCATCGCAGTCGCAATTTCTTCTACCGGCTGCGCCAACCCCGCAAAAGCGAAAGCTGACCATCTCAAAAAGGGCGAAGCTTACCTGACCGAAACAAAGTTTCAGGAAGCCTCGCTCGAGTTTCGCAACGCGATACAAATCGACGGCAACGATGCGCAGGCCTACTGGGGTTTGGGCCGCGCGTATGAGGGACTCGAACGCTTTCCGGAAATGCTCGACGCGCTGCGCAAGACCGTCAGTCTCGATCAAAACAAGAACAATCTCGAAGCGCGCGTCAAGCTCGGTAACTTCTATCTCGCGGGCAACCGCGGTCGCTCAGACGTAATAGCTGAAGCGGAACGATTGGCGAAGGAAGTGCTCGCCAAAGATCAGAACCACATTGAAGGCCACATCCTGTTGGCGGGCGTGCTCTTCGCTCAACACCAAAAGGACCAGGCGTTTACGGAACTGGACCGCGCCATCCAGATCGATCCTAAAAGAGTTGAGTCGTATCTGAGCATGGCCAAGTTTTACATTGCCAGCCGGGAACTCCAAAAAGCAGAGGAACTCTTCCAGCGCGCACTTTCTGTAAACGCGAATTCGCCTATGGCTCACACCGAGTACGGCAAGTTCTTAGCGCAAACCAATCGTCCCGCAGAAGCTGAAGCAGAGTTGAGCAAAGCGGTTGAAGTCGGTCCCAAGGATCGCAATGCGCGCTTCGTACTCTCCAGTTACTACCTGGTCAACAGGCAGTTCGATAAGGCTGAAGAATCCTACAAGATCCTGGCTTCGCTCGAACCTGATAAACCGGAAAGCCAGGCTGTGCTCGCGGACTTCTATTCCGCCATCAATCGCTCGGACGATGCGGTCCGGATTTACACTGAGGTACTTGCGAAGTCTCCTGATTTCCTGCAGGGTCGTTATCGTCTCGGCGAAATCATGTTGACGAAAGGCGACACGCAGGGCGCCAACGCTCAGATCGACGAGATACTCAAGAAAGACAAGCACGACCGGCAGGCACTCCTCCTGCGCGCTCGCATGAAGGCGCGCGGCGGACAAGTCGATGGCCTGAAGAGCGCCCTCGAAGATCTGAAAGACGTGCTGCGGCAGGAGCCAAACTCCCGGCCCGGTTTGTACTTCATGGCCCAGATCAATTACAGCCTGGGATTGATGGACCAGGCCCGCGCTTTCGCAGCCGATCTCGAAAAGAACTATCCCGATTACCTGCCGGCGAAATTGATGCAGCTTCAGATGACTCTAACCGCCGGCGATTTCAAGGGAGCCACGGCGCAGGCTAGTGATTTGCTCACGCGCATTGACAAGACCGGTCCCGACCGCGAGAACTCGCCGCAGTTGCTGGCGGAGATTCGCCAGAAGACTCACCTGGTGCGAGGCGGCGCGCAGCTACAGTTAAGAAATATCGCCGCCGCGCGACAAGACTTTGAGATTGCGAAGCAAATTGCCCCGAGCGATCCCGTTGTTTACAACAGCCTGGCGCTCGTCTCACTCGCGGAGAACAAACAACCGGAGGCGATTGGCTCCTTCGAAAACGCTCTCAACGTTGACGCTACCAACTTCGACGCGCTCAACGGTCTGATCACGCTTTACGCAAACAGTAAAGATTTCGGCAAGGCCCACGCCCGCATCGATCAGGCGCTGGGCGCTTATCCAAACGTCGCTTCTTTGCACTACCTCAAAGCCATCGTTTACGGCTATGAGCAGAATTTGCAAATGGGCGAGGCGGAACTGAGGCGCGCGATCGAGCTCGATCAGAACTACCTGCCGGCTTACTCGTCTCTGGCTAATCTCTACATCAGTTCGAAACAGGAAGATCGGGCCATCGCCGAGTACCAGAAGATTGTCGCCCTGCGGCCGGAGAACTCGACGCCTTACACGATGATCGGAATCCTCGAGGACCAGCGCAAGAACCACGACGCGGCGGCTGATAATTACCGTAAAGCTCTCGAGAAAGATCCGAACAACGCTATTGCCGCCAACAATCTCGCGTGGCTTTACGCGGAAACCGGCAAAGGCAATCTCGACGAAGCGTTGAGGTTGGCCCAGGGTGTGGTGCAGAAGTATCCGAACGTCGCGGGCTTCCTCGATACGCTGGGTTGGGTGTTCTACAAGAAAAACCTTCATACAGCGGCGGTCGAGCAGTTGCGCAAGGCCGTGTCGCTTAACGAAACGCAGGCGCGCGCGACCAACACCGCCCCGAGTGCGGCTTATCACTACCATCTCGCGATGGCGTTAAAAGGAAAGGGCGACATCGAAGAGTCGCGTCGCGAAATGGAAGCGGCGGTCCGACTCTCGGAGAAAGCCCCGTTTGCGGAGGTCGAGCAAGCCCGCAAGGCATTGGCCTCGAAATGAAACATGTGGATGAAACAACGAAAATAGGAGTGCGTTATGAGCGCTGATTTCAGACAACGAAAACCAAGTGAGTATTTAAGAATTCTACAGCGGCGTAAATGGCTGGTGATCCTTCCGGCTATCGCCATCAGCGTCGCAGTGGCGTACGTGGTCTATCGACTCCCCGATGTCTATGAGTCGTCGACACTCATTGTGGTCAGGCCGTCAACGCTTCCTAAGAACATGGTGACCACGTCCACCGAAGACAACCTGACGCGACAGTTGGCCGGCATCCAGCAGGTCGTAAACAGTCGCAGCTCGCTCGAGCCGCTGATCCAAAAATACGATCTCTATCGAGCCGAGCGATCCCGCGGCGAAGCGATCGAAAGCGTCATCAACATGATGCGCATGGACATCAACGTCAAGGTCAACACTTCGCGCAACGACATCACTAACGGTTTCAACATCAGTTACAGATATCGTGACGCCAAGACCGCACAAGCAATTACTTCCGAGTTAGCCAGCAAATACATCACTGTTCAAACACAGGACCAGGTGAACTCCGGCGCGGCGGCGAAAACTTTTATCGATAGCCAGGTAACCCAGGCTCGAGACGAACTCGCCGCGGTCGACAAGCAGCGTCTCGATTTCTTGTCGAGCAACGTGGGCAAACTTCCTTCTGAAGCCACGGGACTCTTCAACCAACTCGCCGGCCTGCGCGAAGAGCAGAAAGCCTTAATCACCGAAGTGGGCCGATTACAGGATCGACGCGCAGCCGCGACCAGCCAGCTCGCAGTACTCAAGCAGAGCCGCGATCAGGTAATCGCCGACACCGCGGAGACTGTGACCGATCCAAAAACAACCATGGCGTATTCACAGCTCGTGCAGCGAAAGGCGGCGCTGGAAGGTGAATTGACCAGGCTGAAAGGCGAGTACAAGCCGGTTCATCCTGATGTGATCGCGAAGCAGCAGGAAGTCGATCAGGTCAAAGAACAGATGGACGGCATGATCGACGAATGGAAAGAGAAGATCAAAACCAAGCAGGAGAAACTCGAGAAGAACCCCAGCACGATTATTACCCAGGCGGAAGCTGAAATCGCCTTGGCCGAGAACGAGATTAAGCGCCAGCAAAAGATGTTGGCCGACAACGAGAAGTCGATCGCCGCAATCGTAGAGCGCATCAACAACGTTCCCGGTGTCGAAGTCGCGTTGGGAGCAATCGAACGCGAGTACCAGACCAAGAAGGCAGCCTACGACGAACTGCTGGAAAAGCAACAGGGGATCTCTCTCAACGCTGAAGCCATTACTCAGCAACAAGGTGAGGGCATCGAGGTGATTGACCCGGCCAACTTGCCGTCGCAGCCGGTGGCTCCGAAACGCATATTCCTCGGCGCCGTCGGTCTCGGAGTTGGTCTCGGTCTCGGCCTGTTGCTGGTGGGAATCTTCGAAGGACCACGCCTGCTCACGATTCAAAACTCAGAGGATGCTCGTCACTACACTGGCTTGCCCGTGCTCCTCGCGGTGCCCGAGTTGTTGACGCCGCAGGAAGCGCGAGCGGTGCCGCGCCGTCGCAAGTTGTTACTTGCTGCGGGTGTGGTAGCCACGATGGTGAGTATTCCGGCGTTGGCGCTGGCACTCAAGCTCACGCACGTTTTCGAATTCCTGATGCAAGGTCGTTCGTAAGCCGTAACTGGAGGTTACAAAAGAGTGTACGCTGAATTTTACGGTCTCAAAGAATTGCCATTCGCGCTGACGCCCGACCCGCGCTTCATCTACTTCACTCCGTCGCACACGGAAGTGATGGCCAACCTGCACTACGGCATTGAAAGCGGCAAAGGTCTCGTGGTTGTGACCGGCGAAGTGGGTACGGGAAAGACGACGATCCTCCGTTGGATGATGGAGCGCCTGGATCGCACCGTGCTCGTCGCTTACATCTTCAATCCACGTTTGTCGGTGCCGGAGTTTTACCAGCACGTGGCCACTCTGCTCGACGTGCAGAAGTGGGAAACGAAGTCGGAGTTGTTGCTCGAACTGGGACGGGCGCTCGAATCGCGTCATTCGCGCGGGCTGCGCACGGTGCTGATCGTCGACGAGGCGCAGGGCCTGTCGCCACACGTTCTCGAAGAGATCCGCCTGCTCTCGAATTTCGAATCAAACACGGCGAAGCAGTTACAGATTGTGTTAACGGGTCAGCCGGAACTGCGGGAAGTTCTCAACAATCCGGACCTGCGACAGTTGAAACAACGCATTGCGCTGCGTTGCGTGATCAAGCCGCTGCCAAACGTCGAAGAGACGGATCGTTACATCATTTCGCGTTTGCTGGTGGCGGGTGCGGAGCGCACTGACATTTTCACGCCTGAAGCCGTCGATTACATATTTCGTTGTTCGGACGGCATTCCGCGCAACATCAACAATCTTTGTGACAACGCTCTGCTGGCGGGCTACGCCGCCGGCGACGTGTCGATTGGCCGCTCGATTATTGAAGACGTGGCCGACACGTTCGACATGCTGCCACGCTCCGATCACGGCAGAGGACAGAGAGGTGAGGAACGCGAAGAGCCTGCACGCATCTTCTCCTCCGCGGGCCGCGCCGAGTTGTGGAACGCCGGCAAAACGACTGGCGAGGGAGATTAGCCACAGATAACACGGATAACAGATCCGATGAGGTGAAATAGATGGGAAGAGTTTTCGATGCCATGAAACGACACAGCGTGACCGACAACAACGGTAACGCTGCTAAGGCAACTGAGAAATCAGAGCACCGTAAAGAGAGCCCGAGTGTTTCCGGGCTGCCTTCCGCGGCACAGATCGAGGAACAGATATTGAGCGGTTCCACGATCATGTCCATGCCCGGAAAGGCGGTGCGAAGTTCAGCGTCCACTGCGCACACTGCGGATGTACCCGGCGGGTCGGCACTCCCCGGCGGAATAGCTTCGCGTGATGCTGGGGCAACTTTGGGCGCTGCCGAGGCGACGCGCGCTGGCGGATTTGTCACTTTCGACATCTCCCCAACGCGCGTCGAACCTCACCTGATTGCAGTCAGCCAGCCTCGTTCCGCTTACACGGAACAGTATCGCGGCCTGCGTACCAGGATCCTCGAAGTGGGCGAACGCATGCAGATGCGCGCTTTCGTCGTCACCAGTGCGGGCATCGCCGAAGGCAAGACGCTCACGGCGCTCAACCTCGCCTGGTTGTTGGCCCAAACTGATGGCATTCGCGCCCTCGTGATCGATAGCGATTTGCGACGTCCATGCGCCACTGACTATCTCGGCATCGATGCACAGCTTGGCCTGTCGGAAGTGTTGGTCGGCCAGATCAACGTCGAAGACGCCATCGTGCGTCTCGAACCTTCCGGCCTGCACCTGCTGCCCGGCGGCCGCCCGCGCGAGGACGTTGCCGAGTTGCTTTCCGGACCAGCCTACGGGCGGATACTCAATGAAGTGCGCCGCATGTTCGACTACATCATCATCGATGCTCCGCCGCTCGGAATATTCACTGACGCTAACGTTTTGATGTCGCGCGCCGACGCCGGCATTCTGGTCGTGCGAGCCGGCAAGACTCGTTACTCGACCGTCGACAAGCTGTTGGAGCAGATGCCGAAGGAAAAATTGTTGGGCGTGGTGCTCAATCGCACGCAGGACCAGCCCGACGAGTCGCCTTACTACTACCAGCACCGTTACTACAACCGCGACCGCAAGAAGACTGAAATACCAACTCAGAATCTCGAAGAGGAGGTAGCGATCGTCAATTGAGACGTCTCAACGGACGAACGATATTGTTGATTATCGCCGAGGCGTTTCTCGTCTACGGCGCAACGATCGCTGCCGTGTACCTGCGCGTGGGTTTCGAAGGCGCGCCTTACGAGCTGGTTACTCGAAGCGGGTACATGAAAGCTGCCGTCGCGGGATTCTTCTGCCTCGCGGCTTTCTACCTGTTCGACTTGTACGACTTTCTGGTGATGCACGACCGGCGCGAGCTGGTGCTCCGCCTGGTCCAGGCGCTGGGCCTCGCGTGGATCGGACTCGCCTTTGCATTTTACGTATACCCCGACCTGATGCTGGGTCGTGGCATTTCGCTGATCGCTTTGCCGCTCGCGCTCAGCCTGATGGTTTTGTGGCGCATATCGATCCACTGGTTTCTGGGCCACCCCGACTTTGGCGAGCGCATCCTGATTGTCGGCTCCGGCAATCTCGCCGTCGAAGTGGCGCGTGAAGTGTTGGACCGTCCCGACGCGGGTTATCGCATCGTCGGCTTTGTTGGCACTGACGCTGACCTGCTCGGCAAGAGCCTGATCAATCCGCGCGTGATCGGCATGACCGAGCAACTCGACGAGATCGTCAAACGAGAAAACATCGATCGCATCGTCGTGGCCATGGGCGAGCGGCGTGGCCAACTGCCGACCAACAAGTTGTTGCAGTTGAGCCTGGCGGGAGAGGTGACGATCGAAGAGGGTTTGTCGTTTTACGAGCGCGTCACCGGTCGCGTCTCGCTGAACATGCTGCGTCCTTCGTGGCTGATTTTTACCGGCCGCAGGCGTCGCGCAAAGATCGCGGAGCTCTCGCGCGCTTTGGTTCATTGGCTGGTAGCACTGGTCGGCGCAATTCTTTCATTGCCGATCGTTTTAGTTACGGCCGTGCTGATCAAGCTGGAGTCGCGTGGTCCGGTCTTCTACAAGCAGGAGCGGGTCGGCAAGAACGGCCGCACGTTTACGCTGATGAAGTTTCGCTCGATGAGAGTTGACGCCGAACAGGATGGACCGGTTTGGGCCAGCAAGGGCGACGCGCGCACGACGCGTGTCGGTCGCATCATTCGCAAGATTCGCGTGGATGAGATTCCGCAGTTCTTTAACATTCTGAAGGGTGAGATGAGCTTCGTTGGCCCGCGTCCCGAACGGCCGCACTTCGTGGCCCAACTGGCCGAGGAGATCCCCTTCTACGAACAACGACATTTGATCGCGCCGGGATTAACCGGCTGGGCGCAAATCAAGTATCCCTACGGCGCCTCGATCGAAGATGCGCGGCAGAAACTTCAGTACGACCTTTTCTACATCAAGAACCAGGGTCTGATTCTGGACGCCATCGTTATGTTTGAGACGATCAAAATCATTGTGTTTGGGCGCGGTGCCCAATAACGGATGGGTTGGAGGTTGGAGATGATTAAATTGAAACGCATAGCTCTCGCTACGCTGACGTTGATGGCATTGACCATAAGCATCGCGGCTCAGCCGGCGCAGGACGATCCGCAAAAGCCACGACCACGCACCACCACTGGCCAGGACAAAGACAAGAAGCAGCCGGTGATGGGCGACAGGCTCGAGCCGGACGACACCAGGCGTACGCCCACCGATGTTCCTGACGATGTTCAGGCCAACCGGCAGGAGCAGATCTCGGAAGAAGCAGGCTTTACGGGTTACTACAACAACTTCTTCAGCACCTACCGCCTTGGTCCGGAGGACGTGATTTCGGTAGACGTGTTCAACCAGCCCCGCTATTCGCGCAGTGGCATAACGATCCCGCCTAGTGGTCGCATTGCCCTTGCGCTGATCCCCGGCGGAGTTTTCGTGAACGGCAAAACGGTTGAGGAAGTGGCGGCGATCATCACGAAGAAGTACGACGAGTACATCATCGATCCGCAGGTGACGGTGTCGCTCGATAAGGCGGTGTCATACCGTTACAGCGTGCTTGGCGACGTGGGCCAACCCGGCGTTCGTTTGATGAGCCACCGCATGACTGTAACCGAGGCGCTTGCCGAAGCGGGTGGCGTGCTCAGCACGGGCGACAGGAGCAAGGTTTACGTGTTGCGACGGGAGCGCACCGGCATCATCACTCCCATTCAGGTCAATGTCTCTGCGATTTATAAAGGCAAGGTGGCGGACAATGTTTATCTCATGCCGGGCGATCAGGTAATCGTGCCCGGAAACAAGATGAAGAAGGTCCGGGAGTGGCTGAGCTTCACGTCCGTGTTGAGCTTCGCACGCATCTTCGGTGTCAACTATTAAGACGAATGCACGGTTTCGTTTGCTGGGGCGGCCACGGAGGGCCGCCCCTACAATTATGCTCAAGGCATCCGCGTCATTTCTGGTTGTTGTAATCGTGGCTGCGACGACGTTCGCGCAGACCGGCACCTGGGGGCGACAGTCCGCGGGGACGATGGCGTGGTTGAAGGGAGTTTTCTTTCTCGATCAAAACCGCGGCTGGGCTGTCGGTAGTAAAGGCACGCTCTTACAGACACTCGACGGCGGTAATACCTGGAAACTGCGCGGCTCCTCCACCGACGATATCGTGCGCGATATTTTCTTCATCGACGAAAAAAACGGCTGGCTGGTGATCGAGGTGAATACTTACCAGCTCAAGAACGTCGAGGACCCGCGCGCTTACCTGATGAAGACCACCGACGGTGGTGAAAACTGGAAACGAATCGACATCGAGGGATTTGACACCAACGCCATCCTCGTCCGGGCGGTGTTTAGTCGTAATGGACGCGGCTGGTTGTTCGGTGAAGCAGGATCGATCTACACCACGAAAGACGCCGGCGATACGTGGGTCAAACTGCAGTCGCCGACCCGTCGATTACTGCTCGGCGGATTCTTCGTCGATGAATATCGCGGTTGGATAGTCGGAGCCGGCGCCACGATCATACAAACGTCTGACGGCGGCGATACCTGGTATCAATCAACCTTGCCGCAGGTTGAAAAATCAACTCGCTTCACCGCCACGTCGTTTGTCGACAATCGCCAGGGGTGGGCCGTGGGTAGCGGCGGCAGCGTTTTTCGCACCGTGAACGGCGGTCGCACCTGGCAGCGACAGGAATCGACCGTCCACGTCGATCTTTTCGACGTTAAGTTTGTCGATGCGCTGGAAGGCTGGGCGGTGGGCGCCGAGGGAACAATCATTCACACCGTTGACGGCGGCGAGCATTGGACTGCTGAGCGCAGTGGCACACAACACCCGCTGGAGCGCGTCTTCTTCACTAATCGAAACCGTGGCTGGGCCGTTGGCTTTGGAGGCACGGTCGTCGCTTACCTGCGCGACGATGTTCGACCACGAAGGGTTAACTAAAATGCGAAAGATATCTCCCTTTTTGATCCTGGTTTCATGCCTGGCGATATTCCCTGCGTTCTGCTTCGCTCAGGATATCGACAACACTCCCGATCCCGTCGTCACGCTGCGCGAGCAGATCGAAGCCGCGCCGAGTGCCGCGGAACGTAACAGCCTGCGCCTGAAACTCTCGGAGTTGCTGCTCAGCACGGGTCACAAAACCGAAGCCCTTGCCGAACTGAACACGATCGCGAAGTCAGATTCATTCGATCCGATCGGCTTCTACAACCTCGGCAACGCGTTTGCCCGTCTCGGCGACTCGGAAGCCGCAATGAACGCTTACCGGATCGCCATCGCGCAGCGCAAAGGCGGGTACTCTCGCGCGTACAACAATCTCGGGGTCCTGCTGTTGCGCGCCGGCCGCTGGGATGAGGCTTACGACGCGTTACTTTCTGCTTTGAAACTGGAGAACTTTCGTTACGCCGAAGCGAGCTACAACCTTGGCAGGGTTTACGCTGCTCGCGGACAGAATGATCTCGCCGCGCGTGAATGGCGCCGGGCTTTGCTGGTCGATCCACAACACGATGCGGCCAAGCAGGCGCTTACACGTGGCAGCACTGAAGGAACGATCGCAGTCGAATCGCAGCCGCCCACAAAGCCTGTTCGCAAAGCCGAAGGCGCGGCGCCCAGGTTAACGCTCGATCCGACTAGTTATGATTATCTCCAGCGCGCTCGTAACGCATCCGAACGTGGCAAGACGTTGGAAGCGATTGAGAACTATCGCCGCGTGTTGAATCGTCAGAATGGTTATTTTCCGCCCGCAAACCTGGAGCTGAGCTTCGCACTGTCGAGCCTTAAGCGAAACGAAGAGGCAATTGGCAACCTGCTCGAAGTCTCGAAGCGCGATGGCGCCCGCTATCCCATCAGCCACTACCATCTGGCACGTTTGTATGAATTGAAAGGTGAGCTGAAACTCGCCGAAGCCGCTCTGACACAAGCCGTCAGCGCGTACGCTCCGGCTAACGGGCAGTTTCTCCTGGACCTGAGTCGTGTCCGCGAGAAGTTGGGCGACTTCAAAGGCTCGCTCGACGCCATGGAAACCTATCTCAAGATAATGCAGGGCGAGAAACCGGCCGGCTCCGACGAACGCCTCGCCGAACTCCGAACCAAAGCCTCAAAACAGAATTAGCCACAAAAAAGCACAAGAAGAAATAGCCACAAAAAGGCACATAAGGCACAAAAGAATTTTCAGATGAAAGCTGAATATCTTTTGTGCCTTATGTGCCTTTTTGTGGCTAACTTTTTTCTGAGCCTCTCTCGGGGCGCATGTGCGGGAAGAGGATCACGTCGCGGATCGATAGTTTGTTGGTCAGGAACATCGTGAGGCGATCGACTCCGATGCCGATGCCGGCGGCGGGTGGCATGCCGTAGGAAAGAGCGCGGACGTAGTCTTCGTCCATCAACATCGCCTCATCGTCGCCCCTCTCGCGCTGCTTCATCTGGTCGCGGAAGCGCTCGTATTGCTCCACCGGATCGTTCAACTCGGAAAAGCCGTTGGCGAGCTCCATACCCGCCACGTACAACTCAAAACGCTCCGCCACCAGCGGGTTCGCCGGCGAAGCTTTCGAGAGCGGCGAGATCGGTTTCGGAAAGTTGGTAATGAACGTTGGTTGTATCAGTCCCGGCTCGACGTGCTTTTCGAATAGCTCCAGCACCTTGTCATCCGTGATCTGATCTTCAGGGACGAGTCCCGACAAACTCTCCTTCATGCCGATACGTCGAAACGGCTCGCCGAAGTTGAGACTGTGCTCGCCAAACTGTGCGTGCGTGTGGCCCAACACCGTGAACACCACCGCCTGCAACATCTGCTCGCAGAAATCCATCATCTGGTTCACGTCTGCATACGCCCAGTAGAACTCGAGCATCGTGAACTCGGGGTTGTGACGCGTGGAGATGCCTTCGTTGCGGAAGTTGCGATTCAGCTCGTAAACCTTTTCGAAGCCACCCACCAGCAACCGCTTCAGGTACAACTCAGGAGCGATGCGCGCGTACAGATCGATGTCGAGCGCGTTGTGATGAGTCCGGAACGGACGCGCGGCAGCGCCGGTTGCGAGCGGCGTCAACATCGGCGTCTCGACTTCGATGTAGCCGTGGTCTTCGAGAATGCGTCTCAGTTCTTTCACTGCCGCGGCGCGTCGTTCAAACACTTCTCGTGGTGTGAGTGCGTCGTCCTTCTCGTGTTTCAGACTGCCGGCGATCAGATCGACGTAGCGCTGGCGCTGTCGAATCTCGGGATCGTGAATCCCGTGCATCTTGTCGGGCAGCGGCAACAGCGCCTTCGAAAGAAACTGCAACTTCTGCACGTGGATCGAGAGCTCACCGGTTTTAGTCACGAACAGGTAACCTTCGACGCCGATGAAGTCGCCATGGTCCAGCAGTTGAAACATGGCCCAGCCGTCCACGTCTCCGCCCTGCGCGTCGTTGCGAACACCCGTGACGTCGGCCTTGCGAATGTAGATCTGCAGGCGCGAAATACCATCCGACAGGTGAACGAACGCGGCTTTGCCCATCACGCGCGGCGGCGATGCGATGCGCCCAGCGATGCGCACAGTAACTCGGTTTAGCTCTTCGTTGGCCTGCTCGAGTTCTTCGGCCGAGGGTTTGCCATCCGGGTTTGGCTTGGGCTCGAAGCCGCGAAACTTCTCAACGATCGCAGTGATCGTGTCTTCTTTTCCGGATTCGACCACCTCGCTGCGTTCGAATTTGTTTGGGTAGACGTTGCCGACAAGCTCGCGCAGCGCCTCGAGATGTTCGCGCCGCGCGGTTGTTTGATCGTTTGTTTCGATAAACGGAATAGACATAAAGGGCCGATTATACAGACATCGCGCAATCCTGTAATCTTGAGCGAATGATTGAGAAGATTCTGACCCCCGCAGAGATGCTTGGGGAGCGCCAACGTCTGCGCGCCGCAGGCCGGCGACTCGTTTTTACGAACGGCGTGTTTGACCTTTTACACGTCGGGCACGTGCGTTACCTGGCGCAGGCGCGTGGGCTCGGCGACGCACTGCTCGTCGCCATAAATACTGATCGAACAGTACGCGAGTTGAAGGGGGAAGCTCGGCCGGTCTTCAACCAAGCGGAGCGCGCGGAAATACTCGCGGCGCTCCGACAGGTCGACTACGTGACGATCTTCGACGACGTCTCGCCGCGCGCTTTGATCGCCACACTGTTGCCGGACGTGCTGGTAAAGGGTGGCGACTACGAACTCGATCAGATACATGGGCGCGAGGAAGTCGAAGCCGCTGGAGGCAAGGTGATTTCACTGCCATTTGTTAAGGGAGCCTCGACTACAGCGTTGATTGAAAGAATGACTTACAAAGAATAGACCAAGTCAGGAAGAGGGGCTTGCCCCCGCTGTTGAATTCTCCGAGCGGCGGGGGCAAGCCCCTCTTCCTGACTTGTTCTATTCTTTCGGACTATTTAGCTGTGAGACAGATTACAGAGACACAAGAGTATCAAAAGCTGCTAGCTGAAGTGCGGGGTGGCACACGTGTCATATCCATTAGTGGGTTGGTGGCGGGGGCGTCGCGGGCGCTGGCGGTGGCGGCGCTGCAACACGAAACGGGTAAGACTTTCGCCGTCGTGTCACAAACGACTCGCGATCTGGAGTCCCTGGAGCGCGATCTGAAGTTCTGGTATTGCGCGCTGGCGGGAACAGAAACTGCCGGCAATGAGATCCTCGTCCTGCCGGCTTCTGAGACGGATCCGTACGCCGGCATCTCTCCGCATGCGCAGACACTCGAACGGCGCGCGGTCGCGCTCTGGCAGTTACAGCGACGCCCGCCGAGTTTTGTCTTATTGACCGCGCGGGCACTGGCGCGAAAAACCGTCAGTCCCGCCGCCATCGCGAAAGCCGGAGCGGTGATCAAACGTGACGAAGATCACCCGCCTGAACAACTCGTCGATAAGCTCATGGCGACGGGTTACGTGCGCGAAGATCCGGTCGGCGCAGTTGGTGAGTTCTCGATGCGCGGCGGCATCCTCGACGTTTGGCCACCGGGCCTGGAAGCACCGGTGCGACTCGAGTTCTTCGGCGATACGGTTGACTCGCTGCGCGAATTCGATCCTGAAAATCAGCTCTCGACTCGTCAACTGCAAGTCGTCCACGTGCCGCCGATGCACGAGTTCGCCGTCACGCCAGTCGATTTCCAACTCTGGAGCGAAGCCGCGCGCGAACGCTGGAGCGACACGCGTTTCGCACGTTCGTTGCGCGATCGCACTGCTTTCGCGGACGAAGGTGAAGCATTTGCGGGTTGGGAATGGTTGATTCCGATCGTGATGAACACCACCTCGAATGTCTTCGAACATCTCGGCGACGTGGTGTTCGTAATAGAGGAACCGGGCGGCGTCGAAGCGTATCTGAGCGAGTTCTACGAACGCTTGTCAGAGCGCTATCGTGAAATCGATCAAGCCGACGACATCGCGCTCACGCCGGAAGAGCTTTTTCTTACTGCCGAAGAGTTGCGCGAGTTTATCTCGCAGCGACAACGGATCGAGTTGCGCACCCTGGGCCGCATCGCCGCCGAAACAGATCTGAATCTGGCGTTGGAAGCCGAGGCGCCGAAAGTACAACTAGGTCGCGCTCGAGGCACGCGTCAACCCGTCTTCTTATTTCCAGCAGTTGAGAGCGCGGTGGAAGTCGAGTGGCGGTCGCAATCGACGTTGCGCTATCACGGGCGGACTTCCGACCTCGCTGACGAAGTAAAGCATTCCATCGAACAAATGAAGACGATGCTGTTTGTGATGCCGAGCCTTGGCGTCGCGGAGCGCATTGTCGAGATCCTCAACGAGTACAGCATTACGACTCGTCTGACTTTAACCAGCGAAGCATCGGACGCCGCGACCACTCGCCCCGTAGTCGTAACTGTCGGACGTCTCAGCGGCGGATTCGAACTGCCACACTCGCACCTGATCGTACACGTCGAAACCGACATCTTTGACGAAGCCACCGACGTGGTCGAACGTCAACCGGCCGGCGCCGAGCGAACACAGCGATACGAGAAGCGCAAGCGCAAGTCGAAAGCGGCTGCCTTTCTTTCCGATTTCCGCGATCTAAAAGCCGGCGATTACGTGGTCCACATCGATCACGGCGTGGCACGGTTCGGCGGTTTGCAGTCACTCGACATTGGACCACGCACCGGCGAGTTCATGCTGCTTTACTACGCCGACGAAGCCAAGCTTTACGTTCCTGTCGAGCGTCTCGACCTCGTGCAGCGTTACTCGAGCGCCGAAGGTCATCAGCCACAACTCGATCGACTCGGCGGTCTCGGTTGGCAAAAGACAAAAGCCAAAGCCCGGCGCGCCATGCGCGACATGGCTGACGAACTGTTGCGTCTCTACGCGGAACGAAAGCTCGTCGG
Source organism: Pyrinomonadaceae bacterium (assembly GCA_036379695.1). Taxonomy (GTDB): domain Bacteria; phylum Acidobacteriota; class Blastocatellia; order Pyrinomonadales; family Pyrinomonadaceae; genus PSRF01. The sequence continues at coordinate 17,679 of DASVGE010000111.1, read as the reverse complement.
CGGTTACGCCTTCGCAGCGGATACCCCCTGGCAGCAGGAGTTTGAAGACGGCTTCCCATTTGTTCTCACTCCGGATCAGGAAACCGCAATCGAAGACGTGAAGAAAGACATGGAAGAGCCGGTGCCGATGGACCGCCTGCTCTGCGGCGACGTTGGCTACGGAAAAACTGAAGTCGCCATGCGTGCGGCGTTCAAATCAGTGATGGAAGGCAAGCAGGCGGCGATTCTCACGCCGACGACGGTGCTCGCGTATCAACACTACGACACGTTTCGCAATCGGTTTGCTCCGTTTCCGGTGAAGGTCGAGTTGTTGTCGCGCTTTCGTTCGAGCAAGGAACAAAAGGAAGTCGTGAAGAAAGTGGAGTCAGGTGAAATCGACGTCGTCATCGGCACGCACCGCATCCTGTCAAAGGACGTTACTTTCAAAGACCTCGGCCTCGTAGTTGTCGACGAAGAACAACGTTTCGGCGTCGCACACAAAGAGCGACTCAAACACCTGAAGAAGAAAGTGGACGTGTTGACTCTTTCAGCTACGCCGATTCCCCGCACGCTCAACATGTCGCTCAGCGGCATGCGCGACATGTCTCTCATCGAAACACCGCCACGCGATCGACTCGCGATTCAAACCCAGGTGGTGCAGTTCTCGGACAGCGTTATCAAGTCGGCGATAGAACTCGAACTATCTCGCGGCGGCCAGGTGTTCTTCATTCACAATCGCGTGGAGACGATCGAAACCGTTGCGGCGCTCGTCAAACGGCTCGTGCCGCAGGCGCGCCTGGCGGTGGGCCACGGCCAGATGAACGAAAAAGAGATGGAACGGGTGATGCTCGATTTTATCGACTACAAATATGACGTTCTGGTTGCGACCACCATCATCGAGAACGGCATAGACATCCCCCGTGCAAACACCATCATCATAAATCGCGCCGATCACTACGGTCTTTCTCAGCTTTATCAGCTACGCGGGCGTGTGGGGCGTTCGAGCCGCAGGGCTTACGCTTACCTCCTGATACCGAGCGAACAGGAGCTTTCACCTATTGCCCGCAGACGTTTAGCAGCCATTCGCGAGTTTTCTGACCTGGGAGCCGGTTTTCGTATCGCGGCCCTCGACCTCGAACTGCGCGGCGCGGGGAATCTGCTCGGCGGCGAGCAGTCGGGTCACATGGAGGCACTCGGTTTCGACCTCTACACGCAGATGCTCGAGCGCACAGTGGCCGAGCTTCGCGGGGAAGAGGTTGAAGATGAGACGAGTGTCACGCTCAATCTCGGCGTGGATGTCGCGATTCCCGAGGAGTACATATCCGACATGGGACAGCGGCTGCGAACGTACAAGCGAGTTTCTTCAGCCCGGGACGAAGCCACGCTCGCAAGCATCCGCACGGAGACGGAGGATCGTTATGGACGTATTCCGGCGCCGGTTGAGCGGCTGTTTGCCTATGCTCGTTTGCGTAAGTTATCCGAAGATTTGGGGCTGATTTCGATCGATAAAACGCCGGACGGGGTAGCTATCAAATTCAGTGAAAAGGCGCGAATTTCACCGGAAAAACTGGGGGAATTCGTCTCGAATCATTCGGGGGCGGTCTTCACGCCAAACGGTGTTTTGCGGCTGGTTTTAACGGAAGATCAGCAGGACGAGGTGCTTGACGTGGCCCGTGACGTGTTGCTCCGGCTTCGCGCCAACGATTAGAATTTCGGGGCCGCGGATGAAACACGGATCGCGGACGCAGATAAACGCGGATAGGAGTTACTTGTGAAACTTAAATACTTTGCAGTTGCGGCGTTTTTGGCGCTGGCATTCCTCGTACCATCAAACGCTTTTGCCCAGGAAGGCGAAATGACGGTCGTCGATGAAGTGATCGTACAGATCAACGACGACGTCATCACGCTTTCACAGTTGAAGCTCGAGATGAAAGAACTTGTCGAAGAGCTAAAGCGGAGCGGCAAGACCGAGCAGCAAGCGCAGGAAGAGGTGGCGAAGCGGCAGTCTGAAATGATCGCCACGCTGATCAACGAAAAGCTGCTGCTACAAAAAGGCAAGGAGATGGACATAGCTAACGACATCGAGGCGGAAGTGAACCGCCGCATGTTGGGTATAGCGAATGATCAGGGCATCACTTCAATTGAAAAGCTTTACGAGATGATGCGAGCGAGCGGCTACAATCCTGAGGATGTGCGCCGCACCATGCGCACTGAGATGATGAAGCGGGCGGTGTTGGAACAGGAAGTGGACCGGCGCGTTTACCTGGGATTCTCGAGCGAAGAAGTAAAGAAATACTACGAGGCGCATCCCGACAAGTTTCGCAAGCCCGAGAGCATCAAGCTCTCCGAGATCTATTTGTCCACCGCGGGCAAAGATCCGGCAGCGGTTAAAGCAAGAGCGCTGGAACTGGTCGCGCAGATCCGCGCGGGAGCTGATTTCCGTGCGATTGCAGCGGCGAATTCCGAGCGCGAGAAGAATGGCCAGCGCACCGCCCCGCAGGATGGAGGTTCTGTCGGTGAGTTTGACGTTCCCAACCTGCGTGACGATCTGATGAATGCATTGAAGGACGTCAAAGCGGGTGGCGTAAGTGAGCCGATTCAGTTGGCCGACGGTTTCCAGATCATTCGCGTCGATGCGCGCACGCCCGGCGCAGCGACACCGACTTTCAACGACAGTCGTGTGCGTGAAGCAATGCTGATGGAACGTCAGGGTAAGGAACGCGACACTTATTTACAGACCCTGCGCAACGAAGCGTTCATCAAGGTTACCGAAGCTTATCGCGCCGGCGTCGAGCCGCTCTTGAAGATTCAGGCGCCCGCCGCAGCCAAGGGGGAAGACAAGGACGACAAGAAAAAGTCCAAGAAACCCTAAGAGTATTTAGCCACGGATTACACGGATGACACTGTTAATCACATTTCTGATCGGTGTCATCTGTGTTCATCCGTGGCAGAGTTCGCCTATCGAAAAGCCTCGCATCGTCGTTTACAAAAGCGAAAGAAAACTCGAGTTGTATTCCGACAAGACGTTGGTGCGAACGTATCGCGTTGGGCTCGGGTTTAGTCCGGTCGCCGACAAACAGCGCGAAGGCGATGGCGCCACGCCGGAGGGCGACTTTTACGTCTTCGTTAAGAACAACAAGAGTGCTTACTACTTGTCACTCGGCGTCAGCTACCCGAACACGGAAGACGCCGCGCGTGGCTTGCGTGACGGGCTGATCACGAAGGCGCAGCATGACGCGATCGTCGAGGCCAATCGGAAGAAAGTGGCGCCGCCGCAGTACACCAAACTCGGCGGGCTGATCTACATTCATGGTCACGGCGCAAAGAGTGATTGGACATGGGGCTGTGTCGCGTTGGAGAATGAGCACATCAAGGAGTTGTACGACGCGGTTTCAGTAGGAACTCCGGTTACGATTAAGCCATGAAGCCATTCAAGATTCGTGATGTCGAGATCAAGCCGCCATTGATTCTTTCACCGATGGCGGGTGTGACTGACGTTTCATTTCGACGCTTGTTGAAGAGGCGTGGTGGGGTTGGTCTGTCTGTGTCGGAGTTTATCTCGGTTGAAGGACTCACGCGAAACAATCCGAAGTCGAAACGGCAGATGCGTTTTTACGAGGATGAGCGGCCGTTTGCGGTGCAGATTTTTGGCGGCCAGCCGGAGCGCATGTGCATGGCGGCGGAGATGGCGCAGGAGGTGGGCGCTGACATTCTCGACGTGAATTGCGGCTGCCCGGCGCCGAAAGTTGTGAAGCATGGTGGTGGATCCGGACTGCTTAAGGACCACAGCCGGCTCGAGCAGATTCTCAAAGAGCTCAGGAAAACGATCACAATCCCGCTGACGGTGAAGATTCGCGCCGGCTTTTACGATCACACGATCAATGCGGTGGATACGGCGAAACTGGCGGAAGATTGTGGTGTGGAACACATCGCGCTGCACGGTCGCACGAAGGAACAGGGTTATCGCGGTTTGGCGAACTGGGATCTGGTGCGGCAGGTGAAGGAAGCGGTGCGTGTGCCCGTGTCGGGCAGTGGCGATGTCACTACGATCGAAGGTGCGTTTGCGAAGTTTCGTGAGACTGGTTGTGACGGCGTTTTGATTGGGCGCGGCGCGATGGCTAATCCGTGGATCTTTCGACAGATTGAAGATGCGATGCACGGGCGGCCGATCTTCGAGCCGACGTTGGCCGACAAGCGCGCGATCCTGCACGAGTATTTCGACATGCTGCGCGAGGATATGCCGGAGACACCGGCGATCAACCGGATGAAGCAGTTGGCGGGGCAGTTCACGCGCGGCTTGCAGGGCGGTGCGCTGTTCCGCACCTCAATCTATCATTCTCACACCGTTGAAGAAGTGCTCGATCGGATTGAAGAGTATTTCTCAGCGATCGAAGCCGGCCGTCCCTACTATGGCGAGGCCGGCGCTCCGCTTGAGCCACAGATGAACACGGAAATCACGGATTGCAATTTTTTTAGCTCTTAATCCGTGCTTTGTCTGCGTTTATCCGCGGCCGGTTTTTTCCCGTTCCCACTATCAAGATTCACCGGTGCCGGATAGCCCTTCTGCGCGATGCTACCCAGGTCGATCACGACTTCCTTTTTCAAGTCGGATTTCAACGCATCGAGAGCTTGTTGTCGCTGTTGCTCTGAAAGATCTTCCAGCTTCACGCCATGCGCGTCCAGCACCTGGCGCAAGTTCTCTTCAGTATTCGTATCCTGCGCGTAGACGTCCTTGTAGATGTGCAGCTTTCCATCTTCCAGCACGATCGTCTCGTAACGTAGTTCTACCGGGACGGTCTGATTGAGTTTGACTGTCTGCGTGCGTTTTTTGTCTTCCAGGTACGTATTGATCGTCGTCGCTGAGATCTCGTTAGTGCCTGAAGCTTTGGCCAGTAGCGCGGCGAAATCCTTCACCTGCGCGTTCGTCAAACCAACACACCCGTGCGAAGCAAACTTCCCGATCTTCGCGGGCGACTTACCGCCATGAATCAGTGAAGGCAAACCAATCGGAATCTTGATTGGTCCAAGCGGGTTGTCTTTATCGCCGGCCGCAACGGTCTCACCGGGAGTGACGTTTTTCATGTCCGCTACCCACGGCGAATCCGGCGGCGTCCAGGTTGGATTGAAGATGATCGTCTGTGCCCTGCGTAATCCCTGTGGCAGCGGAAACTGAGGATAACCAATTCCAACCTTGTACGACTTCACCAGCGATCCATCCTGAAAAAGGTCCATGCGAAACGCGGGAATGTTCACGACCACGCGCGTGTCTGTCGGCACCGCGTTTGGTCCGGGCAACATTTCCGCCTGGCCGTCTGAAGCTTCTGACGGATCGCCCTTGGACCAGTACTCGTTTGCGAGCGTCGCTAATTCTCTCGCTTTTTCTTCGCCGAGAATCGTGCGTAACTCTTCGTCGGCGCGCGTACGAGCGTCAGTGGCGGTCGTGTCGCCATTGAGATCCTCTGCGTTGCTCTCGCGCAGCCGATCGACTGCGGAGCCCGAGACGCGTTTGAGTGAAGCGATCTGATCCTCGGAAAGTTTCAGATTGCTCTTTAGTTGGCCCACAAACTTGTCGTCAGTCAGCAACGCGTCGAGCAGCGGCAGTGTCACGTGGACTGAAGCTGCGTGTGCTCGCTGCGGGGATGGTGATGCTGTTGGAGACGGACTGGCCTGCGAGACAGTGGTGTTCGAATTACTCGGCGCCGGCGCGCAACTCGTCAGCAAAAATATAAAGAAAGCGAGAATCAGAAGCTGTCGGACAAAGGTCATTTTGAAGTCCTCCGTGCGTGTGTAGGAGCAACAGGCGTTCCAGCGTGGACGCGCTGTTTTGCCCGGTTTTATGAATGATTTGCGAACGGCTAGCGTGTTAAGGGCGCTCGGTTCTGTAGCAGCGGATAAGGATTGATATTGGCGCCTTCCCAGTAGCGTTTGAGGTCTGAAACTGACGCGATCGAGAAGTGCAGATGGTAATTGCCGGGGCCGGCGTTTCCGGTGTCGCCGACATAGGCGATAATCTGGCCCTGTCGCACGGGATCGCCTTCGGCCAGGCCATCGGCGTAACGAGAGAGGTGAGCGTAGTAAAAGATCAGATCCTGGTTTGTGTTGACTTGATAGATCGTGATGCCACCTTTTTCACTTTGGAAGAGCTTGACGATCTTGCCGTCTGCGGCAGCTAATACGGGAGTTTCAGCGGCCGCCATGATGTCGATGGCGTCGTGTACGCGGCCTTCAGATCGCGCATCGTCAAACGTGTCGATCAGTTGTTCTGGTCTAACTCCGGCAACGGGAATAATGAGGTCTACCGTGCCGACAAAGTTCGACGTCATTGGGCTTGGAGATTCTGCGGGTGGTGGCAGTGGTGTTCCGATCGCGACTGGAGGGCTCGACGGAATATCGAGTGCGGGAACAACTGGTGTAGTGCGAAAAGTGACCGCGGTCCAGACGAGTCCCAGGATTACCAGAAACACTACAACAAGCAGAATCCGTAACCTCATGGTCCCCTATTCGAGACAACTGTCGTTCCAGGGCCACGGATACAACGGATTTGTAATCGGATTAGCGCGGATCGATCTTTAGATGGGCTTCATCTCGGTGCCTTCGAAGAACCAGCTCGCGCCGACACGTAAGCGGTGATGCCATGTTGGTAAGCGAGAGGTGTACAAGGCGAAGCGTGCCTGGCGCGCGAGTGCTCCGCCAAACGCTTTGCCTCCGGTGAGGACCGCGGCTCGTTCAGTGCCGAGGCTGATCGCTTCTCCCAACTCCTCGAAGTGTTTGGTGTGAAGTTCGCCTCCTTCGAGATACGCCTTGATGTTGCGCGCGGCGAGACTCGCCTGTTGAAATGCGAGTTGCGCAGTGCCGGCGAGTGTTGGCGTCGCGTCAGGGTAGACAGCGATGTCGCCCAGCGCGAAAACGTTTACGTGTTGTGATAGCTGCAACGTCGGTTGGACAATCAACAAGCCGCGGCTGTTCTTTTCCACGTCGAGCTGCTCGATGAGAGGATTCATCTTGACGCCGCCGGTCCAGACGACTCCCGCGGTCTTGAGCGTTTCCTGATTTCCTTCGTGCTCGAAAGTGAGATCGTCCGTCGTCACTTTAACCACGCGCGTTTTCGTATGCACTTCAACGCGAGACTTTCGCAGCGCGTCTTCGACGAACCCGCGAATCTGTTCACCCATTCCCGGCACGACCCTGTCGCCCATTTCGATCACGAGCACGCGCGGCTCGCCGTGGAGCGCTCGACGCCTGAACGAGTCAGTGAGCAAGTCAGCCATTTTGGTTGAGAGCTCACATCCGCTCGCGCCTGCGCCTACCACTGCGAATGTCACTTCACGGCGGACGTCCTGCGGTGGCATCTCAGGCGGTATGCGATCGAGGGTGGCGATCATCCGGCGCCGCAGGTCGTCTGCGTGGGCGAGTTTTCGGAAAGGCAGCGAGAACTGTTGCGCGCCTTCGACCCCGACGTAGTTTGTGATGCCACCGACGGCGAGCACGAGGACGTCGTAGTTCAGCATCTTTTCATAACTGGGAACGGAGACTGTCTGTGCCTTGAGGTCGACTGCGGTGGCATAACTTTGGACGAGGTGTACGTTTTCATCGAGCAGTTCGTCGTATCTGGGCGCGATGTGCCAGGCCTCAACCTCGCGGCTCAGATACTCGTAAAGCATCGGCGTAAAGAGGAAGTGGTCGGCGTCGGTGACGAGCGACACGTCCGCGGCTCCGGCGAGCTCGAGGGCAGTAAACAGCCCTCCAAACCCGCCTCCGAGAATCACGATTTTGGCTTTTGACATTTGCCGCGATAGTGCCACAAAGAGGCACAAGGACAAAACAGATTTGAGCCGCAAAAAGGCACAAAAGTCACAAAACAGAAAAATGTGATTAGGCGAACGGTTCGCAACCATCTTTACTTTTGTGCCTTTTGTGCCTTTTTGCGGCTAATTTGCGGCCCATTTGTGCCTTTTAGCGGCGCATGTTACAGTGAGGCAGCTTTTTAAGTTTAGCGGTTGCCGCTTTTAGGCGGAGTTAACTGCGGTCAGGGAGGACCATTTAAGCAAGTGGCGTTAGCAAAACAAACCAAGGAGCAGATAGTTACCGAGTTCCGTACGCATGAGGGTGACACCGGTTCACCACAAGTTCAGGTCGCACTTCTGAGTAAGAGAATTAACGACCTCACTGAGCATTTCAAGACCCACAAAAAAGACAATCACTCGCGGCGCGGCCTGCTGAAAATGGTCTCGCAACGTAGGAGTCTGTTGGATTACCTAAAGCGCACCGATATAGAACGCTACCATGAGGTAGTTAGTCGTTTAGGTCTGCGCCGGTAACCTTAGAAAACACTGAGAGAGAGCTTCGAATCTCTGTTAAGTTAAAGCCCACGTCTATCGAAGAGCTTGTGGCAGTGCCGAACGTGACGGCGATTGACTGGAAACAAGCAGACGTGTACGGCCCCAAGCTTCGAGCATAAGGCGGCATGAGCTTCACGGTTCAAGAGGCTCGTGCCGCCTTTTTCTATATTGCAGCTTAGCCCAGCCCCGCTTCACGTTGGCGGTTTCCGAAAAAACTCATTGCAAGGGGACTTGTCCCGAACAGCGGGTGGATGAGACGCCCGCGACTTGAAGAGTGTTCAGGCGCCAGGTCCGAAGGAGAATAGAATATGTCAGAAAAGAAATACCTCAAAGAATCAATCAAGCTCGGCGAAAGAGAGTTGACTGTGGAATCCGGTCGCGTCGCCAAACAGGCAGACGGGTCAGTCGTGATCCGCTATGGCGATACGATGTTACTGGTTGCAGCCGTCAGCGCTTCCACCCCGCGCGAAGGTGTTGATTTCTTTCCACTCACGGTCGAGTACCGTGAAGCCAATTACGCCGCCGGGCGCATTCCCGGCAATTACTTCCGTCGTGAAGGTCGTCCCAACGAAAAGGAAGTGCTTACCAGCCGTCTGATCGATCGACCCTGTCGCCCGTTGTTTGCAGAAGGTTACCGAAATGAAACCCAAGTTATTGCGAGTGTGATCTCAGCCGACCCGGACAACAACCCTGACGTTATTGCGATAACCGGCGCCTCGTGCGCCCTCTACCTATCAGATATTCCGTTTCTAAATCCGATCGCGGGTGTACGCATCGGGCTGATCGAAGGACGTTACATAGTTAACCCGACTTACGACGAAGTGCGTGAGTCGCGTTTGAATTTGATTGTGGCGGGCACTGAAGAGGCCATCGTCATGGTTGAAGCCGGGGCGGAGGAAGTCTCGGAAGAGATCATGGTGGAGGCGCTCATGCTGGCTCACAAAGAGATCAACCGGCTCTGCCGCTGGCAGAAAGAACTCTACAAAGCGCTCGAGATTCAGAAGCGCGAAGTTACCCCGGTCGTGCTTGATCCGGAAATGCAGAACGAGATTGCGGAGAAATACTCTGAAGCATTGCGCGCCGCGCTCGACATGACCACGCAGGAAAAGCGCTCCAGTTATGCCGCTGTCGATGCGTTGAAGAAAGAAGTAGTCGAGTCGTACCCGGAAGATCAGCCTGAAAGACGCGCCATGGCGAAACTGATCTTCGATCATCTCAAGGAGATGGTTTTCCGCGACGACATTCTCAACAAGCGACGACGGCCTGACGGCCGCCGGTTCTCAGAGATTCGGCCCATCAATTGTGAAGTGGGTTGGCTGCCGCGCGTACACGGTTCGGCGCTCTTCACGCGTGGCGAGACGCAGGCGCTGGTCTCCACCACTCTCGGCACCAAGGAAGACGAGCAGTTCATCGACGATCTCGAGAAAGGCGAAGTCAAACGACGGTTCCTTTTACACTACAACTTCCCGCAGTATTCGGTAGGTGAAGTTGGTCGATACGGATCGTCGAGCCGGCGTGAGATCGGTCATGGAGCTTTGGCGCGACGAGCGCTCGAAACAGTGCTGCCCGAAGATGCCGACTTTCCTTACACCGTCCGCGTAGTTTCAGAGATCACCGAATCAAACGGTTCGTCATCGATGGCGACTGTTTGCGGCGGCACGCTCTCGTTGATGGATGCTGGTGTGCCATTGAAAGCGCCGGTAGCCGGTGTCGCAATGGGACTGGTGATGGAAGGAAACAAGTACGCGATCCTGACTGACATCGCCGGCGCCGAAGATCACTACGGCGACATGGATTTCAAAGTCGCGGGTACGCGTAACGGCATCACCGCGCTTCAGATGGACATCAAGATCGCGGGCATCAATGCGCAGATCATGGCCGAGGCGCTCGAACAGGCGAAGAAGGGCCGGCTCTACATTCTGGGCGCGATGGAAAAGACCATCGCAGAACCGCGCGAACAGATCTCCGCTTTCGCTCCTCGCATCATCCAGATCAAAATCAATCCTGACAAGATTCGCGATGTCATTGGACCAGGCGGTAAGGTCATCCGATCCCTCGTTGAAGAGACAGGTGCGAAGATCGATGTCGCCGACGATGGTACGATCTCGATCGCGACGGCGAGTGGTGACGCTGCGGATGCCGCAGTGAATCGTATTCGTGGACTCACGGCGGAAGCCGAGGTGGGCCAGACTTACCTGGGCATCGTTAACAGGATCGTAGACTTCGGCGCGTTCGTGGAGATTTTCCCGGGCACCGATGGTCTGCTGCACATTTCGGAAATCGCGGATCGTCGTGTGAAGGACGTGCGCGATGAGTTGAAGGAAGGGCAGCAGATCCTGGTGAAATGCATCGGTCGCGAAGGCAACAAGATCAAGCTTTCACGGAAAGCCGTGCTGCGCGAAGAAAACCGAAAAGCCGAGGCAGCCAGCCCCAGCGACGGCGGCGGCGAGTAACGGTTTAGGCACCTCTGGAAAATAGAGGGAGTCAGAAGTAGAGGAAGTCAGAAAAGAGGAAGTCAGAATTAGAACTTAGTCAGAAATAGAACAAGTCAGAAAAAAGAACAAGTCAGAAAAAAGAACAAGTCAGAAATAGAACAAGTCAGGAAGAGGGGCTTGCCCCCGCTCTTCGAATTCAATTAGCAGCGGGGGCAAGCCCCTCTTCCTGACTTGTTCTATTCTGACTTGTTCTATTCTGACTTGTTCTTCTGACTTGCTCTTCTGACTTGTTCTATTCTGACTTGTTCTATTCTGACTTGTTCTATTCTGACTTGTTCTATTTCTGACTTGTTCTATCTTTCTGGGCGTCCGGTTTGGGCGTCCAGTTTTTGGACCAATAGTCCAGTTCTCAGACGTTTTCCGGCTTAAAAATCTAAAAACCTTCAGCTTTCCTGACATTTTGCCACGGCCCTGGATTTGCACATTGTTTGTGCACCTCTATATGTCCAAATGGCGAGAGGGTTCAAGGGGTCAGTTGAATTAGACCTTCGGGACGCTCGCATCCAGCAAACTACCAGCAAACAAAAACGAGTCGTGCGGCTGGAGTTTTTGGGTTATTAGCAGTGTGTTTGTATTGGATAAAGACAATCGCCCAGTCGTTTAGCGAAACGTATGAACGTAGCTCCCGTGCAGTCCTACAGTAAGAAACTCCCAAAAGGCGCCCGCCAGTTGTGCGCCATCATTTGCATTTTTCTTTTGACCGCGGTGCCCGTCCTGGCTGATCCGATAACGAACAAGCAGGTGGTCCAAACCCTTAACAGTTCTCAAGGCACACTCGATCTCAGGCTCAGCACCCTCGTCACGCAGGATCCTGCAACGACGAAATCCGGCGCGCAGCCAAATGGACCGCGCGCAGAGGGTTCGCAGGTAACTCTACCCGGCGCAACCAGCGCTGAGTTGATCCCCGGCGTCGCAATCACTTCTGAAGGTCAAGAACTCGGAGTTGATTACGAAGAGGGCGAGGTTAACGGCACGATCTGCGACTGTGGTGAGATTCCGCCTATCCTCGGCGGAGGTTTTCCGAAATGGCCATTCCTGTTTCTTGGCGCGGTGCCACTCGCATTCATCCACGATTGCGACGATTGCGATGAGGAAAACGAGCAGCCTACGCCGACTCCGACGCCCACGCCGCCTTCGGGTCCGACGCCGACTCCAACTCCCCCGGGAGTCCCCGAGCCTGGTACGTTGCTCTTGTTTGGATCGGGGCTGGCTGCGGCAGGCGCAGGTTTAAGACGACGTTACGCAAAATCGAAGCAAACGAAGGAGGAAGAATAAGGCAATGTCGACACGAAAATTCATCCTCAGTTTTAAGTTTGCTTTGGCCGTGTTGCTGGCGTTGACCTTCTTCGCAGTACAGCCGTCGCACGTCTCGGCTAAAACAAAGAAGGTGAAGTATGGGACCATCAAGATTCTTACTTCGCCCGGTGGTCTGATGCTCACCATCGATGATAAGCCGCGCGGCGAAACCACTGCTGAATACCGTGCCTTCGATCTCGAACCCGGGGTGCACAAGGTACAAGTCAGATTGCCTAACGGCCAGTTCTGGATTCGCGAAGTCGAGGTGCCGGCCGGACGTATCAAATGTGTCGTCGTGAACTATCGGCCACTGCCACCGATTCCGAAGTCGCCTTGTCCGTTCCCAGTGAACATCTCGGCGCCGAAGCAAGTGACAGATGGTGAGATCATCACTTACACGGCTGATGTGGCGTACACCGGCACTGCCGGGTTGAGATATTCCTGGAAGGTGACGCCGTCCAGTGCGCGCATCATCAGCGGAATGGGTACGCCCACGTTGAACGTCGACTCGACCGGACTCGGCGGCCAGCGCATTACGGCGACGTTGACTGCTGACGACGGATCGTCCGATCCGGCGTGCGCGCAAAGTGCCCAGGCGGTTTCGATTATTGCGCCGCTCGAAAAGAAAATGATCGTGGCGCAGGAATTCGATGAATGTAACAGTTGTTCGCTCAACGATCAGAAAGCTCGCCTCGACAATCTCGTAGTGGAGTTGCAGAACGATCCATCCGCGCGCGCTTACGTGATCGCGTATGGTGGTCGAATGAGCCCGCTGGGACAGGTCGAGAAGCTGATGAGCCGTGCGAAGGATTACCTGATCGCACATCGCGGCATCGATGCTTCGCGTCTCACGGTTGTCAACGGTGGATTCCGCGAGGAAGACAGCGTTGAACTGTGGATGGTTCCCAGTGGCGCATCCGCCCCGCAACCGACCCCGACAGTACAGGCTGGCGAGGTCAACCCTGGCAAGAAGCCTCGCCGGCGTTGATCATATATCCACAGATTACACAGATTTATAAATCAAGCTGTGCAATCTGTGGATAGCCTATTCTTTGTGTCTTAGAGCCTTTGTGGTTTAATTAAGCCCTTCCCCGCTTAGCCCCCTCGGTAAATCTCGCTTCAATAAACAAGGAGAAACTCTTATGGCCGAAGAAAGCGGCGGAAGTACCGCCAATGTCGGAGTGCTCGCCATAGTTGTGATTTTTGTGCTTGTCATACTGGTGGGGTTGTACATGTTTAGAGGACGAATATTCGGAGGTGGAGGAAGGCAAAACATCGACGTTAACATTCAAACACCAAGCAAATAATCGCAGCCACAAAGAGGCACAAAAAGAGTTTTTTAGAGCTATGTGCTTTTTGTGCTTCTTTGTGGCTTAATTGTATTCGTGCCTGCACCAAACATCGACACCATCGTATCTCTCGCGAAGCGGCGTGGCTTCGTTTTCCCTTCCTCTGAACTTTATGGCGGACTAGGCAGCGCCTGGGACTATGGTCCACTCGGCGTCGAGCTCTGCAACAACGTCAAGCAATCGTGGTGGCGCTGGCTCGTCTACGAGCGCGACGACATCGAGGGCATCGACTCGTCAATCATTCTCAATCGCCTGGTTTGGCAGTACTCGGGTCACGAAGCGACGTTTCACGATCCGCTCGTCGATTGCCGCGAGTGCAAGAGCCGGATGCGCGCGGACAAACTCGAAGGATATTTTCCGGAAGAAGGGCAGCAGGCAGCTTTCGACGCTAATGCCAGGATACGCGCCGGTCTGGTGAAGTGTGCGGAATGTGGTTCCACAAACCTCACCGACGAACGCTATTTCAACATGATGTTTCGGACCACACTGGGCGCCGCCGCGGCTGAAGACGACCCAGCAGCGCTCGCGTACTTGCGACCGGAAACTGCACAGGGAATCTTTATCAACTTCCTGAATGTTCAGACCACGATGCGCCGCAAGATTCCGTTTGGCATCGCGCAGGTAGGAAAGTCGTTCCGCAACGAGATCACGCCGGGCAACTTTATCCTGCGCACGCGCGAGTTTGAACAGATGGAGATGGAGTATTTCGTCAAACCTGACGCGGAGCATTTCAAACTCGTCGACGAATGGGTAGCGCTTTATCTCGAGTGGTTCAAAGGGCTCGGTATCGATGCCGCGAATCTGCAACTGAAGGAAGTGCCGGCTGAAGAGTTGGCCCACTACTCGAAACGCACCGTCGATATAATGTATCGCTATTTCCCTGAACGTGCGGAAGAGGAACGGCAGTGGGAAGAGTTGATGGGGATTGCTTACCGCACCGATTTCGATTTGCGTTCGCATTCGAGCAAGCCAACGAATGAAGAAGGCAAGCGCGTCAATCCTGACTCGACCGAAGATCTCTCGTACTTTGACGAAGCGACGAAGCAGCGGTTTTATCCGCACGTTATCGAGCCTGCCGCAGGCGTCAACCGCACCGTGCTGGCCGTGTTGATGGATGCTTATTCGGAGCGTACCAACGACAAGGGCGAGACGCGAGTGATTCTGAAGCTCAGTCCGCAACTGGCGCCGATCAAAGCTGCGATCCTGCCGCTGGCGAAGAACAAGCCGGAGATCGTGGGCATGGCGAAGGCGATCAAACGCTCGTTGCAGCCTGTGTTGCGAGCGGTTTACGACGATACCGGCGGCATCGGCAAGCTCTATGCGCGCCAGGATGAGATCGGGACGCCGTTTTGCATAACTGTCGATCACCAGTCGCTCGAAGATGAAGCCGTCACCGTACGCGATCGCGATACGTGGGAGCAGGAGCGAATAAAAGTTTCGGATCTGGCGGAACACTTACAAAAGCGTCTGAAGCCGTATCCGGTTGCGACGCCTGAAACGAGCTGAGTTATGCCGGTTGTTAAAAAACGAAATCAACAGACTGAGACGCGACTGTTACTCGAATCACCGGATCCGGTTGAGTTGCCGCCGGCAGAGATCGACGATGGTGCGGTGCTGGTCCAGTTCGACAAGTTCAGGCCGTACCTTCCCGAGTTGCTGGAAACGCTGCGAGCAGGGACGATTGCGGAACCCGTTCCGGTAATGATCGACGGTTCCACGTTTGCGGTTCATGGTCCAACACGCACCTTCTGGGTCAAACTATGGCACGCCGCCGGTACCGACCTGACGAAGATCGATCGGGCCCAGGTGATCAGCTGCTTACCATCCACACGCGGTGTTCAGGTCGTTGTCGACTCGCCTGAAGAAGACTAAGAAATCAGCCACGGATGAACACGGATCTACACGGGATTAGTTTTTTCTGATCCGTGCAATCCGTGTTCATCTGTGGCTGTTAATTTTATGGTTGAGCTACCTGACAAAGTTATTTCACTTGCGCAAACCATTCACGGTGCCGGTGGGCGGGCGTTGCTGGTGGGTGGGTGTGTGCGTGATGCGCTGATGGGCGCACAGCCTAAGGACTGGGACCTCGAAGTTTATCAATTGGACCCTGCCCGCCTGCGCGAGATCCTGGACCAGTTTGGCCCGGTCAACGTCGTCGGCGAATCGTTTACTGTTTACAAGCTAGGAAATCATCTCGACGTTTCCATCCCACGTCGCGAGCGCAAATCCGGACGCGGTCACAAGGCATTCGTGATCGAGGGCGATCCGTCGATGAGCGTTGCCGAAGCGACGCGACGCCGCGACTTCACTATCAACGCGATTCTTCAGGATCCACTGACCGGTGAGCTGATCGATCCGTACGACGGACGTCGAGATATCGAACAGCGTGTTTTGCGTGCTGTTTCCATTGAGACGTTTGCTGAGGACAGTCTGCGTGTTTTGCGTGCGGCGCAATTCGCGGCGCGTTTTGATTTTGATATTCACCCGGACACAGTTGCGCTTTGCAGATCGATCGACCTCGACGATCTTCCCGCGGAGCGAATCTGGGGCGAGTTGGAAAAGCTCTTGCTGCAAGCTCAGCGCCCGTCTGTGGGACTCGAGTGGTTACGTAAGCTGGGTGCAGTTGAAAAACTCTTTCCGGAGATCCAGAGCTTGATTGACGTGCCGCAGGATCCCGAATGGCATCCGGAGGGCGACGTGTTTGTACACACGCAGCTCGTGCTCGATCGGGCGCGCGAGTTGATTGACGACCTTTCTTATCCGCGGCAGGTGACGGTGATGCTGGCGGCGCTGGCCCACGATTTTGGCAAACCGTCTACGACTGAATTTATCGACGGCAGGCTGCGCTCGCGTGGACACGAAGAAGCGGGCGTGCGGCCGACGGAGAGTTTTCTCGATCGCATCAACGTTCATACGATTGATGGTTACAACGTACGCGGGCAGGTGATCGCGCTGGTGCGAGAGCATCTGAAGCCGGGAGAGTTTTACAAGAAGCGCGATGAGGTCGGCGAAGGAGCGTTTCGGCGTCTGGCGCGGAGATGTGAGCCGGACCTGTTGTATCGAGTAGCGAAGGCGGATTCGTTGGGACGTAATGCGGATTGGGTGCCGCGCGAGCAGTGGTACGGAGCTGAAGCACAGGAATGGTTTATCCAACGCACGCGCGAGCTGGAGGTGGAGCAACGTCCACCGGATCCGCTGTTGCTCGGGCGGCATCTGCTGGAGTTGGGTGTCGAGCCCGGGCCACAGATGGGAGTGATCACCCGCGCGGTTTACGAGATGCAATTGGATGGAAGGGTGCGCACTCTCGACGATGCGATCGACGCGGCGCGACAGATTATTAGCCACGGATGAACACGGATTTTCATGACACGGATTTAATCCGCGCCTTTAATCCGTGAAGATCTGTGGCTGTTGTTGTGTGACGCAGTGGATCGTGCCCATGCCCCAGACGAGTGGTTCGCAGTTGATCGGGACGATTCGGCGTGTGGGGAAAAATTTCTGGAGGGTTTCGACGGCGCGTGCGTCATTCGCGTGACCGAAGACGGGAGCGAGAACGACGCTGTTGGCGATGTAAAAGTTTGCGTAACTCGCCGGCAGGCGTTCGAGATCGCGGGCGCCGGTACTCGTGCCGCCCACCACCCCGGGCATCGGTAAGGTGACGATCTCAAACGAGTTTCCGTTTGCATCGGTCATCGATTTGAGCCGCGCGAGATTGTCCTGCAGGATTTCGTAATTTGCGTCGGCAGGATCTTCTTCGACAGCACACACGATCACGTTTGCAGCAACGAAGCGTGCAATGTCGTCGATGTGACCGTCAGTGTCGTCTCCGACGATGCCTTCGCCCAGCCACAATACTTTTGTCACTCCGAGATAGTCTTTCAGGTGCTGTTCGATCTCTTTTTTTGAGAGGTCCGGATTTCGATTTGGATTGAGCAGGCACTGTTCGGTCGTTAACACGCATCCAGCGCCATTGACGTCGATCGAGCCACCTTCCATCACGATCCCCGGCGCAAATCTCGGCAGCTTCAGGAACGGTTCCAAACGCAGGGGGATGCTGTCGTCTTTTTTCAGCTCTTCATACTTGTTTCCCCACGCATTGAAGCCCCAGTCGTTGAATGCGCCCTCGCCATCATGACTAATCAAGAAGTTTGGTCCATAGTCGCGCATCCACGAATCAACTGTTGGAATGTGGTGAAAGCGAATGCGCGCGGCACTGGCCGC
>DASVGE010000110.1:0-21764 GCA_036379695.1 Pyrinomonadaceae bacterium | reverse complement strand
TGATCCAGCACCTGGAACGCAACCAGATCGTGACCCTTGAAACGCAGGTGCTGAAACGCCTCCTGCAACCGCTCCGGTTGATCGTAGAAGTCAGAAATGATCACGACGATGCCGCGCCGCGTCAGTATTTCGGCAAGCTGGTGCAGCGACTCCGTCAAATGCGTTTCACCACTCGCCTGGAGCATCGAAAGATTGCCAAAGATCGTGCGCATGTGCCCGGTCCGATTGCGCGCAGGCACGTGCGTGTGGACCTTGTCGGCAAATGCGACGAGCCCCACCGCGTCCTGCTGGCGGCTCAGCAAGTAAGCCAGCGACGCCGCCAGAAACTGCGCATACTGAAGCTTCGTTACCGAGCTCGCGTGCGCGTAGTTCATCGAGTTGCTGGTGTCGATCAGCAGGTGACACTGCGTGTTCGTATCGGCGCGATACTTCTTGATGAAGTAGCGGTCGGTGCGACCGAGCAAACGCCAGTCGAGATAGCGCAAATCGTCGCCGGGATTGTACTGCCGATACTCGGTGAACTCCGTCGAAAAACCCGTGAACGGCGAACGGTGCAATCCCGACATGAAACCTTCGACAACCGCGCGCGCCAGCAGCTCGAGCGAGCCGACACGCGCGAGCAACTCCGGATCGAGAAAGCGCGCAGGCGTAGTCACCGGCTGCACCGGCGCGACTGACGGCTGCTCCTCGACTGGTTTGTTGCGCCTGGGCCACATAACTAAAGTCCGCTCTTCGGTTCCGGCACCGTCTCGATCAATCGTTTGATGACCTGATCTGAGTCAACCTTCTCGGCTTCCGCCTGAAAGTTCAACAGCACGCGATGTCGCAGCACCGCCGGCGCGACCGCGCGCACATCTTCACACGAGACGTTGTAACGTCCACGCAGGATCGCGCGCGCTTTGCCGCCGAAGATCAGAAACTGCGACGCGCGCAATGAAGCACCCCACGTCACCCACTTGTTCACGAAATCAGGCGCGGGCGGCGTTCCCGGCCGGCTCGCGTTCACCAGGCGCACGGCATAGCGCGCGACAGTGTCGGAAGCGGGCACCTGCCGCACCAGTCGTTGAAACGCGATGATCTCTTCGGCGGACATCAGTCGCTGAAAGTCGTAATCCTGCGGAGAAGTTGTTTGCTTAACGACAGCGACCTCTTCTTCTTCCGGCAGGTAACCGATCTTCACGTTGAACATAAAACGATCGAGCTGCGCCTCGGGGAGTGGATACGTACCTTCCATCTCGATCGGGTTCTGCGTCGCCAGCACGTGAAACGGTCGTGGCAGATCGTAGCTGACACCCTGCACCGTCACGCGGCCTTCCTGCATCGCTTCGAGTAGCGCTGCCTGCGTTTTCGGCGGCGTGCGATTGATCTCGTCTGCCAGCACGATGTTGGCGAAGATTGGACCAGGGATAAACTGCATCGCGCGATGACCGGTAGCGCGATCTTCTTCGATGATCTCCGTGCCGGTGATGTCGGCAGGCATCAAATCGGGAGTGAACTGAATGCGCTTGAAAGAGAGGTCGAGAACGTTGGCGATCGTGCGTACGAGCAGTGTCTTGGCCAGGCCCGGCACGCCGGTGATGATCGAGTGACCACCGACGAAGAGCGCGAGCAGAACCTGTTCGACAACTTCATCCTGGCCGATTATCGCTTTTCTGATTTCGCGCAGCAGCCGTTCACGCGCTGAACCGAGTTTGTCGAGCAACTGCTCGTCAGTAATGGTTAATTGGTCAACCGCCATGTGCTTCCTCGTTTTATCCACAGACTAAGAAATGGTTCTGTGTAAGCTGCGTAATCTGTGGACCTATTGTCCCACGATTCTTAACAACAACTCCTGTGCTTTCTCGTAGCGCGGTGCGGCCTCGAGGGCGCGCAGCACGGAGCGCTTCGCCTCGGGCTGTTGGCCCAACGCGTGATACGCCGACGCGACGTTGTAGTTTGCCTCAGCTACGTTCGGCGGCGACAGCGCCAGTGTGACCTGAAATTCCCGCAGCGCCTTCGCATAATCCTTCAGCTCGACACTCAACTCACCCGCCTGCGTGTGCAGTTTGTAGTCGAACGGACTGATAAAGAAGCTCGCCTGCAAAGCGTCGAGCGCCTGCTGGCGTTCTCCGAGCGCGAGTCGCAGGCGCGCGATCGTCCTCAATGCTTCGAGATTGTTTTCGTCGTTCTTTACCAGACCGTCGAGCACCTTTGCTGCCTGCGCCTGATCGCCCTTTTGTTCGAGCAGCTTCGCGAGCGACTCGTATGGGTTACCCGCGCCACTGACGTATGGAAAGAGCTCGAGCGCGCGAGTGTAATGTGTCACTGCACCCTGTGTGTCCCCGTCGGCGGCCAGTAACTCAGCCGCGCGAACGCGAAGCGCAAACGTGTCCTGCGTCGCGAGCTGCTTGAGCACTTCTTCTTTCGACAGTGATGCAACCACGTTGTTCTGCGAACTCAACGCCTGTTGCAATGGTTTCGCTTTCGCCTCGACGTAAGCGAAGAACTCACGATCGAAATCGCTCTCGCTCAACTTCAAAACCTGTTGCAGCACGTCAGGGGTTTTTGCCTTGTCGCGATACATCGCGAGCATGCGCAGGATCGCGTCGAAGCCATAACGTTCGACAATAAACTCGCACACCTGCGACGCCTGGAAGTATGCGATGGGAACGTCCTGCGGCGTCTTCGGGCGTTGGAAACCGGCATCGAGATCCGCCATCTTGAACCAGCGCTTCTCCGCGAACGCACGCACAAACAGCGGATTCCAATCGTCGCCCCAACCCGGCCGCGCGCGTCGCTCTTCGTAAACGGAAAGCCCCTCGGAGAACCAGCGCGGAATACGAAAGTCAGTCATCTGCAAAGTGATGACGTGAGTGTATTCGTGCCATAGCGTGCTGCCCCAGTTGAAAGCAGCAGTTTCACGCGCGGAGGGAGAATCCTGAGCGATGACGAACCCAAAACATACCCCGAGTGCGCCCAGTCCGGGAATGCCGAGAGTGCGCACGGCGAAGTCTTCATGGTTGTTAAAGATCTCGACGATGATCGGACCTTTTGGCGTGAATTTATATTTCTCGTGCAACTTCGCCGCGGCTTCTTCGAGCAGGTTCGCGGCGTAAGGCGCCAGCACGTCGCTTTCCTGCGCCGCGGCTTTGATAATGAACGCGCCGCGCTTCGTTTCCTTGAAGTCGCGCATGGAGTCGAGCAGGTCGAGCGTGTTCTTGGCCCAAACGTTGAATGGATCTCCGTTAAAAGCTCGTTCGACTGCTTCGCGACCCGGCTCCATCTGGCCCATGCGCAGTAACGCCATGCCGAGATTGAGATGTGCATCCCACAGGCGTGGAGCAATTTCGGTGGCGCGCCGCGCGAACTGTGCCGCCTGATCGGTGCGGCGCGTGATGCTCGCGTAGTGAGAGAGCGTGTTGTAGACGTCGCCGTACTTTGGACCAATCGCGAGTGTGGCTGCGACTGCCGGTTCGAAGTCACGATCCTGCAGGTAGAGCATGGCGGCCTGGAGTGAATGTGCTTCGAGCGAACGCGAATTGATCTTGAGCGCTTTATCGAGTTCCGCCGCAGCGTCGTTGAGCTGGTTGGCTTCGAGCGCAATTGCAGCTTTGAGCGCGATGGCCTCGACGCAGTTTGGATTGATTGTTAGTGCTCGGGAGAGTGCCGCAGCCATCTCCGCGTTGCCTTCCTGTCGCTTGTTGCGAGCGAGAGCCAGGAACACGCGGGCGCTGTTGGGATTTATTTTGGAAGCGTCGTCGAGAAAGAGCGCGGCATCGCTGTAGGCGTATTTTTCGGTGAATAGTTCGGCGGCGCCGAGTTGTGCTTCGAGATAATTCGAGTCGGCTTCGATCGCCGAGCGGTACATGTCGTTCGCGTCCTGGTAGCGCTCGAGATGGACGAGGGCGCGCGCGATCGCGGTCAGTTCCTGGGCGGTTTCGGGATCGTTGCTGGTGTAGTACTTGACGAAAGATTCGTAGATGACTTTGGCGCGATCTTCCTGGCCGACGAGATCGAGCACTTCGGCGCGACGCAGATCGCTTTCGAGCTTATCGGACGGCTCGGAATCAGCGGCGGCGCGTTCGAATTCGGCGATGGCTTCCGTGTGCCTGCCGGTCGCGGCGAGTGCTTCGGCGAGCTGGTGACGAACGGCGCCGGCGTCGGGTGTTTTTTGCAGGAATCGTTTGGCGGTTGCTTCGGCTTCCGTGTAGCGTCCGGTTTCGTTGTAGACGCGCAGCAGCGCTTGTTGTGCAACGGCGTCGTTGGCGTTGGCGGCGAGACGCGCGCTCAGTAGTTTGAAGGCGTTCTCGTAGTCACCCTTTTTGAGTTCCGCGAGGCCACGCGGCTCGGGTGTTTGCGCAAAGACGCAAAGGGTTGCGAGGAGAAATACGCCGGCGATAAAAATGTTTTTCGACTTTCTCATTTACGATCCCGCTTGTTTGATAGAACGATTCACTTTTGCCAGTTCGATAAATAGTCGCTCGAGAGTGGCTTCGTATTCGCCTTCGGGCATGTTCGCCTTGCGAGCGATTAGTTGTTCGATCTCACCTTCCAGGCGTGTGCGCTCCTTTAGTAGTTTCGCGGTTGCGGCGCTTGCAGCGGCTTCGTTAAAGCTGAGCGAGTCGAGGTAAGTCGCGCGCGCGAGTAGTCCTTCTCCTGCTTCCGCTTTTTCACGGCCCACGCCGTCGCCATTGTCGTCAATCAGAGCGTGTTCGGTGGCGAGCCGGCCGGCGCCCTTGTAGTAATCACCGGTTAGACGGCTGGCATAAACAAAAGTTTCGAGCACCGACGTGTGTCCGTCCTGGTCTGTATCGGCGTCGGCGGCGTTGAGAGCGGAAATAAAGAAGCCGGCGAAGCGCGTAGCGTTCGTTTCCTGGCCGTTGCGTGTGGCAGTAATAATGATCCGGCCCTTCGCCGCGAGACTCTTGATGAACTCCCCGCTCGCGCTGGCCATATTAAGGACGACTATGCGACGCGTCGGCAGCGACGACAGCAGAACGTTGTACTCCGAAGCGGAAAGATCCGGACCGACAAGATTAAACTTCGATTCTTTTCCATCGAACGATCCATGACCAATCAGAAACAGGAAGACGACGTTGTTTGCATCGAGTTGTGACTTGAGCGTCGCGAAGGTCTGTTTTACTTCCACAGCCGTAGCGGTTTTTTCTGATAGTACTTTTATGTTCTTACTATCAAACCCATACCGCTCCGCGAGCACGCTGCTCAATTGCCCCGTCCACTCCTCGAACTGCTTCGCATAAGCCGCCTCGCCACCCGGCCCATTTATAATTACGGCATGTTTATTCGGATCGACCTTCTGCGCACACGCCACAAAAGGAATTAAGACGAGCCACAAAAAGGCACAAAAAGCACAGAGGGTTAATGAACCAGCCGGGCGTCTGGATAAATCTTTTGTGTTGTTTGTGCCTTTTTGTGGCCTCATTACGCCAACCCTTCACGCTTCCTCAGAAACCACTCCGCGCTCAACAACCCAATGATCAGTAAAAAGTTCACCGGCATGTCCCAAAGATCTTTGGTGACACGCTCGGAATACGGCGTCTGCCGGTAGATCAAATCATCCAACAACGACTGCGCTTCCGCCGTCGTGTAATACTTCCCACCCGTCTCAGCCGAGATGCGCTTCAACAGATCGCTATTCTGCGCGGCGCTGTAGTACTCCCGATTCAAATCACTCACGAGCATGTTTGACCGTGCGCTCAACTGACCAAGACTCGCGCTGTTTCCGATCAACTCGATCCGGTGCTGGCCCAGTTCATCGGCCTTGAATTCTCCCGCGTACGTGTTGACCGAGTTGAGCGTCGTAAACTTCAAAGGCACATCGACGACCAACCCCGACGGCTTCGTCACGCGCGCCGTCGCCTGCGCATCGGCAACCGGATTGAACTTCTTGTCACGAATATCCGCGACGATGTTCACGTTGTCGTCTAACGCGTAAACTTCCTTCTCCGTCCCGATCTCAACCTGCTTCGGAGTGCTGCTCACAAGGTAGCGCAACATCTGTCGCCAGAACGTCTCGTGCGCGTTGTTTTTCGAATCCATTCTCATGCGCCAGCGCCACGTGTCCGCCGCCGTCAGCGCCAGCGTTTGCCCGCGACCGTAACGCTGTTGGACCAGCAACGGCGCAACCTGGGCCGAACCCTCAACACGCCGCGCTTCGAGCAACACCGAAGCACCCGGCTTAACATTCGTCAGCACTTGTGACACGGAGATCGGCGGCAACTCGTTCCACGCTTTTTGATTCGCACCGCGATCTTCGTTCAGACGCGTAATCGGGTGCGCCTGGCCCGCGCCCGTGAGTATTGCTTTGTAGACCGGCGCGAACGAGTTTTGATCGTCCACCGGCCCACCGGTAAGCGAAACCGGCAACAGCTCATCGATCGTCGTGCCCTTGTACTTACCGCCGTCAAAAGCCAGACGGCCGCCGATGGCGAGCAAGCCGCCACCGCGGCGCGCGACGAACGCTTCGATGCTGCGCAGTTCGTCGGCAGTAAAGAAACCAGCCTCGACGCTGCCGATGATTATGCCGTCATACGAGAAAAGCTCTTCTTCAGTTTTTGGAAAACCGTTGGCGAGTTCGGTCTGGTTGCCGATGCCCTGGCGGTAGAACTTGTTCTCGCCGGTGCGCTGCAGTGAAACAAGTGTGACGTTCTTTTCGTTCGGCTGGATCGACTCGCGAATCTTGCCGAGCTCCCAGCGCGGCTCGCCTTCGACGTGCAGAATCCGCAGTGGTCCTTCGATCACTTCCACCAGCGAGTCTTGCTTGTTGTTTTCGATCGTCAACTCGCCGTCGAGTGGCGTGACCTCGACCGTGTAGCGGTGCACGCCCGGAGTGGTCGGCGTGATCTCGAGGTTGATGGCTTGTGTGTCGTTGCCACGCAAGTTGAATTCTTCCGTTTTCACCGCGCGACCATCTTCACGCACGCTCAGCAACACTTTCGTCTGGGTGAAACCGCTGAGCCCCACGATCGTTTCGATATTCAATCGCGAACCGACGAGAACACGGCGCGGCATGTTTACACGCGTGAGCTCTGCGTCCATTGGTCGCGCAGTGTTGCCGACGCCGACTGTGAACACGGGAATGTCGCGAGCGCGCAGTTCTCGTAAAACGGCGGCGAGATCGCGCGGCACGTTCGAAGCGCCATCGGTGGCGAGTACGACAGCGGACAGCGGCATACCTGAAGACCGTTTGATGGTCTCATCTAATGCGCCCGCGAGATCGCTGGTGCGTCCTTCACCGTACAGATCGTTGCCGTCTTTCAGTCGCGCGAGCGATCCCGAAAATCCGTAAAGGTTGGTCTTGAATTTCGTCTCGAGTTGGTTGAGAAACGAATTTTGTCCGGGATTGTTGTTCAGCAGTGCTTGCTTGACGCTGTCCAGGCGGGTGGCGCCGTTGGATGCGTCGCGCAGTTTCATACTGACTGAATCGTCGATCACCATCGCAACATAACTGCTGCGCGGAATCACCGACGACACGACTACGACGGGCCGTAACAGCAACACGACCATGATGGCGAGAATTGCTGCGCGCAGCGCGACGAGGGTGGCGGTCGTACCCTTTGATAAACGTACGCGTGGTCGTAGATAAATGAAATAAATGAATACTCCGGCGAGCAGGACGATCAGGATGAGGAGCACGGCGCTCGGACGCACGTCAAAACCGAAGCGGCCGTTAGTAAAAACGGCCTGCTCATGACCGAACAGAAACCGTACGAGTTGATTCATTTTTGGTGAACGCCATTATACACGCCGCACCGCGCGTGAGCCTCGTGAAAGGCAAGCGGCTGTGATTATGTTTTCCTTAGTAGCCGTCATTAACTTAGCGGTTGTTTCATTTGGCGTCATTTATTTTTTCGGATACGAGCCACAAAGAAGCACAAGAAAAGCTTAGCCACAAAAAGGCACATAAGGCACAGAATGATTTTGCTGGAATCGGCAAATTATCGTTGCATTAATTGTTGTGTGCCTTATGTGCCTTTTTGTGGCTTTCTTCTTTTGTGCTTCTTTGTGGCCTGATACACTGCCGCGGCCATGAACCCCAGACCATTTGCCTACGCACTATTGCTCACAGTTTGTTTGCTCTTTGGATTGCTTGGAGGTGTTTCGTCTTCGGCAGAGCCGGACGGGCCCGCCAGTCAGGGACGACCGATCACTCCGGCAGGTTCGTTAGTGCAGGATCTGACGACGCGTCAGACTGCGGTTGGTGCGCTGCCGGTCGATCTGGTGCGCAGTCCCGATAAGTTGGGACCGGGCGGTGAGGGGCGCTTCCTGCTGGCGGTGAACAGCGGTTATGGAGTTCAGTTCAACGCCGGCGCGAATCGCGGCCAGCAGTCGATTGCGGTGATCGATCTGAATGCAAAGCCGGCGGCTGTGGTCCAGAACGTTTACTTTCCGTCGCCGCAAAGTGTCAATGTTGGCGTCGTGTTTGCGCCGGCGCCGAATGACGATGGTTCGCACGCGCTGTACGTTTCCGGTGGCTTTGAAAACAAGATCTGGATATTCCGTTTTCAACCTGCTAGCCAAACACCGATCACGCCTGCTTCGCCTGGTCCAAACACAACGATCGAAGCTCCGTTCATCGACGTCAGCGGCTTTGCCTTTGCAGCGAACTCGCCTCGCTACAACAACGACCGCGCACCGGTTTATCCAACTGGCATTGCGCTCAGTCGCGACGGCAACACGCTTTTCGTAGCCAACAATCTCGGCGACAGTTTGGGCATCGTCGAAGATCTCCGCGGCGCGCGCAAACTCGTTCGCGTCGATCTGCGCCGGGATCCATCGGGTGAACACTTTGTTTATCCGTACGGGGTAGTCGTGGCCCACGAGCAAAGCAAGGTTTACGTATCGTGCTGGAACGACAATGCAGTGGCAGTCATCAACCCGAACAGGCCTGCGGAACCAGTGACGCGAGTTTCAGTAGGTCGCCATCCCACAGTGATGCTGCTGAACCCTGAGCAGACGCGTTTGTATGTTGCGAATTCGAATGACGACAGCGTCTCCGTAATCGATACGAAGACTGACAAAGAGATCGAACGCATCAGCGTGCGTCTGTCTGAAGGCGTACCCGAAGGCAACAGTCCGGAAGCACTGGCGCTGCGCGGTGACGACCTTTACGTCGCTAACGCTCACAGCAATTCAATTGCAGTTATCGAACTCGACCAAAGAACAAGTCAGGAAGAGGGGCTTGCAACCGCGCGTAGTACAGTGCAAGGCTTTATTCCTACCGGCCAGTATCCATCCGCCCTCGCCATCGCCGGCCAAACGCTTTTCATCGGTAACGGCAAAGGCACCGGTGTTCAAAACTCATCGGTCGTCGTGGACAACTCAGGCC
Source organism: Pyrinomonadaceae bacterium (assembly GCA_036379695.1). Lineage (GTDB taxonomy): Bacteria > Acidobacteriota > Blastocatellia > Pyrinomonadales > Pyrinomonadaceae > PSRF01. The sequence continues at coordinate 12,436 of DASVGE010000110.1, read as the reverse complement.
GCGTGCCGAACGCGCCCAACGATCGCTTTCCCGTGGGCACTGGTCTCGCGAACAAACAAGGCGGGCAATATAGTCCGTCGATCGTCGTCGGAAATATCAGCGCTGTTACCCTGCCCGACGATCCGGCGCTGGCGCGCTACACGCAACAGGTAATGCGAAACAACGGCCTGCTTGGTCCACGGCAAACGCGGCTCTTTCCGGGTCGTTCGCCAATCAAGCACGTGATTTACGTGATCAAGGAGAACCGCACTTACGATCAGGTCTTTGGCGACGTGGAAAAGTCAGGCGATGGCACGAAAGCTGACGGCGATGCGTCGCTCGCCATCTTCGGAGCCGGTGACGCAGCCGCCCGGCCCAACGGCGAACGACAAAACATCTCGCCGAATCATCGCGCGCTCGCGCTGCGTTTTGGCTTGTTCGATCGTTTCTTTGTGAACTCGGAAGCAAGTCCGGACGGGCACAACTGGTCCACCGCGGCATTCTCCAACGACTACGTCGACAAAGCGTTTCGCTGGCAGTACAGCCGTCGCGGGCGAACGTACGATTACGAAGGTTTCAATCGTTTGCCGAACTACGAGCCGGTGCGCGGCGCGCCTTCGCTGTTTGGGCCAACGGTGAAAACAGAAGACGTTGCGAACTTCATGCGGCGCTTCATTCCGTATTTGCATGGTTCACGCGACGTCGCCGAGCCCGAGACGCTCTATCTCTGGGATGCCGCGGCGCGCGCGGGCCTCACTTATCGCAACTACGGCGAGTTTGTCGCAACCCTGTCGGAAGCTGATGTTAAAGCGATCAGGGACAATCAAGCGAAGACGTACCCGGACCTGTCCCCGACCGTTTCTGCGTTTCCGACGAAGAAGTCCCTGGAAGGTCGTGTCAACACTGAGTTTCGAAATTTTGACCAGGATACGCCGGATGCGATGACCACCGACTCGTATCGCGCGGCACGAGAGACGAACGGCGCCGATCCGCTGATCAATAATTCCCGGCTTAGCGTGTGGTTGCGAGAGTTTCGCACGTTCGCCGCGGAGCGTGCGGCCGGAGCCGGCGATCGATTGCCGAATCTTTCGGTGGTCCGTTTGCCCAACGATCACACGGACGGCATCGCCGCGCGCAAGCCGACGCCGCAGTTCTTTGTCGCGGACAACGATTACGCGCTGGGACTACTGGTCGAAGCGGTGTCGAACAGTCCTTACTGGAAAGATACTGCGATCGTGGTGGTCGAAGACGATGCGCAGGATGGACCAGATCACGTTGATGCGCACCGTTCAGTGGCGCTCCTGATCAGCGCTTACAATCGCCCCGGCGTATTGATTCATGAGTTTCACAATACAGTGAGTTTGATCAGAACGATTGAACTGCTGCTCGGCATCGAACCGATGAACCAGCTCGATGCCACGGCGACACCGATCAATATCTTTCGCGCCGAACCCGATCTCCGACCTTATAAGGCAGTGCTACCAACCGTCGCCCTCGACAATCTGATTACACCGCCAGCGCGCGACGCAGCCACTGCTTACTGGATGCGACGCACGGAAGAACAGGACATGGCGCACGCCGACATGGCCGATCCCGAGATCCTGAATCGCATCATCTGGTTCTCAGTCAAAGGCAACATCCCCATGCCCGAGATCAGCCGTCTCCCCGCCTTCGACGCCATGCGCATCGGATTACAAGAAGAGCGCGAAGAGATTGCGGAGAAAAGCACCAAGCACAAAGACGACTGATTTTCGGTATTGTACAAATCGGATAACCTGCTATACTCCCCACAAGGAGTAAAGGATGGCCTCAAAAGAACCACTTCCGCCGCCGGAAATTGACGACCTACTGTCTGACGACGAAAACGAAGACGATCAGGAGTACGTCGTCGTAGGTCCAGATAAAGTGCGAATCCCTAAATGGCACCTCGAACTCTTGCGAGAGCGAGAGGCGCGCTATGAGCGAGAGGGAATGGTAGGAACACCTTGGGAGGAGGTTGAGAAAGAGCTTCTTGAAGAATTAACTAAAAGAGCTACTTGATTAGTTAGCTAAAGGCTAGATCCTCACTTATAGCTAAATGAACTATCGCATCATCTTCTCATCAGGTGCCAACGCCGATATCCACTCAACCGTTCTGTGGTACGACCGTATAGATCCAAACTTGGCTTTCGACTTCATTTGGGAAACAAGTTTAACTTTGCGGCGTATCGCTCGATTTCCCTACCAGTTTCCGCTCATCGCGGGCATATTTCGACGTGCGGGTCTGAAGCGGTTTCGTTATGCTATTTACTATTCTGTGGGGAAAGAGGAAGTGGTTGTTAAGGCTGTCGTCCATCAGCGTCGGGCTGACAGTGTTTGGAAGGATCGAGGCAATGTTATAGTTGAATGAGGCGTTGATGGACAGCAAAGACTTTCTCAAACAAGCGCGAAAGTACTCCGAACCTTTCTGCGTCACGAACGGCAAGAAGTTTCGACTCAAGGACGTCGATCCGGGCGATACGCTCCACTTGGATTCGGACGAGAAGCCGCAGGCGCAGGAGGCGTTGGCTGCCGGGGTTGAGGTGCTGGCGGAGCTACAGGAAAAACTTTGGGCGCAGGACCGCTGGTCCGTGTTGATTATCTTTCAGGCGATGGATGCCGCCGGCAAGGATGGCGCGATCAAGCACGTGATGTCGGGCGTCAATCCGCAGGGTTGTGAAGTCACATCCTTCAAAGCGCCCTCCGCCGAAGAGTTGGACCACGACTTCCTGTGGCGCTGTGCGAAACGTGTCCCGGAGCGCGGACGCATCGGCATCTTCAATCGCAGCTACTACGAAGAAACGCTCGTCGTCCGCGTCCATCAAAACTTCCTTGCCGGTCAGAAGCTCCCGGAAGATCTCAAAACCAAAAACATCTGGAAACGCCGCTTCCGCGACATCACCAACTTCGAACGCTACCTGACGAACAACGGCATCATGGTGCTGAAGTTCTTCCTGCACGTCTCAAAACAAGAACAGCAAAAACGCTTTCTCGAGCGCATCGACGACACAGTGAAGAACTGGAAGTTTTCTCTCAACGACGTTCGCGAACGCGAGCACTGGGACGAATACATGGACGCCTACGAACAAACCATCCGGCACACCGCATCAAAGCGCGCGCCCTGGTACGTCGTCCCGGCTGACAACAAGTGGTTCACGCGCCTCGTCGTAGCAGCGGCGATCGTCGAGAACATGAGCGCGCTCAACCTCGAGTATCCAAAGCTCGACGAAGAACAACTGAAGGCCCTGGACGAGGCGAAGCAAGCGCTGCTCGCAACCGATCAACGCGCGTCGTAGACCAGCACGCGTTTCCTGGTGCTTTGTCCGAAGAGCATGCCACCGAGGGCTCCGAAACCGGCGCCAAACATCATCCCGACCGGAATCCAAATCCCGCTATCGTCGACGTTTTCTGAATACTTGACCGCTCCGACTCCCGCGCCTGCGCCCGCTCCGACCCCCGCGCCGATCAAGGCCCATTTTCCTTTTTGTGCTTTGCCCTCAATCACGTGGACCTGACGCACGTCAGCGCGTGCGATGCTAAACGGCTTGCCGTCACGATCGATAGTCAGGGTGGTATCCGTAGCTTCGATCATCCTGCCTTTGACTTGTTTCCCATCCTTTTGACGCACGATGAGTCGCTCGTCGGTTTTGAGTCGCTGAACTACGGCCCAGTCGTTTGACGATGCAGTTTGCGCGAACGCGAGCGGTGAATAGCTGAATACGAGTAGTAAGACCAGAATTACAGTCAATGACTTGTGTTGCATAAAATTCTCCTTTGAGGGGAATCCCTCAGTGGAGAACATGTGCAAGCATTGTTCCTGCTCGTTTTGGTGAAAGATCGCGGCACTCGGCTATCGAACCGCGCAGAAAATTCCGACAGGTGAAAGAGAGAACTATTTTTCTTCCGTCTTTGGCAGCAACTGCTTGAAAGCGGGTAGCGAAGCCAGCGGCTTGAGATCGGTCTCATCAGCTATCCAGAAAGACACGGAAGGTTCGAGTTTGACCGCCGTTTCCAGGGTCGCCATCGCTTCTTTGATACGTCGCAGCCGGGCTAAAGCACAAGCTAGTTGGAAGTGCGCCTGGGGAGAATCGGGATCGAGCGCTATGGCCTGTTGCGCAGCGTTGAGTGCGGCGGTCCAGCGATACTGCTTGCGATGGACTACTGCTATCAGGATGTGAGGCTCCGCCGACTCTTTGTCGAGTTGCGCAGCCTTGCTCAGGAACTGAAGCGCGCGTACATACCGGTGACTGTCTAAATAGATTTCGCCAAGAGCAATGTTCGCCCTGGCGCTGGTTGCCATTCGCGATGGTTCGCTGGCGGCGAGTTTCTCCGCGTATTTGGGATCTTCGACGTATGTGAGATTTTCCATTGCCGAACCAAAAATATCGGGTTCGTTATCTGCCACTTTTTCGGCTGCAACTAGTAAAGGTCTGATTTCGCCAATTCGGTCCTGTAGGATCAGGAAGTTGATGAGATTCAGGTGTCCGTCACTGTTCGCGGGGTTAATCTCGATGACTTTGCGATAGGCGGCTTCGGCCTTGCCGGGTTCATCCGCATTTTCATAAGCCACAGCCAACGCGGCAAACACACGTGAATCGTGTGGCTCGAGCAAAGTGTAACGCTCGAACAGGGCGATGGATTCCTTGTTTTCCTGCTCGTCATCGGAGTCGTTGAGTTCAGTGGCGAGTTGGTAAATCGCCGGAGCGAAACCCTCACTGCTCAGCTCTCGGAACAGTTTCAAGCCGTCGTCTCGCTTCTCCACGCTCAGCAGGCAAATTGCTTTGAGGAGTCGTAAGCCCTTATCCGTCGGGTTGGATTTGAGGGCGTTTTCGGCGACGGCGAGTGCTTTGGCCGCGTCGGTTTGATGCAAAAGCAACACGCGCGAGAAATCACTCAGCCCAATGCCGGTAGCTTTTTGGCCCGCGCGCGCGCGTTCTATGGTTGTAATTGCGGGCCGCAGCGATTCCAACGAAGTGTGGTACTGGTTGTCGGATTGCAGAATTTCCACGAGGTACCAGGCGTCGCTGCGTCGCACGAGCCGTAGCTTCATCAGAAGGTCGGACGATTCGAGCAAACACGTTGCTTCTGCCGTGTCGCCTTTTTCTGCGAGATGCAAGAGACGCATCTTTTGCGGTGTGGGAGACGACTTGTCCGGACCGTAACCGTTGACGATCTCCATCAGCAGACGCCGGTACGCTGTCGACATTTGTTCTCGCTCCCGGTCATTCATCTTTGACCAGGTTCCAGCGCCCATGAACTCGTCGGTGAGCGTGGCCAAATCAAGGGCGGCCTCGACGTCCGATTCATTGCCGGCCGGAATCGCTGTTACCAGGTGCTGGGCCAGGGCCTGCGGGCTCTTCTGAAAGTCCGCCACCGTTCGCGTTGCTTCCAGCACCTCGATCTCGATCAGGTTCAATGCTGCCGAGGTGACTAATGAACTCGACGTATTGCGAATGTGAGTAGCGTCGACGAAGTGCGTGCCCCACGTCGGATCGAGTTCGATCCACCGTCCGGCCCAGACTTCAACCCAGGCATGACCACCAAATGAACTGCCGGAGTAAGCCAGGCCCGAGACGATGCGCGCCGGCAGTCCCAACGATCGCGCCATGGCGACAAAGAGCGCGCTAAACTCAGAGCAGTCTGCTTCACGCGAAGCAAGGGTTTGGCCCACATCAGCGTGGGCGACAGATTTCCATTCGAGATTCTCGTGAGTCCAGTCCGCCAGCTTGCGCGCAACGCTCCACGCATCGCGGTCGTCCCCGGCAATCTCACGAGCCTTGTCCTTCACCTGCTGATTATCGGCGGCAAATTCAGGAGTAGCTTTAAGGAATAACTCGAGTTCAGGATCCTTGACCGGAAGTTCAACTGACTTCTCGCTGGCGCTGCGTCGCGCGTTGATGGTGAGCACCAACTCTGTTGCCGACTTTTGTTCGACAGTCTGGTCATCGCTCTTGATATCGTCTTTGATATTCTCGATTGGCCCAGGTGCTTTTGCTCGCACTTTCATCACGAGCTTGCTCAAGCGCTTTTGATCCGTGATCGGAATGCCACCCGCCTCAACTGTCGCCAGGGTGATGTTCGCGCCTCGCGGGAGAAACGAGAGATCGGATATCGAATAGCGTCCCTCGCGATCCATCGCGACGGAGGATCTCGCTTCTATACTTCCGGCCGTTGCCGTCGCATAGAAGTTTTGACTGTGAAAAGCGCTGGCCACGGAGAAGATCACGTTCGCGATCTGACTCTGAAGTCCGTCAGCGCTGGTGATGCTGGCCGCCGCGACCGCAGCTTCGAGGTTGTAACCGGCGAACGCAACGACGCCACCGGGAACCTTTTCGACCGCGCGAGAATAATCGCGCGTCGCCGCGAGGTTGCTCCTGCCATCGAACTCCGCCAATGCTTTGGCGCGATTGGAGACAACTAAAAATCCACTGCGCACCCCGACAAAATACGAAGCAGCGTCAACTTTAACTTCCGCGTAGTCCTTTGCCGGTCCGACACCGCTAAAGAGTTTTCCGTTATGCAAAGCATCGGCGAGTTTGTTGCTCCTGAGTTTGCAGAAAGCGGCCCAGGACACATTCGGGAAATCATTGATGTTAGGAGGATCGAGCAGTACGGCGCCACATTCCGGACCGAGTTCCGGCAACACTTCCCGCTTGAAGTCGAGCAACCAGAGTTTCGAATTTTCAAGATCCGGGAGGAAGTCTTTCCGCAACTTACCTGACCAGAAGAGCGGCAGATCGACGTTCATGAGGTAGTAGGCGACTGTTGACGCCGGCAGTAGGTCACGAGGCGCTGATAGTTCCTTCGGCTGAAAGGGCAGCAGTGGTTTGGCCCAATCACTTTCTTCAAAAGCCAGGTGATGAACATTCTCCCACGAGGCGCTCGCGATGTTCAGTGCGCCGCTTTCGTGGAGTTTGTAATCGGACTTTTTACCGGCATTGGCAACTTCAGCCATCACGCTGTTGAAATCGCTGAAATAAACAACGTCGCCGCGTTGCTCGATCGTTTTGCGAAACTCGGCGTTACCGGCGAGGCTGGCTTCGTTGTTCGCATTGACGAGGAGTTCGCGAATGGTGGCCAGATCCGGCGCGATGATCGCAGTGTCGCCGGTGAAAATAATGTGGGTGATGGAGTTTTTGATCTGCGAGTCAGAGTCGAGCCAGCCGTGCTCGATGGTCCTGATGCGTAGTCCGTTCCACTCAGTGTCTTTGCTGAACGAGTAAGGAGATCGAGGACTATCCTTTGATTTATCCGGAGCTTTAGTGAGCACCTCCTGCGCGCTGAGCGGGAGAATCGCAGGCAATGCTGCGATGCCTCGTGTGCCTGCGGCAAGGTAATCCACGAGGTCCGTGAAGTTGCCGTTGGCATTTTGAAAGCGTTCCACCGCGCGTTCGAACCTGCCCCGGTCTTTGACTCGCAACACAATGGCGCGGCGCTGCGCAATGAGTGGGCTGGACCATGCAGCCAATGCAATCGGCGCATTAGGATCGATACCGGTGTATTCGATCAGGGTTGCTGCGTCGGTTGGAGCGCTTAACTCCTGGGCCACCATTTGCCGGACACTACCGAGAACGAGCGCGAGGTTCGATTGCGCTCGCGGCGAGTCCATCTGTAGCCCGTGCAGCGTTTGATAAAACTTCTGTACTGCCTCGCCGGGTTTGGGAATAGCGGTGTAGAGATTTACCTTCGCTGGAAAGATGTTTTCACCAAAAGGCTTCACCGTGAATTCACGTTTCGGAGTGTTGATTGGATCACAACCTGAGACGGTAGCTTCACAGTGATAACGCCAGGCAAAGCCGGCCAGCGAATCGTCAGACAACGTTTTGTTAATGAGCTCGCGTGATTCAGTTGCGCTTTTAGCTGCGCCCAAATCATTACGAAAGCGAACTTTCTTGATCGTGAGCTTTAGTTCGTCATCCAGAGGTTTTTTGGACGTTGCGGAGTCCTTCGAGATCAACGCCTCGAGACGAGGCACCTCGGCGACACTCGCTGACCAGCCCAAACTCTGCACGGCCAGTTTGCTCACCTTCTGATCGGAAGACGCGACCAGCTTAATCAACGCATCGACCGGCAGTGATTCTCCGCGATCGTTCGCCACCTGTAAGGCGACGATTATCAGTTGATCGTTGTTCGAAGCTGTAATTTTGTCGAGCGGCAGCTTGAAGTCTGCGGCGGGAACATCGCGCAGCAGTCTCAGCACGTTCATCTGGACGTTTGGATCGTCAGAGAATCCCGGGGTCACGTCAGGCACGGGCGTTCCCGGTTTGACCGGGGCGAGTTCACTGACTACAACCGTTACATCACCCTTCGCAGAAGGTTTTGCCGGCGGCGGAGGAGCGGTGTTGCGAGCGGCAGTCTTGCTGAAAACCTTTTGCAGCATCTCGATCCGCTTTTCCTTCGCCATGAAGGTCCAGATTCTGGCGAGCATCCGGATGTTGTGCCCGAACATCGAGTTTTTGATCGTCTTCTGAATCACGTCAGGTGCGCTTGCGACGCTGCGAGCAGCGGCTTCGGCGACGAGTGGTTCCTGGTCGTCAATCAGCTCCCAAAGGAAAGGTGCAAGAGTGCTGTTGTTACTGCGAACGAGAGCTTGAACCGCAGCGGCGCGAACAAACGGCCGCCGGTCGACCAATAGATCCACGGCAACATCGGGCTGCGAAGCAAAGAGCGGGGTCAATCGAGCGATCAGTGACTCGCGATCCACGACAGCGTCGTCGAAAGAAGCGACGACTTTCGCGATCTCGTGGATCGGAGCGGGCGCGGGAGCTTTCAATGTCGAAGATCGCAACGAATCGAACGTTGAGTGTTCGCGCGGAAGAAATATGACCGATTGCAGGACCGCTTTGAAGAAAGGCTCGATCTCCGCGGCGTGAGCCGTCGGTGTCTTCAGTCCGAAAGCGACGGCGAGCGGCCCGTTGATCGTAATCCAGCTAATGATGCGTGTTGAGTCTCCTTCAGGGGTCGGATTCTCGAAAAGGATCTCACGTGCCTCGAGATCCTGGAGCTGTGTTTTGCGGGACAGCGGTGCTTCCACACCCGGGACGGAGCGCACCACTCTCAAAACCGATCCGACGTAGTCCGGCAACGGATAACCGTCGGGTACCTTGTCGATAAATACTTTGATCTCAGCGGAATGTGGGCCGATGAATAAAAGGTCCGTGCCTTGTTGTTTCCAATCAGCGGGCACACGAAAGACGATGTCTTTGTCAGGGCTCGTGTGGCGGGTGAAATTCGTTTGGGGCAACGAATAGTTCTTCCACTCCGATTCGCGAGCCTGTAATGCGGTTAGCTGAGCGTTGGCTGAAGGAACAACACAACAGAACAGACATACAACAAGGAGGAGCAACTTTCGCATAAGGGCAGCACATAATAACACGGATGAATCTGCGTTCAATTCGCGCAAAATCCCCGGCTTTTATGATAGTTTTTGTCCGATCTCGATGGATTCACGAACCAGACGCATCAGGGTGATCGATTCGCACACCGGTGGTGAACCGACGCGTGTGGTGATCAGTGGCGGTCCGGATCTCGGCGCCGGCGCGTTATCAGATCGCGTCGAGCGTTTTAGAAATGAGTATGACGACTTTCGCTGCGCCGTGGTACACGAGCCACGTGGCTCGGACGCAGTTGTGGGAGCGTTGTTGTGTGCTCCGGTTGATGAGTCGTGTGTGACGGGTGTGATCTTCTTCAACAGCGTCGGGTATTTGGGCATGTGTGGACATGGGACGATCGGAGTGATTGCCACGCTGGTTCACCTGAATCGCATCAGCGCGGGAGCTCATCGCATCGAGACACCGGTCGGGGTTGTGATTGCGCATCTCGACGAAGAAGGAAAAGTTGAAGTCGCGAATGTGCCGAGTTACCGGCTGGCGACAAACGTGACTGTAGACGTGCCGGGGTTTGGACCAGTGACCGGGGACGTAGCATGGGGCGGCAACTGGTTCTTTCTCGTCAAGGAGCACAGTGAAGAACTGGCGCTGGAGAATCTCGATCGGCTGATGGAGTTTACGTTGGCGGTGCGAGAGTCTCTCGCGCGAGCGGGAATCACCGGAGACGACGGTCACGAGATCGATCACGTCGAGCTTTTTACGCCTTCAACGCTGGACGGAGTAGACAGTAAAAACTTTGTGCTCTGTCCCGGTAAAACTTACGACCGCTCGCCGTGTGGCACCGGCACCAGCGCCAAACTGGCGTGTTTAGTGGCGGATGGGAAACTGAGCGAAGGCCAGGTCTGGCGGCAGGAGAGTATTGTCGGCAGTGTTTTCGAAGGCACCGTGAGAGTGATCGACAACGTGATCCATCCGAGTATCAAAGGTTCCGCTTTCATCACCGCGGAAGCTGATCTAATCCTCGACGAACGCGATCCCTTTGCGACGGGCATTCGCTGATGACGGTTAAAGCTTATGACGTGGTCGTTATTGGCGCGGGCATTGTCGGTTCGGCCTGCGCTGCGGAGTGTGCGCGTGAAGGACTCAGCGTGGCGATCGTCGAAGCTGGGATCATCGGCGGCGGCGCCACTGCGGCGGGCATGGGCCATCTCGTCGTGATGGACGATTCGGAGGCGCAGTTTGCGTTGACACGTTATTCGCAGCAGCTTTGGGACGAGATGCGGGATGAGTTGCCACGCGAAGTCGAGCACGACGCATGCGGCACGATGTGGATTGCAACCGATGAAGAAGAGATGACGGAGGTCGCGCGAAAGGCGCAGTTTTATACCGAGCGTGGTGTTGTGGTTGAGATTCTCGATGCGCAGTCGGTTGCGGAAGCCGAACCGAACTTACGACCGGGATTGGTTGGAGGTCTTCGTGTTCCGGGTGATAGCGTGATCTATCCGCCATGCGCGGCGCAGTTTTTTGTGGACCAGGCGAGGTCGAAGGGCGCGGCGCTCTTTCTCGGCAAGGCCGTTGAAACTATCAGTTCCGATAGCGTTCGCTTGCGCGATGGAACTTCGATTTCCGCTGGAGTGATCGTGAATGCAACCGGTAGCTGGTCGCCGGTGTTGACGCCGGGGCTGGAGGTGAAGAAGCGCAAAGGCCATCTCGTCATCACCGATCGTTATCCGAACTTTCTGCATCACCAGCTTGTGGAGCTTGGATATCTAAAGAGCGCGCACTCACTGACTGCCGACTCTGTTGCTTTCAACATCCAGCCCCGCCTGACAGGACAGTTGCTGATCGGGTCTTCAAGACAGTTCGACGTAGATCATGCTCGCGTTGATGGGTCGATCGTCACGCGCATGCTCAATCGCGCGATTGAATACTTGCCTGGACTGCGAAAGCTTTCATCGTTACGGACATGGACCGGCTTCCGCGCCGCAACGCCGGATAAGCTTCCGTTGATTGGTCCACACGTCGAACACAAGCGCCTTTATCTCGCGACTGGACATGAGGGCTTGGGCATCACCACATCGCTCGGCACTGCGAAACTTCTCGTCGCACAGATCATGAATCGAGAGACTGAAATCCCGCTGGCGCCTTACCTGCCCGCGCGCCTGACACAGGAGCCGGCGCATGTCTGACACGGTGACCGTTCGTGTCAACGGCGTTTCCGTGACGGTGCCGGCGGGCAGCATGGTGTCGGCGGCAATTCTCAAGACAGGCACATATGCATTTCGTCGTTCCGCGAGTGGTGAGCCACGGGGTCCATTATGTGGGATGGGGATCTGTTTCGAGTGTCGCGTGACGATTGACGGCGACCAGCATAGTCGCAGTTGTCAAACGGTTTGCAGAAATGGAATGGACGTGCGAACTGATGGCTGATGCTCATCACGTTTGCGATGTGCTGGTTGTGGGCGCCGGACCCGCGGGAATGGCTGCGGCATATCATGCGGCGCAGAGTGGAGCGCGCGTCGCAGTCGTCGATGATAATCCTGCCGCAGGCGGACAGATCTGGCGCGGTGAACAAACGAAGCCTGCATCACGCGAAGCGCAAGCGTGGTTTGAAAAACTTCGCAGCCTTAAGATCCAACTCATCAACGGCGCGCGAGTGTTTGAACAGCCCCGGCCCGGAACGTTGCGCGCTGAAACACCTGATGGCGTTTGCGAGTTGAGATATACGACATTGGTGCTGGCAACCGGGGCGCGTGAACGTTTCCTGCCGTTTCCGGGTTGGACTTTGCCGAACGTGATGGGCGCCGGTGGATTGCAGGCGCTCGTGAAGACGGGATTGCCGATTGAAGGGAAGCGCGTTGTCGTTGCGGGCAGTGGTCCATTGCTGTTGGCGGTCGGAGCTTATTTGCGCAAGCGCGGCGCGGACGTGTTGTTGGTTGCGGAACAGGCGACGTCGACCTCAACGTTTCGATTTGTCCTGGGATCGCTCGGCAAGATATCGCAGGCGTTCAGCTTGCTGAGACAGGTGAGAGGGAGACATCTGAGCGCGACCTGGGTCGTTGCGGCGCACGGAGAGGAAAAGCTCGAGAGTGTGACGCTCGTTAGACGTG
>DASVGE010000109.1:0-34994 GCA_036379695.1 Pyrinomonadaceae bacterium | reverse complement strand
CATACCTTTAATCAAATTGCCTTCCCTTAGGCTCTTCGATGAACACTTCTGTTGAGACTAATGTTTGGGGCAGGATTCTTCATTCACTTAAAGGTCGACTCAACCAGCAAACAGTAGACAAGTGGTTTAGTCCTATCCAGTTTGAAAGCCTCGATAGCTCTCAACACGTCATTCACCTTCGCGCTCCTAATCAGGTTGTTAAAGACTGGGTCGTTGCCAACTATGGCAATGTCCTGGCTGAGTCGCTGAGCGAGCTTCGCTTATCGGGCTACTCAGTCGGCTGGGTCGTCGGTCAAGTTTCCGATTGGGTCCCTGAGCAACTTCACCTGGCACCGCCGTCCGGGGCTATTGACGTCGACAACCGTAATCTCGAGACTTCTTCGTCGAACAACGTTCCGGCGGTAACTGTCAGCGAACCTCTGTCGCAGGCAGAACCTTCGCTGAGCTCGAAATATACCTACGAGAGTTTCGTCGTTGGCTCGTGCAACCAGTTTGCACATGCGGCCTCGCTTGCCGTCGCCGAGGCCCCTGGAAGAACTTACAACCCGCTTTATCTCTACGGCGGTGTGGGACTCGGCAAAACTCACCTGATGCACGCATGCGGTCACGCGATTAAAACTCGCAACCAGCATCTCAAGCTCTGTTACATCTCGTCAGAGCGCTTCATGAACGATCTGATCAACGCGATTCGCTACGACAAGACGCAAAGCTTTCGCGAGAAGTATCGATCGGTTGATGTGCTGCTGATCGACGACGTGCAATTCATGGCCGGCAAGGAGCGCACGCAGGAAGAATTCTTTCACACGTTCAATGCGCTTTACGATCGGCAAAAACAGATCGTGATCAGCTCCGACTGTCCGCCTCGCGAAATACCAACGCTCGAAGAACGTCTTCACTCGCGCTTTGAATGGGGCTTGATCGCAGACATCGAGCCACCAGATCTCGAAACCAAGATCGCCATTCTGAAAAGAAAAGCCGACTTGATGCGAGTGTCGATTCCTGACGATGTGGCGATGTTCATTGCCGCGCGTGTGAAGAGCAATGTGCGTGAGTTGGAGGGTTCGCTGGTTCGCCTGATCGCGATCGCGTCTCTGCGAGGTGAGCCGATTTCAAAAAGCCTGGCTCAGGATGCGATCCGAAACATTGCCAAGGAAGAGGAATCCGGTGTTGTTACGATTCAGCAGATTCAGAAACTGGTCGCCTCAACTTACAAACTGACAAGCGAAGAGTTGATTTCCAAAAACAACGCCCGGCAAATCTCACATCCTCGTCAGGTTGCGATGTACCTCTGTAAGCACCTGACAAAACATAGCTACCCTGAGATTGGTCGTGCCTTCGGCGGCAAACATCACACCACCGTCATGCACTCGGTGGAAAAAATTGAAGCGCTGGTCGCGACCGATGAAACGCTGCAACGACTCATCAGCGAACTCTCGGAGTCGTTACAAAAATAGATTCATAGTGGTCTTGTTAATAAGAAACGGTTTTGGTTTAAAGCCATTTCATTCTCACCGGGCTTTAGCCCGGTGCTGAACGGAAGGCATCCCCCGGAAACCGTTTCAACGGTTTCGGTTCTTGCAGCCGTAGTTTTTCCACAATCCACCGAGAACGTTTTGTGGAAATGTGTTAATGTTCACGTCTTCAAATTTTTTCCGAAACGCGGCTGGAAACTTTCACAGGTTTCCACAGGGCTGAAAGCGCTCTAAGTAGATTGATTCAATAGGTTTACGTATTTATTCACAGATCCACAGGCACCTACTACTACTGCTGGAAATAAATATTAGGTTTTTAATTCTGGAGTAGAAGAATCGCGCGGTCGTTTGTGGATGTCGAAGGAGTGACGGCATGCAATTCGTAGTCAGTAAACAGAACCTGCAAAAAGAACTTGGCTTCGTTCAGGGCGTGGTCGAAAAGAAAAACACGATCCCGGTTCTTTCAAACATACTGATTGAGTCGGTTGGCGAAAATTCGATCAGAATTACGGGAACGGATCTCGACGTCACGATTCGTTGTGACATGGATGCGGAAGAGATCACGACGCCCGGTTCGATGTGTGTGCAGGCACGAAAACTTTTTGAGATTGCGCGATTACTTCCGGATGCGCCGGTTGTTTTCAAGAAAGAAGAGAACGAGTGGGTGACAGTGAAGTGTGCGAGTGCGCGCTTCAAGATGGTCGGCGTCGCAAGAGATGCGTTCCCTGAAGTTCCTTCATTCAAATCAGCTCCGACGAAGTTGCCGGCCGGTGTCATCAAGACGTTTATTGACCGAACGATCTTCGCTATCACGCAGGAAGAGTCACGTTACACACTTTCAGGCGCCAAGTTTGTATTGGACGAAACAGGGGCGCGGATGGTTACAACCGATGGCCATCGTCTCGCGTATGTCGAAAAGAAAGGCCTCACCAGCAATGGCGCCAGGGAAACAATCGACACGCTGATTCCCCGCAAGACGTTAGCTGAGTTAACCAAACTGACTGCGAATTTCGATGATGAGATCAGTTTGGGCATGGATGAGAATCACATCTATTTCCAGGTTGGACCACGACTCTTAATCTCGCGCATGCTCTACGGGCAGTTTCCCAACTACGAAATGGTGATGCCGAAGAACAACGACAAGTCAGTCGAATTCAATAGCAGTCTGCTCAACCTGGCGATCAGGCGAGTTGCTTTGATGGCTGACGAACGATCGCACGCGATCCGCTTCCACCTCGAGCCGAATCAGTTGGTAATCAGTTCTCAAAACGCCGAAGAAGGCGAAGCCAACGAAACACTGCAAACCGACTACACCGGCGACGTCACAGATATCGGCTTCAACGCGCAATACCTTCAGGAATTTCTAAATGTCATCGGCGACGCAAAGATCTCCTTCGAATTCAAAGACGGCAACTCACAAGCTCAACTAAAACCGTCTGAGAATGGCGACTACGAATACAAGTACGTCGTCATGCCGATGCGCATCTGATCCGTGTAATCCGTGGCCCCATGCTAATATCACTCGATGCTGCTCGCTGCAATTGAGGCGACGAACTTTCGCAATCTGAGTGGGAGAATTGAGTGGGGCCCGCGGCTCAATATCATTTACGGAAATAATGGGCAGGGCAAAACGAATTGGCTTGAAGCTATTTATCTCCTGGCCCGGACCAAATCCTTTCGCACCCAACGACTACAAGAATCGATCAAGTTTGGAGAAGATTTAGCAGTCGTCAGAGGAACGGTCACTACCGGACAAGATCTGCAGAGAGAACTGCACGTCAGTCTTCACGACAACTCAAAAACAATCTTCGTAAACTCGAAGCGCGAAACGCTCGCACGGTATCTCACACAGCTCCAGGTCTTCTCATTCACCGGTGCTGATCTGGACGTTGTGCGTGGTATGCCTGAAGCACGCCGGCGCTTTCTCGATCGTGGGATCTCCTCGCTCAAGCCGGCATATCTAAGAACACTCTCCGACTACAACAAAGTCATCAAACAGAAAAACCGGGTGCTGCAACTCGCCAACGAGAATGAGCTTGGCCCGGAAAAAGTCGAGGACCTGCTCGCGCCGTGGAACGAACAACTGGTCCGCCTGGGCCTGTTGATCCATCAAGCACGCACCGAATATGTGGCGGGTCTGAACGCCGAACTCGCACAGCAACTATTCGAACGAAGAGACCTCACGACACGCTACGTCTCCGCACTCGAAAACAAGGGCGACATGTCGGATTACGAGTCGCTTTTGCGCTCGAGAATCTCGCTGCGAATGGCTGCCGAGGTGTCTGCGGGCCATGCGCTGATCGGTCCGCACCGGGACGATCTGGAGATTCATCTGGACGGCCGGGAAATCCGCGTTTACGGCAGTTCCGGACAGCAACGTAGTGCATTGTTATTATTAGACTTAGCAGCGATTTCGTTGTATAATTTGGCGTCGAATAACCATCCGGTTTTCATCATAGATGACGTCGACGCCGAACTGGATGAGCGAAGGATAAGACACCTTCTTGAATACCTTGAAAATCGCACACAAACCTTCATTACAACCTCAAAGCGGAGTCATGTCGAAGAATTCTTTTCTCGGGCCAGTGTGTACGAAATCGAGGATGGCAAAGTGCTTAGCAGGAACGTCGATTCTTTGCTCGCGCTCGGCAGTCGAAGTATTTGATAAGTGGATAGGAGAAGATATTGGCAACACCAGGAACTAATGTCACCCAAAAGAAAAGTATGACTTACGACAGCACATCGATCACAGTTTTGGAAGGGCGCGACGCGGTCCGAAAACGTCCGGCCATGTATATCGGATCGACTGGAGAAATCGGTCTCCACCATCTGGTGTACGAAGTGGTCGACAACTCAATTGACGAAGCCCTGGCAGGCTATTGCGACACTGTTGACGTAAACATTCATCTCGATAATTCAATTACCGTAATCGACAATGGGCGTGGCATCCCGGTCGACGAACTCAAGAAGGAAAAGAGATCCGCGGCCGAGGTGGTGATGACCAAGCTTCACGCCGGCGGCAAGTTCGATTCAAACGCTTATAAGGTTTCAGGTGGCCTGCACGGCGTTGGCGTTTCGTGCGTCAATTTCCTTTCCGAGAAACTGCACCTTGAGATCTGGCGTGAGGGGAAGACTTACGAACAGGAGTATGCGCGAGGTATCCCCGTTGCGGCTCTCAAACAAACCGGGAAGACACGGAAGCGCGGTACGAAAATCACCTTCAAGCCCGACGCACAAATCTTCACCGAAACCGCGTTCAGTTTTGACAAGCTTTCAGAGCGGCTGCGCGAGAAAGCGTTTCTTAATAAAGGAATCCGGATCACGATCAAGGATGAACGCGAAGAGCCGGAGCGTTCGCATGAGTTCTACTACAAGGGCGGTATCGCGGAGTTCGTCAAGCACCTGAATAAGAACAAGTCAACGCTTCACGACAAGCCGATCTACTTCGAAAGGGAAGGCGATAACCTCGCGATCGAAGTGGCTATTCAGTACAACGACGGCTACGACGAGAAGGTCTATTCGTTTGCTAACAACATCAACACAGTAGACGGAGGTACGCACCTCTCAGGTTTTCGCTCGGCGTTTACGAGAACGATTAACGCCTACGCGCAATCGTCCGGTCTGGCCAAGAACTTCAAGAGCTCGCTTACGGGCGACGACGTGCGCGAAGGTCTGGTGGCGGTGATTTCCGTGAAACTGCCGCAGCCGCAGTTTGAAGGCCAGACGAAGGGTAAACTCAATTCCGACGTGAAGGGCGCGGTCGAGTCGTTTCTGAACGATCGCCTGACAGAGTTCTTCGAGCAGAATCCGCCTGTAGCGAGAAAGATTGTCGGGAAGGCACTCGACGCTGCCCGCGCGCGCGAAGCCGCTCGCAAGGCCCGCGAAATCGTTCGCAAGGGCGCAATGGGTTCGACCATGCTGCCCGGCAAACTAGCCGATTGCCAGGAGCGCGATCCGTCGCTGTCTGAAATTTACATCGTCGAGGGCGACTCGGCAGGAGGCTCAGCCAAACAGGGCCGCGATCGGAAGAACCAAGCCATCCTGCCGCTCAAAGGCAAGATTCTCAACGTAGAGAAGGCCCGGTTCGACAAGATGCTTGGCCACAGCGAGATTAAGTCGTTGATAACCGCGCTCGGAACGGGCATCGGCAAAGACGACTTCGATATCAGCAAGCTGCGTTACCACAAGATCATCCTGATGACCGACGCCGATGTGGACGGTTCACACATCCGCACGCTGCTCCTGACCTTCTTCTACCGGCAGATGCCGGCCCTGGTTGAGGGTGGACACGTCTACATCGCCCAGCCGCCGTTGTTTAAGGTAAAACGCGGGAAGAAGGAAGAGTACATCAAAGACGAAAGCACGATGATTCAGTACCTGATGCGGCAGGCCACGAGCGATATGACTGTGAAACCAGCCGGTTCGGCGCAGGCGATTCAAGGCCGCGACCTCGCGAGATCGCTCGAAAAGATGGTTGATTTTAAACGTTACTGCGAGAGAGCGACGCGGCGGCTCGGCGGCGACCCGCAACTGCTGAATCTCCTGCTCGAGTCGTTGAGTGGCCGTAAGGGCGTGCTGCGGAAAGAAGGGTTGACACTGCGGAAAGTCTTCCAGGACGCCGATCTGATGGCGAAGATCGAAGGCGCTTTGCACAAGGCAGGTTACAAGACCGAACTGACTTCAGACGAAGAGCACGGATTGTGGGAGATTGAGACGGTTTCCGCTACTGGCGTAAACCTGGTCATCGATTGGAATTTCGCCAGCTTCGTCGAGTTTCAGAAAGCAGTGGAACTCTTCAAGACGCTCGAGGACGATCTGGCGGCTCCGTTTATCTCCGGTGAAAACGGTACCAGCGAAGAAGTTCCGACGCGCGAGGCCTTGCTCGAGAAAGTGCTGACGGCAGCCAAGAAAGACCTGACCATCCAGCGCTACAAGGGCCTGGGCGAGATGAACCCGGAGCAGCTCTGGGAGACGACGATGAATCCCGACAAGCGCACCTTGCTGGAAGTGAGGATCGACGACATGGTGGAAACCGATCAGATCTTCACGGTACTGATGGGCGACGCAGTCGAGCCACGACGGAAGTTCATCGAAGACAACGCCCTCGACGTCAGAAACCTCGACGTTTAGTTTTGAAGCCGCAGATGAACGCGGATAAAACGCAGATAAAGATCAGCGTTTATCGGCGTTCATCTGCGGCTAAATCTTTTCCCTGAATCGCTCAACCCGAAAGCGCCAAAGTTTGACGGGTCTGCCTTGATCGATACCGCCCTTGCGCGCAGCGATCTCGACTTGCTGCTTCGCGTCAGTGATTCCCGGAATGTCCGGAAGCAGCAATCCTCGACGCGCCCCACTTTCGTCTTCGACAATCACGCCAAAGACAGCCGGATCCAGATCCTCCATCACCGTCTCCTCAGCCGGAAACAGGACGTCGACTGAATAACGCAAATTCGATAACTCTTCTGTTCTTACCGGGTCAAAGCGGGGATCGTTGGTGGCGGCGCTGATCGCGTTAGCCACTATCTCCTGGGCTAAAGTATCGCGCGCTGGCTCGATGGTTCCGATACATCCGCGCAAGTCTCCATCAAGCGTTTTCAGCGAAACGAAGCACGGGGCTCGTGCTCCCAAAAGTCCTACGGTGAACCGGCTCGGATTCAGAACCTCGCCGTCGCGAATGTAGCTTTCGACAGCTTGTCGAGCTAACGCAGGCGGATCCAGGCAGTCAGTCGCGAGTTGCTGGTTAGTCAGTTGGGCCACTAAATAACCGACACCAAAAGGCGCTTCATAGCTGAGCACTTCGCACGACATCGGGAGCTCGGAGCTGGCGCCGATAGCAACCAGCATCGAACGATAGCCACACTCGCCCGCGAGCCGGCGCAAGTTGTGATCGATGCCGGTAATTCTCTGCGGCGCATTCGAGCGCAACGCGTCGACGACTTGTTCGTCAAAGACATGAGCGTCAGGATTGTAACCAGCCGGCGCGTGCGGTTTGAGACGGTGACTCAAGTCGCCACTGGCTATGAACGCGACGCGCCGTCCGACCCGATCGACCGCTTGCCTGATACACGAACCAAAACGCACATGATCCTCGTTTGAAAGGAAGCTGTAGCCCAGCGAAACGACCTTGCCTCGCCATCCGTTTCGAAACAGGAAGTAGAGTGGAACAGCGCTACCATGATCGAGATCGTGGCTGGGCAGACTCAACACTTCGAACCGCTCGCCGGCAGCGGTCTCTTTAATTGCGTTTAGTAATTCTTCGTCGACGCTGGCGGTGAAATAAGTATCGGGCGCGTTGAAGTTTGTGAAATCGCCGAAGACTTCAGGGCCCTGGTAAGCGACAAACGAATCAGCTTCGAGGGGTGCATGAGGTGAGATCACGATCACAGACTCCGCGCCTGAATCGATCAGGCGTTGCGTCAGTTCTGCCATCGCTTCGATCGAATCTTCTACGCGGGCGATAGACTCGCGTCCAACCTCAGGCACCATGATTGGTGGATGCGGGGCAATAGCGGAAAACACCAGGCTGCTCTGGGTGGCCATCGTGCGTCTTTCGTGCTTTTGAGGGAACGAAGGTATTCTAACGCCGAAAGAACTGTTTAGCCACAGATGACACGGATAAATACAGATTTTGATTTACTGGTCGTCGGCGCTGGGCCAGCCGGAGCTTTTGCGGCGGAGTTACTGGCAAAAGGCGGAGCCAAGGTAGCGCTGTTTGACGGGCGGCCCGAGGGTGAGCCGAAGGCGTGTGGCGGCGGTGTGACCGCGAAAGCGTTGAAAGCGTGGCCGCAGTTACTGAATGCTGTCGGTCGCACGATTAGCGAACTCGATCTCTACTCACCGTCAAGTAAACGACTTCACTTGGCGCTCGAAGAGCCCTTCGCGATTTATTCACGTATCGCTTTCGACAGTTACTTACGCGACCGTGCACGTGACGCCGGCGCGCACGTCTTCTCGGAAAAAATCTCGGCGCGAAAAGTAAAGAAAACAGATTCCGGCTGGCGCGTGAGGAACGAGGGCGGATCAGAGTGGACGGGCTCTTTTCTGATAGGCGCAGACGGAGCAAACAGCGGCATCGCGAAGATGCTGGCAGGTCCGTTGCCGCCGTCGGACATGGAGGTGGCATTCGGTTATCGTGCGCCGTTGCCGGCGAATAACGTGGCTCCGACGGTCGTGGCATTCCTGCCCGGTTGGGTTGGTTACGCGTGGGCCTTTCCTCGCCCGGATCACATTTCATTCGGCATCGCGACTACGCAAGACGCCTTCAAGCACGAACCGCTCGACGATCTGCTCTGGCAGTTCATGATTGGTTATTACCAGCAGTGCGAAGGCGCGAAAGTAAAGTTCTGGCACAGCGAAACCGGCACGCCCGAACGAGCACGCATCCAGGAGCACCTGCGCGCCACCGCCGAACGCTACGCCGCGCGCATTCCCGGATTGGCCGCGAAGACGTGGGACAGTAGAAAGACTTGCGGTGACGATTGGGCGTTGCTCGGCGACGCAGCCGGCTTCGCTGATCCCGTGACCGGCGAAGGTATCTATTACGCGTTACGTTCGGCTGAGTTATTTGCCGAAAGCTACTTGAGCGGGGCGCCGCTATCGTACGAGAAGCGCTGGCGTGAAGACTTTGGCGCCGAGCTGCGACGAGCAGCGCAGATGCGTCGACGTTTTTACGGCAACTTCTGGGGCGCGCCATTTACCGAACGCATGATCGAATTCGCGCGCGGCCACCGGGGCGTGAAGCGAGTGCTGGGAGATCTCGTCGCCGGCGAGCAGGGTTACGTCGACCTGAAAAAGAAACTAGTTAAGAGCGCCCTCCGTCCTTAGCCACAAAGAGCCACAAGAAAGATCAGCCACAAAAAAGCACAAAAGGCACAAAAGATTTTTTGATTTCTCACACGGGTTTATTTGACCCCTCTCACGGCTAAATCATTTTGTGCTTTTTGTGGCTAATCTTTCTTGTGCGTTATGGGGCGAGGCGGGTGATGGACCAGCCTTCGGCAGTTCGCTGGTAGAGGATTCGATCGTGGAGGCGTCCGATGCGGCTTTTCCAGAATTCGATTCGCTCGGGCTTCAGGCGATAACCGCCCCAATGCTCGGGACAGTCGATATCACGATCGCTGTAGAGGGTCTCGAGTTCAAGGGCGCGTTGTTCCAACACCTCACGACTTGAGATCACTTCGCTTTGTTCCGAAGCCCAGGCGCCGATCTGAGACTCGCGCGGCCGCGTGCGGAAATAGTCACGCGACTCTTCCGGCGACGTTTTGGTGACGCTTCCTTCGACCCGAACCTGCCGGTCGAGTTGCACCCAGTAAAAGACGAGCGCCGCAAAAGGATTTGCATCGAGTTGGGCAGCCTTGGCGCTGTGATAGTTGGTGTAGAAAACGAAACCGTCGTGGTCCACCTGCTTGAGCAACACCATGCGCGCCGATGGCTTACCGTCAGGCGTTGCGGTGGCGAGCGTCATCGCGTCGGGCATTGGAAGCTTTGCCACGATTGCGTCATTGAACCAGATCTGAAATTGCTTGATTGGATCTCGATCGATCACTTTTTCGTCAAGGCCGTCGAGCAACGGGTTGTTGGTAATAGTCGTCATTCCTGATCTTCCGTGTAGGGCGTCAGTTTTTCGCGCAACTCTGAAGGAATGGGAACGGTTTCGAATGTCGTTTGGTTGACTGCCGCCAATACAAAGTGCGCGGTTGCTACCAACGCATCCTCGCCTTTCCGGCGCACTTCAAAATTCAACCTCATCGACTTGTTGCCGAAGCGCGCGACCCAAACACTGACTTCCAGAATGTCATCCAGCCGGGCGGCGCGATGAAAGTCGCATTCGAGATGCACGCGCGGCAGCCAGATCTTCAAGTCGTCAAACATCACACCGTAGTGCAATCCGACTTCGCGAAACAGCTCCGTCTCGGCGTACTCGAAGAAGTGAATGTAAGCGCCGTAGAAAATGATACGCGCCGCATCGACGTCGCCCCAACGCACGCGCTCTTCGATAGTAAACTTCTTATGCGCCGGCATCAGTTGGGCAGCTCTTTCAGGAAATCCTGTAATGCCTGGTTGAACTGCTCGGTCCGCTCGAGATTGGAAACATGACCCGCGTTCTCGAGCACGACCAAACGCGAGCCCGCGATCGCGTGATGCATCTTTTCACTATCAGCCACGGGCGTGATCGCATCTTCGGCGCCGACGAGAATAAGCACTGGTACGGAGATCTTTGGAAGTAGCTCTGTCTGGTCATCACGCACGGCCATCCCTCGCAGCGCCGCCGCCGCTCCTTCGGGTTTGGTTTTCAACATCATGTCGCGGACACGTTTCACGACTTCGGGCCGCTTGCTCACAGTTTCCGGCGTGAGCAGCTTGGGCAACATGGCGTCAGCTATACCAGCCATTCCTTCTGTCAGCGCCTTTTCAGCTTGTTGCGCGCGAGTTTGTTTTGCTTCTTCGGTATCGGCCTGCGCGCGTGTGTCGGCGAGGATCAGCGTGCGCACACGTGAGGGGAACTGCTTGTAAAACGCAAGAGCCACATAGCCACCCATGGACAAGCCGGCGACCATTGCGCGCGTAATCCCGAGGTGGTCCAGCAAGAGGGCGACGTCCTGGGCCATCCGGTTCATCGTGGCTGGCGCGTCTGAAGCATCGCTCTCACCAAAGCCGCGGAGGTCAGGAGCTATGACGCGGTAACTCGTACTCAACGCCGCGACCTGCTCATTCCAAAGCGAGCGGTTGAATGGATAGCCATGAATAAGCACGATTGGACGACCAATCCCGCTATCGGTGTAGGCCATCTGAATGTCGTCGATGCGAGCAAGCGTCATAGTTAGAAGTCGCGCTTTGCGGCGCGTGCGACTACCGATATTAGTTCAGTCAATTCTACAGGCTTGGCCAGGTAGATCTGGAAACCGGCCGATAGCGCCCGTTCTCGATCTTCATCCTTAGCATACGCGGTGATCGCGACAGCCGGAATCCCCTGCGCCTCGCCATTCTCCAGCAAACGCACTTTTTCGATCAGACCGTACCCGTCTTCATCCGGCATCGCAATGTCAGAGACGAGTACGTCGGGCCGGCGCTTCGAGATCGCCTGAATCGCCTCGCCCGCTGAAGACACCGCGGTCACGTTAGCCTGTCTTCGTTTCAGCGCCGTCTCCATAAGCTTGAGCGTGTCCGAATCGTCGTCGACGAGCAGCACATTCACACCGGATAACAGCTGCGGCGCGCGCGTTGGTTTCTGCATTGACTTCGTCACGCCAATCGCCGCCTCAACCAACGGAAGCCTGATCGTGAAAGTCGCTCCGCGACCCATCCCAGGGCTCTCAGCGCGGATCGTTCCGCCATGTATCTCCACGAGGTGCCGCGCGATCGCAAGCCCGAGTCCGAGCCCACCATGCTGGCGCGTCGTCGTGCTGTCAGCCTGTCGAAACCGATCGAAGACATACGGCAAAAACTCCGGATTAATGCCCTGCCCGGAATCCGAAACACTGACTTCAACCGCGCCGCCAGACTGCGTCACCTTCACGCACACGCGCCCGCCACTCTCCGTAAACTTCACTGCATTCGACATTATGTTCCAAACCACTTGCTGCAGCCTGTTTGCATCACCGGAAATCATCGCGGGCTTCTGATCGAAGTAGGTCTCGATCTTGATGCCCTTCGCGTCTGCGGTCGGTCGCACCACGTTGATCGCATTCTCGATCACTGGAACAACTTCCAT
Source organism: Pyrinomonadaceae bacterium (assembly GCA_036379695.1). Taxonomy (GTDB): domain Bacteria; phylum Acidobacteriota; class Blastocatellia; order Pyrinomonadales; family Pyrinomonadaceae; genus PSRF01. The sequence goes on along the minus strand of DASVGE010000109.1, from coordinate 22,811 downwards.
CGGGTGCAGATCGATATACAGGTTACCGGTGATGATGCGTGAAACGTCGAGAATGTCGTCAACGATCTGCGCCTGCGCCTTCGCGTTGCGCCCGATTGTTTCGATCGCCTGTTTTACTATCGAATCATCGAGTGCGCTGCCTTCAAGCAACCTGGACCAACCGAGTATCGCAGTCAGCGGAGTGCGCAGTTCGTGTGAGACGGTTGCGAGAAACTCATCCTTCAAACGATTCGAGTCTTCCGCGGCCTCGCGCGCGGTGCGTTCGAGCTTGAGCAGTCGAACATTTTCAAAAGCGACCGCGGTCAGGTTTGCCGCCATACTCATCGCCGTGACGTGCTCCGGCAGATACACGTTCTTCTCGTAACTCTGGACCTCGATCGTGCCGATGATCCGGCCCATCACCGCCATCGGCACGGCCATCGAAGAATCAGGCCGCAGACCGTTATCGGGGCCAACTATGACACCGCCCGGTAGATTGCGCATGTAATCGTTCGTGATGACGACTTCACCGCTGCGCACCGCGCGACTGTTCGGACCAGTGGCTGTCACCGGCATCGGCGGCAATTCAGAAACATCCAACTCGTCCCCATCAGCCCATCCGTAACAAGCGGTGCGAACATCACGAACCGGATCGTAAAGTGAAACAAAGAACCCGTTACACGGAACCGACACGTTCGTGAACTCGCGCAACGCGCGGAAGAGCTCATTCAATTCGCGCGCAGTCCCGAGTGCCTGGGCCAGCGCCTTGATTCTCACGAGCAGCCGTTCGTATTCGAGTAGTGCGCGTTGATCCGCGTCGCGCAACGCTTCGGACGTTTCGCGCAGTGCTGCTTCAGCACGCTCGCGCTCGTGGAGCGTCTGGCGGATCGTCGCCTCTGACTTTTTGACTTCTTCGGCCGAGCGTTCGGCGCGTGAGCGAGCCTGAATCTCCGCGCGCGTCACGGCGAAAAACAGAAAGCTGAGCAGGCCGCCAATGATCAACGTGTACTTGTGAAGCGATCTGTTCGAGCGTTTCTCAAAAGATGGTTTGGTGGCGTACGTCACAGTCCAATCGCGGCCAGCCACCTTCAACTGTCTCTGATCCGAGAACAGCGGTTCACCCGAATTTGCCTGAACCGGAAGGCTGAGCAAATTGTCAGTCTTTATTTCGCTGCCATCGTAAACCTGGAAACTTACGTCGTAATTCTTTTCTCGATTGACCTCCTCAAGGAAATCGCCGCCTCTGAAAGGGCTGTAAACAAATCCGAACAGGGCCGCTCGTCGTTGAGCTTCGGTATCTGTCGGCATGCCCTTTTTATAAATGGGCACGTAGATGAGAAAGCCTTCCTGCTTGACTGGTTCATCGCGTTCCTGGACCAGCCTGACGTGTCCTGACGCGGTTGGCTGGCCGGAATCACGGGCCGTTTCCATAGCCCGAAGCCGAACAGGGTCGGTTGCCATATCAAACCCGATCGCTTTCCGGTTTTTTTCATTCACCGGCTGTAGATAGAGGATTACGATGTATTCATCGCGAGGAGGAGCGGCGGGTGATATGGCAAAGGAAGAGCCGCGTTGCCGTTGCATCTCGGCAAAGATGTTTGCTTCTTCGGCGCCCGTAAATCTTCGCGCGAATCCAATGCCGAGGACGCCGGGATAATTCTTGTCCAACTCAATCTGCTGTACGAACCGCTCAAACTCTCCCGGGTTAACAGCGTCGCTGGCGGCGAACAGGCCGGTACCGGCGCGCAACAAGGCGGTTGAAGTCTCAATTCTGAGCCGGATCTGATCCTGGATTTCCTGGACGGTTCGTTCGAAGTTCAGTTGGTCTTGTTCGCGAGTGAGTTTAGAAAAGTAGTAATAGACGAGTAGCGTAAAGCAGAACCCCAGCAGCAGGATCAAATAGGGCATGATCGCGCGATTGCCCCGTGACAAAAGATTGAGTCGGCCCCGATCCATGTTCGTCCGTGAAATCTGTGTGGCAGTAAAAACTATCTAACGCGTCGGGTCCTGCGTCGAAGAAAATCTATCAATACAAACTGAGACAGGTTTGCGGGATTGGCGAAGTAAGCCTTGCCATTGGTCATGGCGCTCATCTGTTTTACGAAGTCGACCAGGTAATAGTCGCTGGCCAGCATGAACGTGTTGATCATTATACCGGCTTTGCGGCAGGCCTGAACTTCCTTGAAAGTCTCGGCCATAACGAAGGGATCGCCGCCCATCGAGTTCTTGTAAAGACGGCGCGCCGGATTGCCGCCTTCTTTTTTAGCTCCGGCGCCGGGACCAGTCTGTACGAAACAGGCCGTAGGCTTGCCGTCAGTCACCATCACGATCTGCTTCATCTCTTTGCGCTGGGCCTGGAGCAGACGACGCGAAAGACGCAGGCCTTCGGCCGTGTTCGTGTGGTATGGACCGACTTGCGTTGTCGCGAGCTTCGCGAGCGGCAGTTCTTCGGCGGCATCGTGAAACAGTACCACTTTGAGTGAGTCGCCGGGATACTGCGTGCGGATCAGGTGCGACATCGCCAGCGCGACTTTCTTCGCCGGCGTGAAGCGATCCTCACCGTAGAGGATCATCGAATGGGAGCAGTCGAGCATCACCACGGTTGCGCACGACGACTGGTAATCACACTGGTGAACATGCAGATCGCGGTATTCGAGATTGAGTGGTACGTTCAACCCTTCGCGCTGAATCGCGGAGAGCAGGGTTGTATTGACGTCGAGGTTGATGGTGTCGCCAAACTCGTAAGGCTTGCTCGCCGCCGCGGCTTCGACGCCGGTTGAAAGATAAACTGTGTCGTGACGTCCGGCAGCGCTCTTGCCGAAACTGCCGAGCAGGTTTCGCAGTGTTTTGTAACCGAGAAAATCGAGACCTTTTTCGGTGACTTCGAAGCGGACGTCGCGCGGTAATGGTTCGGAAACTTCGCCGGGACCGGGCATGCCGCGTTGACGTTCGCCCTGGCGCTGTTGTTCTTCGTGAAGTGTTAGATAGCCTTCTTCAACCAGCCGCTCGATCAGTTGATTCAACAATTCCTCGAGCAGCGACCCGCGGAACTTACCTTCGTTCTGGGCGAGCATTTCGCGAATCTGTTGCTCGTTCACGAGGCCCTGGTCCATCAGCGCCTGCAACAGCGCACGGCGCAGGGAGTCGAGCGACGTGTCATTCGGTTTGCGTTGGCGAGTCCAGTAGTAATCGTCGTCGTAACCGGAATCGAGCAGGGCATCCGACATACTATCCATCAACTCACCCAGGTTGATGGAGGAGACGTCGAAGCCATTGAATTTGGAATAGCGAAACTTCATTCCGTTCGGCTTTGTCTCAAAAGTCAGAATTACTGTCGGGTCGGGTCAGTACCGTAACGCGGTAGCGTCGGGTCGCGCTCTAGTAATTAATATCCTGACGGTAAATCCTGTACGCGGGACCCGACGCTACCGCGTTACGGTACTGACCCGACCCAAGCGCCGTTGCCAAGGTCAACTATACTTTCCGGTTTCTGTTAGGTCGTCGTAGATCATGCCGCGGCGATCTTTCTTGGCTTTGGTTACGGCGGCGTAGCTACCTTCCTCGTTGCGGCTGATCTTGTTTTCGGCGTACAGGCCTTCGAGCACGAGCTCGCAGGCAGACACGAGTTGCGGCGTGTCAGAGCGCTTGAAATCAAAGGGAATCATCGCGGTTTCGAGCAGCTCCGGGACGGCCTCGATCAAGTTTCTGCACTCGGACGCGGCGGCTGTGTCAGCCAACAGCAGTTTGTTTCCTTCGTCAAACCACTGCACCGTCCGCGCAAAATCGATACCGACAAAATAGCCTTCAAAGATTTCGCCGGCCGCGCGTTTGATCAGATCGCGCGCAATGCGATTCGCGCCGAGCTGCTCGCCTTCGTACTCGAGCTCCATCTTGCCCGTCATCGACGGAATCGCGGCGTAGACGTCAGAAATACGCGGCACAATCATCTCTTCGCCGGTGAGCAGCGCGCGCCGCTCGGCGTTCGAGATAACTGACTCCATCACAGTGATCGGCATTCGCTGTGAAACCCCGGAATGCTTATCAACGTGATTGTCGTCGCGAGCTTCGAACGCGATCTGCTCGACGACTTCACGAATGAACTCAGGCACGATCAACTGGTCGCCGTCGTCAAATCGATTAGTCCATGCTTCCTGGCGCGTGATCTCGATCGCCGACGGCAACTCCTTCGGATAGTGCGTCATGATCTCGGCGCCGATGCGATCTTTCAACGGCGTGATGATCTTGCCGCGCGCGGTGTAGTCTTCCGGATTTGCGGAGAACATGAGCATCACGTCGAGCGGCAAGCGCACCGGGTAACCCTTAATCTGCACGTCGCCTTCCTGCATGATGTTGAAGAGCGCCACCTGGATCTTACCGGCGAGATCCGGCAGCTCGTTGATAGCGAAGATGCCGCGATTGGCGCGTGGCAGCAGACCGTAGTGAATCGTCAGTTCATCGCTCAGCAGGTGACCGCCTTTGGCAGCTTTGATCGGATCGACGTCGCCGATGATGTCCGCGACGGTGACGTCGGGCGTCGCAAGCTTTTCGACGAAGCGTGCATCGCGACCGATCCAGTCGAGCGGAGTGTTATCGCCGTGTTGCTCCAGCATTCGCCGCCCGTAAGCCGAGATTGGTCGAAACGGATCGTCGTTAACTTCCGAGCCGGCGATGATCGGAATGCGTTCGTCGAGCAGGTCAGTGAGCAGGCGGATGATGCGGCTCTTTGCCTGACCGCGCAGACCGAGCAGGATGATGTTATGCCGCGAGAGAATGGCATTGATCAGTTGCGGGATAACAGAGTCCTGGTAGCCGACAATGCCCGGAAAGAGCTTCTCACCGGAACGTAGTTTCTTGATCAGGTTGAGACGCAGTTCGTCTTTGACCGGGAGGGTTTTATACCTGGCCGCCCTGAGTTCGCGAAGGGTCTTTGGGTAATCCATAGTTCTGAGTTCGGGGAGAAGATTCTAACAGCGAAACGGTATAGAACCTATAGGACGTATAGGACTTACTTGTTAAACGAGGCCGTCCTCGCGGAGCTTTTCGAGATGTGCTAAGACCGCGCGCTCGGCCATCGCGTACGCCTTGGGGGAAACGTCGGTGTAAACCCTTTCGACGATCTCTTTCGGGGTCGTGGCTCCGGCTTGTACGGCTGCGAGGATATTTCGTTCACGCTCCAGCCGGTGTGAAATGTATTCGTCGATCTTTTGATACGGCGTGGCGACGGCGGGACCGTGGCCGCCGAGCAGGACGCTGAGATTCGGTAGCGAACGCATCCGTTCGAGCGACTGCAAATAATCGCGCATGTTGCCTTGCGGCGGATCGATGAGCACCGAACCCACGCCGACGATGTTATCGCCGGTCATCAGCACGCCGCGCGCTTCGTCGTGAAAACAGAGATGACCGAGCGCGTGACCGGGCGTGTGCAACGCGCGCAAGTGAATTTGTGGATCACCGTCGAGCGTGATCACGTCGTTGTCGTTAATCAAACGATCGACGGGTACGTCTTCCAGTGCTTCAGCGGTTTGTGCATGTGCCGCAACCGGAACCTTACCGCCGAGATGAGCTTTGAGCGCGTTAACACCGCCGACGTGATCCGGATGCAGGTGCGTCAGGATGATCTCGCGTACCGCGCGGCCTTCCGCGATCATCTCGTCAACACACGCCGCCAAAGCCTCCTGCTCGTCTTCGTAAGGCGATCCGGGATCGAAGATCAGCATCTCTTTCGAATTGTGAACGATGTAGCAACACGTGTGCGTCGCAGGCGGCCGCGTAGGCGTGCGCACCGGGAAACAGATGTAGTTGGGACGGAAGGTTATGCGCCGCGCCGGTTCGCCGTGAGCGTGCGGAATCGACAAGAATCGATCGACAAGATCAGGCGTGACGCCGGCCGCGAGAGTTCGCAACGCATGTAACGTCGGCGGCACTGCAACGACCTGATCCTTCACCCAACGGTCGTAAGCCTTACTCGCCGGCAGCCACTCGCCACTCGCGAGTTCTCCCGCGATAACATTCGGCTCCTGGCGCACCGGACATTTGACGAGAAAGAACCACGTGTCGAAACGTCGCGCATTGAACGGTGGCGTCACCCAACGACCGGCGTAAGTAAAATCATCAGCGTCGAGATACAGTTCGTAATGCTTCAGTAACGCGGGCCAGGACATTCGTCCCGCCTCGAGATCGTCGAGTAGTGAAACTCGTTGACCTTTCGTGAGTGTCTCGCCACCGCGAACCACCAGCACGCCCAACTCTTCGAAGAGCTCACGAGCCGCGCCACTGATCATCGCCGCAGTTTCCGGGTTGGGAGCGTTTTTGACGTCGACCTCAGCATCGCCGGCGTCGATTTGTCCACCCGGGAAAGCGTGAAAACCCGCCAGGAAAGCGAGCTTGTCGCTGCGTTTGACCCAGTAGACTTCCGGGTCCGAAGGATTAGTGTCTTGCCGGAGCAGAATGATTGCGGCAGCGTCTTTGGGCGTGTTTGCTGGTCTTTCCGACATTGCTCTTAAGACCAGCGGAATCGTTCACCGTCGCCGGGAGTCCAGGGCACGCCGCGCATGTGGTAGCCGCCTTCTTCCCAGAAACCTGCTTGATCTTCTTCGAGGAAGCGCACGCCTTTGACCCACTTGGCTGACTTCCAGGCGTAGAGTTGCGGAATGATCAGACGCACCGGCCCGCCGTGTTCCGGAGGAATCGGTTGACCATCATGAGCCCACGCAAAGAGCGAGTCTTCTTTGAGGAAATATTCAATGGGAACGTTGGTGGTCCAACCATAATCGTAAGCCAGCGCCAAGACAAATTTCGCTTCGGGCTTCACGCCTGCGAGTCGCGCGATCTCCCTGGTTGAAACGCCACTCCAAACGTTGTCGAGACGCGACCAGCGCGTCACGCAATGGAAGTCAGCGTAGACACGCACCGCAGGCAATTGCATAAACTCATCGAGCGACCACTTCAGTTGATTCTCGACTGAGCCTTCAATTTCAAAAGTCCAATTTTCAAGATCGATATCGGGTGTTCCGTGCGCGTCGAGCACCGGCCACTTTTTGGTGCGCGACTGGCCGGGCGGCATACGGTTCTCGCGCCGCGTGTCGGGACTGATGATGATCTCCGAATCGTCCAGCTCGTCCGGCTTACGCGGATCCGTGGTTTGGTATTTTGGATCCTGGAATAGATTGTCGAGGAAACTCATAACTAAACTTAAAAGCCATCCACAGATTACACAGATTACGGAAATGAATCTGCGTAATCTGTGGATGGGTTTCTATTTCTTTCCTTTGCGTTCCGCCAGTGCCAGCAACTCCTCGGGCATCCATTTGCCGACGCCCTTCGCCAACGCGTCGTCGATGCCTACATTGCGATCGTGCCAATCGTCGCGGCTGCCTTCTGGGCCGCGAGCGCGTTCGTAGTTTTCGGTCTGTTCCAGGCTGATCAGGATTCCCTCTACCACTTCGCTCCAGTCCTGGAATTGAATACCGCGCCTGACGATCGGCAGTCCGGCGGTCCAGTCTTCTTCCGGCGCGCGGTCGTCCTGCTCGGGAATGGTCAGGTTGTGCAGCGGCGGAAATGGTCCACCGGAAAAATCTTTGATCAGTTGTTCCCTGAGCTGTTTCAACGACCAGTCAGAATGCTCCTGTCGCAACGCCTGCGCCCGGCGAAAAATGTCCGCGACCGTTGGTTGCTGCTGAACCATCTCACCACCTTCTTAGTCTGATTTGAATGGAATACCTTACACGGATGCGGGCTTGAGAACAAATCGACCAACAACGACCACTACCAGCAACGCAGTCGTAACCGCGGCGGAGAGCAGGCAGTACTGGCAAAACTCACGGATGACAAACGCCTGCAAGTAGATCAGCCACAAACTCACGAAGAACATCGCAGTAACGAGTGGCGTCAACAACGTCCCCGCAGCGCGATAACCAAACGCCGCGAGTGTGGCCAGACTGAAGACAGTGAAATAAGCAACCGCGCCGATACCAGCCAACGGAAAACCGGCAACCACCGCATAAGGACTACTCAGCACTTCCGAGCAGCCGGAAACAATCGTGCATTTGACGGATTGGCCGGTTACGTGTTCGACAGTGAGGTAAAGGGCGTCGGCTATTCCAATCAGTGAGAGCAGTGCCGCCGCGATGTAGACCTTCCTCATTTACTTTTGTGACTCTTGTGCCTTTTTCTAGCTTTACTTGCTCCCTACCGCCTGCAGCTCCTTCATGATCACGAGGCGGAGTTTGTCGGGCGCCAGGTTCTCAAACGGTACCTCGCGGCCATTCATAAAGACGGTGGGCGTGCCCTGAACGCCGAGCGACTGTCCGCGCCGGCTGTCCTGGAAAATTCTCTGCGTCACCAAATTGCCGTCCATGTCTCGGTTATAGCGCTCGACGTCAAGCCCAATCTCCCTGGCGTAGTCTTCAAAAATCGCGCGCGTATTGAATTGCGTCTTCCAAACATTCTGGCGTTCGTAAATCAGGTCGTGCATCGGCCAGAACTTGCCCTGGATGCCGGCAGCCTCAGCCGCCGCGGCGGCCGTACGAGCATGTTGATGATTGGCGAGCGGAAACTCGCGAAACGTTATGCGCAAACGTTCACCAAACTCTTCGTGCATCTGCTCGAGAATCGGATGAAGCATGCCGCACGGCGGACACTCGAAATCACCAAACTCTTCCAGGTGTATGGGCGCGTTTGCCGGTCCAATCGAGTGGGCGGGCTCAGCTCCGGGGACCCCTTGCCTGGCGACAGGTTGCTGAGCAGGCGTCGACTGCGAGCCTGGCGACGGCGGCGGCGCCGGTTGAGTGACTGTCGGAGTCGCCGGGTTCGGACGTGTGAAATACCAGGCGCTGCCCAGGGCCGCACCAAGAACCACGAGAATGATGATGAACGGAAGTATTCGTTTCATTATTTTGAGTGGAACAGTTGAGTTAAACCGCAGCCGCCACGGTAGCCGCGAGCGAGCGAAAAATATCACGACCATCACTCGATCCGAGCAGTTCCTCACACGCGCGCTCCGGATGCGGCATCAGGCCCATGACATTACGTTCACGATTACAAATTCCGGCGATGTTGTCACGCGAACCGTTGGGGTTCGCGGCATCGGTGATGGTTCCGTCTTTCTCGCAGTAACGAAAGACGATGCGATCCTCGCGCTGTAGCTCGGCGAGTGTGCTGTCGTCGCAGATGTAGTTTCCTTCAGCATGTGCGATCGGAATGCGCAGCACTGTGCCCGCTTGCAGCTCATTAGTAAAAGGACTGTCGGACGTCTCGACACGCACGTGGACGTGCTCGCAAATAAAGTGCAAATCCCGGTTGCGAATCAGCGCGCCCGGCAGCAGCCCGGCTTCGCAGAGGATCTGAAAGCCGTTACAAATCCCGAGTACAAAACGCCCGCTCTCGGCAAACTTCTTCACCGAATTCATCACCGGCGAAAAGCGCGCGAGGGCGCCGGCGCGCAGGTAATCGCCATAGGAGAACCCGCCGGGAAGGATTACCGCGTCGTAAGTCGAAAGATCCGTTTCACGGTGCCAGATGAAATCCACCGGTTGGCCTACGTGTTTTGAGATCACGTGATAGGCGTCGTGATCGCAATTCGATCCCGGAAAAACAATAACTCCGAATTTCACGCTTCTATCTCCACGCGGTAGTCTTCGATGATTGGATTCGACAGGACTTCGCGCGCCATTTTCTCGACTGATTCGAGTGCCCGCTGGTTGTCCATCGAGCCGTCGAGCGAGATTTCGAAGTACTTGCCCTGTCGCACGTCTGAAATTCCCGAAAAGCCGAGCAATTCGACCGAATGCTGGATTGCTTTGCCCTGTGGGTCGAGAACTCCGGATTTCAGGTTTACGTAAACTTTGGCTTTCATTGGCACCTGCTGCGCTAATCAATAAAACATTGCTTAAAAAGCAGTTATTGGAATAATATCTCCGGCTCGTGGGACCCGAAGATTCCCGATCATAACCCTTCTAACAGGAGAAACTTATAATGCAAAACCAGCCGCCCGTCCAAGTGAGCAGCCAACCGCCTGCCCAGGCAGGTAAATCCAGTACAGGACTCGACGAAAATGTTGCTGCGTTGCTGTCGTACGTTTTTGGGTGGATTTCGGGGTTGATTTTCTTCCTGATGGAGAAAGATAGTCGTCTGGTACGGTTTCATGGGATGCAGTCGATTCTGCTGAATGTAACATTCATCGTGATCCTCATTGCTCTGTATATTGCATGGGCAGTAGTGGTGATCGTCCTGGCCATGATATCGGAGGTGCTGGCGTCGATAGGGGGCCTTCTGATTGGACTGCTGATCCTTGTGTTCTGTATTGCTGTCCTGGCCGCCTGGGTGATGTGCCTGATTAAGGCTTACGGAAACCAGTATTTCAAGCTGCCGGTAATCGGGAATTTTGCCGAGAAGTTCTCGATGAAATAGATCTCCGGAATAGGTCCTAAACGACTAACAGGACCTATAAAATTCCGACCCTCTTGTAGATCGCATCGATATTGCGCAGGTAATGATCCAGCGAGAAGATGCGATCTACTTCTGCCGTGGATAGCTGCGCTTTGATATCTTCGTCGGTTTTCACCAGTTCCTGAAAATCTCGATCCTCATCCCAAACTCGCATCGCGTTGCGTTGGACCATCTCGTACGCTGTCTCGCGTGACAGTCCTTTATTAGTAAGCGCCAGCAATAGTTGACCACTGAAGATCAAGCCTTTGGTGGCGCGCAGATTCTCCAGCATGCGCTCCGGATAAACTACGAGGCCGTCTATCAGGCCGATCGCTTTTTGCAGGATGTAATCCAGGGCAATGCTTGAATCAGGCAACACGACGCGCTCCGCTGATGAGTGTGAGATGTCGCGTTCGTGCCACAGTGCGACGTTCTCGAGTCCGACGATGCTGTTGGCACGAATCACGCGCGAGATCCCGCAGATGCGTTCCGAAATGATCGGATTGCGTTTGTGAGGCATCGCACTCGAACCTTTTTGACCCTTCGTAAAACGCTCCTGCGCCTCACGCACTTCCGTGCGCTGCCAGTGACGAACATTGAGCGCAAACTTGTCGAGCGATGAAGCGATGATCGCGAGTGTGGTCAGGTACTCCGCGTAAATGTCTCGTTGGATCACCTGCGTCGAGACCGGCGCCGCCTTCAATCCGAGACGAGCACAAACGCTTTCTTCAACCGACGGATCGAGATGCGCGAACGCGCCGACAGCGCCGCTGATCTTGCCCACTGCCACGGCCTCACGCGCGCGCATTAAGCGTTCGCGATTGCGACGCATCTCGTCGTACCAGAGCGCGAAAGTCAAACCAAACGAGGTTGGCTCAGCGTGAATGCCGTGCGTGCGTCCGACCTGCGGCGTGTTCTTGAACTCGACCGCGCGACGCTTCAACGTCTCGATCAGCGTATCGACTTTTTTCAACAGGATGTCCGCCGCATCACGCAACAACAGCGCGTTAGCCGTGTCAACGACATCCGACGACGTCAGGCCATAGTGAACGAAACGACTTGCTTCACCAATCGACTCCGCGAGGGTCGTGGTAAACGCGATGACGTCGTGATTAGTCGTCTTCTCGATCTCATTGATGCGCTCCACCGAAAACTGCGCGCGCGCTTTGATCTGCTCCAGCGCATCGTGCGGAATCGTGCCCATCTCCGCGTGGACCTCGCAAACCGCGATCTCCACGTCCAGCCATTTCTGAAATTTGTTTTGCTCCGACCAGAGCGCGCCCATTTCGGGCAGCGTGTAACGTTCGATCATCTGTGCTTATGTGCCTTATTTGTGGCTCATTTGAGTGCGGTGGAATTCACAAGATAACGAGCCAACAACCAGCGACCATTCTCTTCTATTAAGGTAAAAGTCTCCATGCCGTCGCCGCGCTCGAAGCGGGTCTCGTAACTGAGAATGAACACATGTCCTTTCAACGCGCCGCCCGAATTCTCCTGCTCCATGGCTGAATTAAGCGAGCGTGTTTCAACTCGGCCGAGCTTTGTGCGGAGAGTTTTGAAAACTTCGTTTGACTGCTCGAGCGTAACGTCTTTCTTCCAAAGCTCCGACGACTCGTTGTAGATCTGTTCGTAACGCTCCTGTGCGAGCTGCTCGCCGATATTCGCGATCACTTCGTTAACTTCACTTGGAACTCGAGTGCGTTCCGCCTGCCGGCACGCCGCAACTGGCACAAAGACCAAGAGGAGAATTATTAAGACAGTCTTGGAAGAACAAGTCAGGAAGAGGGGCTTGCCCCCGCCCTCGGAAAGCGGGGGCAAGCCCCTCTTCCTGACTTGTTCTTTATCCGCATTCTTCATACCTCGATCCAGGGCGTCGGCTCCTTCGGATAGGAGAGATGGATCTCCGTGAAGCCATAAAACAGTGGTGCTCTTTCCTGCAGTGCAACTTCGGCATTAATCTTGGCGAGGTACGGGTTGTTTGCGCGTTGTGAAAGGTGGGCCAGCACGATGTATTGCGCACAGCCGTCAAAACCTTTTCTGATCCACTCAGCCAGATCTTCATTCGACAGATGACCTAAACGCGACAGGATGCGTTGCTTCAACTCCCAGGGATAATTGTCGCAGGCCTTGAGCATGTCGCGGCTATGGTTCGACTCGATCACGATCGCCGCACAACCGCGCAAACGTTCGGTGATGAGCGTCGTGATGTGACCAAAATCCATCACGGTAGCAATCTTGACGCCCTGGTGCGTGGCAGTGAATCCGAAATTGTCGACGGCGTCGTGCGGAATAGTGAAAGGATGAAAATCGATCTCGCCGATGCGAAAGTCTTTGCTCGACTCGATCTGTTCTACGCGATCGCGCAAAGCTTTGGCACGGCGGCGCGGTTCATCATTGCTGACGTTGACTCGCTCGCTTACGTAAGCATCGAGAGTTTTTGCAGAGATGTAAACGGGACAATCGACTGAGTTAAGCAGAACGCGCAAGCCGCCGGCATGATCGCCGTGTTCGTGCGTGACGAGCACGGCATCGAGACGTTGCGCATCTTCACCGACGACGGCGAGACGGCGGGCAATTTCTTTTGCACTCAACCCCGCATCGACGAGCACGCGAGTGTTGCCTGCAACGATCAAGACCGCATTCCCAGTGGAGCCACTACCAAGAACGGTAATCTTCATTAGCCACAAAAAGGCACAAAAGACACAAAATGAAAACGAAACGAGTGAACTAACTATAACAGGCTTTGCGGCTTTTGTGCTTCTTTGTGGCTAGATTTCGAGGCGGGAGCGGTCCACATTGAAACCATTTAAATTTCCCAGCGCGCCGAGGGCGATTGTTTCGGTTTTGAAGTAAGTGCGCGCAACTTCCTGAAGCTCATCAACAGTGATGGCGCGGATCTTTTCGATCACTTCGTCAGGTGAGATACGACGACCGTGAATGATCTCCTGGCGCGCGAGTGTGCCGGCGCGTGCGCTCGACGACTCGAGCCCGAGCAGGATCGACGAGATGGCCTGTTCCTTGGCGACGCGCAGCTCTTCTTCCGCAACGTTATGGCGCACCACTTGTCGCATCTCGCTCAACGAGAGATCCAAAACCTGATCGAGATACTCAGGCGACGTGCCCGCGTAGACACTAAAAACGCCGACATCGGAGAAAGCACTTCCCGCGGCGCCAACTGAATACGCCAGCCCGTGTTCTTCGCGAACCTTCTGCCACAACCTGCTCGAAGTGCCGCCGCCAATGATCGTGGCCAACAAACTTGCCGCGTAGCGATCGCTGCTGAGTGCGTGTGGCCAGGGCGTGGCGAGCACGAGATGCGCTTGTTCGAGTTCGCTCTTCTGTTCGATCAGGATCGGCGCAGCGGGCCGCGGTTTGCCGCCGTCCAATCCGTGTGGTCGAGATGCGGCGCCACTCTCGCAACCGTCAAACGCGACTGCTACCAGTTCAACTAAACGTGCGTGGTCGACGTTTCCGGCCGCGGCCACAACGAGGTTGCTGTAAGAAAACTCGCGTGCATGAAAACCGACCGTCTTTTTGTGATCGAACGTCGGAACAGTTTCCCTCGTGCCCTCGATTGGCCGCCCGAGAGACTGATTGGGGAAATACGCCGCATTGAAAAGCTCACCGAGGAGTTCATCAGGCGTATCCTCGACCATTTTCATCTCTTCGAGAATGACTTTTTGCTCCCGTTCCAGGTCTTCCTGCTCAAAACGCGGGTGCGAAATCAGATCCGCCAGTAAATCGATGGCTTGCGGAAGGGCGTGATCCGCAACCTTTACGGTAAAACCCGTCATCTCATGGGTCGTATAGGCATCCAGGTTTCCGCCCAGACGATCGGTTTCGACAGCAATATCCCTGGCGCTCCGGTTGGTGGTGCCTTTGAAAACAGCGTGCTCGATGAAATGGCAAATCCCGTTTAATTCGGCCGTTTCGTGACGAGACCCCCGCCGCACCCAGATTCCGGCTGTAACTGACCTGAGCCCCGGCATATGTTCCGCCAGGACGGCTATCCCGTTGGGGAGTTTTGTAGATTGAACTTCGTCTATCATTTGGAGACCCAAAAATGGGTGAAATTTACACCGTGTTTGAAGGGGAGTGGGAATCCTAGCACGGCCCCAAAGTGGCGGCAAACCGGGCATAATGGGCGCCATTTACTTGACAGCGATTTATGGGGTGGCGGACAATAAGGGGCTTGTTTGGGGGTTCCGGATAAGTCTCCTAACCTGAACCAGTTTGGCCTTTCATAGCTTCCAAAGAGAATTTGGTCGCGGAGGTCTTCGCATGAAGAGAGCATTTGGATTTGGTCTATCTCTGATCGCGCTGGTATCGATTATCACCAGCGACGCGCTTGCCGCAGGCTCAAAGAAACCACTCGCAACTATCACAGGAACAGTTCTAGACAATCGCGGCAACCCGCTTCAGGGCGCGGTGGTCATGTTGGTCCGTGAAGGTGCGAAGGCGGTGAAGGAAGCCAGAACTGATCGACAGGGCACCTTCGTCGCGAAGGTAGTGCCCGGGAGATATGGAATCAAAGCCATTGCCAACGGTTTCAGCGAAGTGGTTTTCACTTCAGTAGACGTGAAGGCGCAACAGGAACTGGTCTACCGCTTCAATCTCGAGCCAGTGGGTTACGGCAATACGTTGCCGGAACGCAGACGCGATCGCGACGACGTGAAATGGAAATTGCGCTCGGTGCACAACCGGCGCCCCGTTTTCAACGTTCAGGAAGGCGAAGACGAGAGCATCAAGACTGCGACGGAAAGTGAAGCGCAGGTCGCGGAAGCCACTCCAATGGAAACCGCGCCAGAGATTCCCACCGAAGCCTCTTCATCGGATTCACGAGTCAGGCCGCACGGAATTGTAGAAAGTTACTTCGCAAACAATGCGGTTGGATCTTCTTACATTGGGCTCAACTTCGCAGTCGCAACTCCAGTTTCAGATCAAGTCGAACTGATCTTGTCCGGTCAAACCGGAACCGGCGATGCTCCGGAACGCCTTGAAGCAACTACGATTTTCCGCGTCGGCGATCGTCATCGCGTTGGTATCACTGCTTCCGGGGTGCGTTTCGCAAATCCCATCTGGACCAACAGCCTCGCCGGTCACGACAACCTGCAAGGCCAGGTTTCGTTCCGCGCTGTCGACGAGTGGATCGTGCGCGACGGCATCGTGATCGTGATGGGACTCGACTATTCACGGTTCATCGGCGCCGGCGGCGCGCACTCCATCACGCCACGGTTCGGAGTCCAGTACGACGCCAATGCACGCACGCGTGTGAAAGCTGCGTTTGCATCAGGCGGAGATGAAGAAGGCATTCAAAGCATCGCTACCTTTGAAGATGAACAAGTGGTTTTCCGTCGCCAGGATGTTAATCCAGTCGCTTTCATCGACGGGCAGGCAGTGATGCCGCGAAGTCACCGGCTCGAGTTCGGAGTTGAAAGAGTTCTCGACAACAACTCGAACATCGAGGCGACAGCGTTCTTCGACACGACAACCGGACGCGGCGTAGGTTTGTTGAGCGCGCCAGGCAGCGCTTTCTCAGGGAGAGCGGGCGATGCGTTTCTCGACGTTGCGAACCAGCAGGGTTCTTCACGCGGCATCCGTGTCGTTTACACGCGCCGTTTGAATCGCGTGTGGAGTGCTTCGGCGGGTTACGCGTTTGGACGCGGCCAGCAACTGGCGGAGAGTTTTTCTACTCCCGCGGAGCTATTCGAAAGTGGAATGTTCCAGACTGCGGCGTTCCAACTAGCCGCAGGTTTCAGTACGGGTACGCAGGTGCGCACCGTGCTGCGGTTCTCGCCTGAGGCGACCGTATTCGCGATCGACCCGTTCGCGGGGAGATTAGGTGTTTACGATCCCTCGTTGAGTATTCAAGTCATGCAGGAGTTGCCAAGTTTTGGGTTACCGGTACGAGCGGAAGCGATTCTCGACGCGCGTAACTTGTTAGACGCCCAAACAAGTTCTGAAAACGGAGAGGTCCTGACCTTCTTCGGCAACACTCGACGGTCTGTTCGTGGTGGTATCTCGGTCAGGTTTTAACGGCGCGAGATGAAGAGAGCAGACCAGTAAACCTTTCCCTCTCAACTCGCTGTTCTGCTCCTTCGCTTCCAAGCCTGGTCTTCCAAATTCTCGGAAATTCCGAAAAGTTGGAGCCCCGGATTTTACGGATAAACAAGGATTAATCGACGGATCGTCACTAATCAGTGTAAATCCGTGACGGAACATACCTTGCCTAAAAGAATCGGATCTACCGGAGACGGTTGAGGTAGTAAGCAGTGAAGGGATCGATACTCACAACTAAAACCTGGTTTCTGCTAATAGGCGTAGCGCTATTGATCAGCGCTGGCCTCCTCAACTTCCGCCAGCGCATCCGCCATGAGACTCCACCCTGGGACGGCGTCGAGTGGGTCGAAACCAAAGACGGCATCATAGCGAAGAGTATCGAGCGTGGTTCCGCTGCTGATCGGGCGTGGCTGGTCCCCGGCGACCAGTTGATCGGCATCAGCCTGGACGGCCAAGGCAGGGCCGAACAGATTACTTCCGCGCGCGACGTGCAGATTTATCTCGAGTATGCGCGCGTCGGAGGCCAGTTGCACTACCTGATGCGGCGTCCTTCGTATGCTGCGGAAGTGGGTGCTTACTGGGCCGACCTCGAAAATCTCGGCACCATTCACAAATGGACGCCGCGAGTACTCTACATAAATCTCCTGGGCGTCGTTTACCTGTTCGTCGGTTTCTTCGTGCTGTTCAAGCAAGCCGGACGCGCGCCTTACGTGCTTCACTTTGCGACATTCTGTCTAGCCGCGTTTGTCTTCCTGTTCTACACGCCGGTTGGTAGTTATCGCGATCTCGATCTGGCGATCGCGGTGCTCGACAATGCTGCACTGATTCTCTTTCCGCCGTTGTTTCTGCACTTTTGTGCGCTTTACCCATCGCGGCAACAACTCTTCGCCACACGCCGCTGGCGTGCGGTCCTGTTGTACGTTCCGGCTTTGTTACTGCTGGCCCTGTCCGTCGTAGTTTTTCTGCGAGACGAACTGGCAAAAGCGTTTTCCGTGTTACAGAGAATCCCGGTCACGGAACAACTGATTCAATTCTTTTACTGGCTCACCGTCGCGCATCTCGTCGCGGCGCTGATTGCGAGCGCTGTGATGCTGGTTCGAACGTCCATCAACGCGAAAAGCACCATCGTTCGACAGCAGGTGAAGTGGGTAATGTGGGGCACCGTCCTCGCCATCACGCCTTTCATACTTCTCTATGCCGCGTTCTACCTGTTTGGCGCGCCGACCGATCGTTGGTTGACTGACGTAGCGATCCTGCCGCTGGCGATTATTCCGTTTGCCTTCGGCTACTCCGTGCTGCGCTATCGTTTGATGGACGTCGAGCTCGTAGTGCGGCGCGTTTTTGTTTACGCGCTGACAACTCTCGCGATCTCGCTGCTTATCGGCATCGTTGTTTACACCGGTGGTCTATATGCCTTCGGTTCCGGGCAGACGTTTACGTCGAGTGAGATCACGTTGCCCATGGTTATGGCGGTGTTGGCAATGGCAGCCATCGTGATGGCCGCGGCGCCTGTTAAGAACTTTCTGCAGGAGCAGGTCGATCGAGTTTTTTACGGCGAACGTTACGACCTGCGAAACAGCTGGCTCGATTTTGGGCGGACGCTTTCAGCCACTACCGCGCTCGAGCCACTCCTCGATTCGTTAGTCAGCCGCCTTCAGCAAGTGATGAATGTCGAGCGCGTGGCGATCTTTGTGGAGTCGAAGAGCGCGAAGTCTGGTTATGTAGTGGCGCGGTCCGTCGGTCTCGAGTCAGTGGTTGTTCCACCTGACTTTCGCGAAATGATCCGCGTGAGATCGGCTGAAAGCGGCGTTGTGCGTGCTGACGACTTCGATCTGAACGGAGCCGAGTCAAATTACGCGGTGCGACGATCGCTGCACTACTTCGTTCCCTGCGTGGTTCGAGGACGGATGGTGGCGGTGATTGGTCTTGGACGTTCTGTTGATGGCGGTTTGCTTTCATCAGAAGACGTGCAGATTCTGCGCACCGTATCCGGGTACGTCGCCGTCGCGATTGAAAACAGTTTGCTCTACACCGATCAGCAGGAGCGCGCGGCGGAGTTGAAGCTGTTGAAGGAGTTTAACGAGTCGATTATCGAATCGATCAACGTTGGACTGCTGGCTGTCGATCTCGACGGGCGCGTGACGCGCTTGAATTCGGCGCTGGAGCACATTCTGGATCTGCGTCGCGACGCAGCCATCGGCAGGCTGGTTGAGGAGCTGTTCTCGGAAGACTTTGCCGACACGCTCAAACAGGTATTGGGCAAGGATGGCTGGCAACTCAAAGAGATCCGCAACATCTACAAGCTCCACACCGCCACCCGCGGTAACCGCGCGCTCGTTTTGAACATCGCACTGGCGCCGTTGCAGGACGGGCAGGGCCAAACGGGAGCGCTCGTGGTGCTGGAAGATGTCACGACGCGCATTTCGCTCGAAGAACAGTTGCAACAGCGCGAGAAGCTCTCGTCGATCGGTTTGCTCGCGGCGGGCGTGGCGCACGAAGTGAATACTCCTTTGACCGGCGTTTCGTCGTACACGCAGATGCTGCTCGGCATGCTCAACGAAAACGATCCGAAGCATGCGTTGCTGCAAAAAGTGCGGACGCAGGCTGAGCGCGCGACAAACATCGTCAACAACCTGCTGAATTTCTCGCGCACCGGCAGCGCCACCGAGTTTGCAGAAGTCGATGTCGCTCGCGTGCTCGACGACACGTTGCAATTACTCGAACCGCAACTGCGTCGCAGCCAGATCGAGATCGTGCGCAGTTACGGCACGGATGCGCCCGAGGCCTACGCGAATGCCGGCAAGTTACAGCAGGTGTTTACGAACCTCATTCTCAACGCGCGCGACGCGATACCTGATGGCGGCCAAATCATCCTCGCCACCGGCACCGCCGAGGACGGATCGCTGCTCGTAGAGATCACTGACACGGGTATCGGCATTGCAACCGAGAACATCGCGAAGATTTACGATCCGTTTTACACCACGAAAGGCGTCGGTCAGGGGACGGGGCTCGGGTTGGCCGTATCGTACGGTATCGTCCAGGAACACGGCGGCCATATCAGCGTCGATAGCACACCGGGACGCGGCACCACCTTCCACATCACTTTGCCGACCGCACCCCTCCGCGCGCGCCTCCAGGCCGTGGGCGATTAGTCAAACCATCCGCAGATTACACAGATTGATTAGACATCAAACTTAAAAGATATCTGTGTAATCTGTGGATGGTTTTAGGGCTCTTTGTTTTACGTTGTGAAGTCGCTAAACTAGCGCGTTCATGTTGAAAGCGGAAAAGCGGAACTCCAGAAAAGGATCGGTGCTCGTCGTCGACGACGAGGAGATCATGCGCGAAGTGCTCGAGACGCTGCTCACGAACGAGGGCTATCGAGTGGATCTCGCGAAGACCGGTGAGGAAGGTCTCGAGGCTTACGGGCGTCGCGCGTTCGACGTGGTGTTGCTTGACGTGTCGATGCCGGGCATCGGCGGACTGCGCGCGCTCGAAGAGTTTCTGAAGATGGATTCGGACGCGGTCATCGTGATGATTACCGCTTACGCGACTTTCGACACCGCCATCGCCGCCTGGGAGCGCGGCGCCTTTGGCTGCATCCGCAAGCCATTTCTAAACGAACAGATCACCGCCACCATCGCCGCCGGTATTAAGCGACGTCGTAAAGAAGAAGAGCGACGTACCTTGCGCCGTGCGATGAGTAAAGCAGTCGATCGCGGCGAGATCGTCGGCCGCTCAGACCTGATGCAGGAGGTGTTTCGATTAGTCGAACAAGTGGCGCCGGCACGATCGACCGTCTTGATCACGGGGGAGAGCGGCACGGGTAAAGAGTTGATCGCAAAAGCGATTCACGAAGCGAGCACGCGCGCGGGTCGTCCGTTTGTGACCGTCAACAGTTCCAACATTCCTTCAGAACTGCTCGAATCGGAGTTGTTTGGCCACACGCGCGGTGCGTTCACCGGCGCGGTTGCAGCGAAGAAAGGTTTGTTTGAAGTTGCCGACGGAGGCTCGATCTTTCTCGACGAGATCGGCGACATCCCGCCCGAAACACAGGTGCGTCTCCTGCGCGTGATTCAGGAACGCGAGTTCACGCCACTCGGCGATACGGCACCGCGTCGAGTTGACGTTCGCATCATCGCCGCCACCAACATCGACTTAAAAGAAGCGGTACGACAAGGCACGTTTCGCGAGGATCTCTATTACCGACTCGCAGTAGTGCCGATTGAGTTGCCGCCGTTGCGCGATCGCATCCAGGACATATTGCCGTTGGCCCAACACTTCATTCAAAAGTACAACGAAGAGAACGCGCGCAACGTATCGGAGCAACTGGCGCCGGAAGTGCTCGCTTTGCTCGAGTCGTACTCGTGGCCCGGCAACGTGCGCGAGCTGGAGAACACGATCGAAAGAGCAGTGGTGATTGCGCCCGGTAACGAGATCACGAAGGAGTGCCTGCGCACTGAGATCAGCGATCCGAAGTCAGTCGTTTCTGGTCACCAGGACGGCGCCAGCAACGCCGCCGTCACCGATATCGGACGCGGCATAAACTTTTACGAAGAAGTCAGGCGATTTGAAATCGATCTCATCCGGCGAGCGCTGGAACAGACGGGCGGCCACCAATCGCGCGCCGCGCGCCTGCTGGGAATGAATGCCACGACACTAAACTCGAAAATAAAAACCTACAACATCAACCTGAGACCGTAGCCACACGCGATGAAACGACGTGAACTCGATGGCTGTCCGATCACCGGAGCGTTGCAGATGCTTGGTGACAAGTGGACGATGCTGATCGTGCGGGAGTTGCTGGCTGGTCCAAAGCGGACAATGGAGTTGCTGAATGGTCTTTACCCGATCAGCAGTCGCACGTTGGTGGGACGATTGCGCGACATGGAAAAGGATCGTTTGGTGGAACGGACGGACTTCGGCGGCAACCCGCCGCACATTGAATACGCTTTAACCGAACGTGGAATGTTGTTGTTGCCGTTGCTCGAATCTCTTCGACAACTCGGTTTGGCTTTGAAGTGTAACGACTGCGAGGACCGCCTCAAGCGTCTCGGCGCCTACTGCGAACCCTGCCCGCACCAGCCACCATTCCCGCCACAACGCCGGGAGAAAGACGACTCAATCGTGTTGTTATAAGCCACGGATAAACACGGATTTCATTCACAGATTAGAAAAAATCCGTGTATGAAATCCGTGTTTATCTGTGGCTAATTTAGTTTGGGATTATATGGCCATCGGGTGTGATGATCGCCTGGTGATCTGACGTGACGACTTCACCTTCGATCGTTATCTCATCACCAGTCGGCATCGCCACCGGCAGATGGTCCAGATAACGCTCCGCGTCGATGGCCGACATGCAACCGGTGCCCGCCGCCGTGACCGCCTGCCTGTAAACCGAATCCTGCACGTCGCCGCAAGCAAAAACGCCGGGAATATTCGTCGCGGTTGAGTGGCCAGACGTTTTGAGGTAGCCAACGTCGTCCATTTCCAATTGACCCTTGAACAAGTCGGTGTTCGGCTTGTGACCGATGGCCACAAATACACCCGAGCAATCAAAGCGAGACTCTTTGCCAGTCTGCAAATTGCGAAGGTGAACACCCGTCACGCCATGTTCCGGCGTGCCGAGAATCTCCTCAACCGCCGTGTTCCAGATAAACTCGATCTTCTCGTTTCTGAACGCCTTCTCCTGCATGATCTTCGAGGCGCGCAGCTTGTCGCGACGATGCACAACGTAAACTTTGCCGGCGTAGCGCGTTAGAAAAGTCGCCTCTTCCATCGCGGTGTCGCCGCCTCCAACGACCACCAGGACCTTGTTTCGAAACGCGGGCAGCGGACCATCGCAAGTCGCACACGCTGAAACGCCGTTACCACCAAAACCATCGGGCACCTTCGCTTCGCCGGGAATGCCAAGCCACTTCGCCGACGCGCCGGTAGCGATGATCAAAGTCTGCGTCGAGATCGTTCCCGCGTCGGTGTAAAGCTGAAACGGACGTTCCGACAGATCGACCTCCCTGATCCACGCCTCCATGAATTCTGTTCCGAACCGTTCCGCCTGCTTGCGAAACTCCATCATCAATTCGGGTCCCTGGATGCCGTCGGCGAACCCGGGATAGTTTTCAACGTCGGTCGTAATCATCAACTGGCCACCCGGCGCGGTCTGTTTTTCAGCGTCGGCGGGAGCATCGATGAGCAGCGGTTTCAGGCTGGCGCGCGCAGTGTAAATCGCGGCCGTGAGCCCGGCTGGCCCGGAGCCGATGATGACGACATCTCTTTTTTTCGTTTCCATATAGTTTCTCTTCGAGTTGGGCGCCTCCTTGGAGTGCGGTGCCTTGGCACCGCTTTGG
>DASVGE010000108.1:0-7506 GCA_036379695.1 Pyrinomonadaceae bacterium | reverse complement strand
CTTGGCACCGCTTTAGCCAAATGCTTCGAAAGTAAGACCAAAGCGGTGCCAAGGCACCGCACTCCAGGGAGGCGTTTAAAGATTCGTTGACCTGTGCTTTGGAGAGGCATATGATGCCCACCATCAACTAAGCTTTTCCCTCTCAAATGTGCTTCAGCAGCGGTATTTCGGCTAATCCCTGGACGTGGTGGTTTTCCCAGGAAGTTCTCGCGTTAATAATTGAAAGTCAATGCGACATCCGCTACGTCTTGGCTGAAGGCGATCGCGCGCCGCAGCCTCAGAGCACATCCTTTACGGTTTGTGTTAATGATCAGGACTGATCAGAGAGGAGAAATCATGTCTCACAAAGAAAGTTACAAAGTGAAGATTCAATTCCAATCCGGCGATAAAGTTAACGACGTCTTGAAAGATTGTTACTTTTATCCCCATCCCAACAACGACGGCACGTACGAATTCTTCCTCGAGAAATTTGATATGCCTCTGGCGACAGGGCTCAAGAATGGCAGTGCTTTCACGTTTCCCCTCGGCACGTTTAGTTGGGTAATTCCTAATCCCAGCGATCCCGAGAACCCTCTGAAATTCAAGGGAAAGGATACTAAAGCAACTGCCACCGGAAGCTACCTCAACAATGACACCAGGAAAGTGTCCATTCGCGTTAAGAGACCATCCCTTGGCGATGATGTTAGCGGCGAGAGTGGGACCTTCCAGGCTCACACGGGTCAAACGCTTGACCCCGAAAAAGAGGCTGCGTCCTCAGCGAAAGCTTAGCTCACGGCCATGAAGTTAGTGGCAAAGTGCGACAGACGCGAAACGCCTTGCCGAAGACGTTTCGCGCGTCGCAAGCCCAGAGCACAAGCCTTTAAGGTTGTGTTAACCCGACAGTAGCCCAGAGAGGAGAAATCATGTCCCAAATAGAAGCCAACAAAATAAAATTTAAAACCGTAGACGGTGATCCGGATAAGGAAGACTTAAAAAAGTGTTACTTTTATCCCACTGCAACTACCGGAGTGTACGACCTCTACGCGAAGGTGAATGGAGTAGACACGCTTCTGGCGAGTGGGATCTCGAGCGGTGGTTCTTTCTCTTTCACTCTTGACACTTTTAGTTGGAACATCCCCGATCCCAACAACTCTACGAACCCCCTGGTAATTTCGGGATCGGGTAGTACGGCAACTGCCAGCGGAAGCTGGCATAACAACGACAATCCCCCGCCCCCGACCGGTAGCGTTGGCGATGACGGTAACGGCGAGAGCGGAACGTTCCAGGCTCAGGCCGGAACCACGATTGACCCCGAAGAAGAGGCTGCGTCCGCCGCGAACGCCTAGCTTACGGCCACGAAGTCAGTATCACCTGTTGTCAGCGGTGGTACTGACTTCGATTGCCATCAAGGTACAAGGCTTCGGTCTATGAAAACCAAACCTCCCCAGCTCGTGGTTCAATTCCTGGCGATACTATTGATCAGTGTCGCGCCGGTGCTCGCGCAAACGCCGGGCGATCTACCAACGCTGGCTGCTGTCGAACGCGAACTGAAGGGTGGCGAAACTCAATCATTCCGAATTGTCTTGTCCGCAGGCCAGTTTCTACACGCACTTGTCGAGCAAAAAGACATTGACGTGATCCCGGCGGTCTTTGGTCCTGACGGCAAGCAACTAAGTGAGAGCAACAGTCCCAACGACAGATGGGGCTCCGAACAGGTTGCCCTGGTGGCCTTGGTGCCGGGCGAATATCGCGTCGATATTCGACCTGCGAACAACAAAGCTCCACCTGGTCGTTACGAAATAAAGATTATCGCTTTGCGTGAAGCCACTGCCGTCGACAAGGGCCATGCCGCGGCACAAGCTGCGTTTGACGAAGCGAGAAAACTAAGACTGCAACAGACTGCCGCATCAAGACGGGCCGCCGTCGAGAAATGCGAGCAGGCATTGCCGCTTTTCGAAGCAGCGGGCGATACGTACCGTCGTGCCCTTACTTTCATGGCCATCGGTATCGCCTATTACCCCTTGAATGAGTTCCGAAAGGCACTCGACAATTTCAACCAAACACTCGCGATTGCAGTTGCCCTCGGCGATAAGCGACTCGAAGCCGGAACCGAAACTTTTGTAGGCGGAATGCTCAACATCATCGGCGACGTCGGCAAAGCCCTGGACCATTACCAGCGAGCGCTCAAGTTAGCCCATGAAGGCGGTTGGCGCTTGGCGGAAGGAAATGCCCTCAACAATATCGGAACGATTTACACCGATGCCGCCGAGTGGGAAAAGGCGCTTGAATTTTACCGGCAGGCGCTACAGGTTTTTGTAAGTCTTGAAAGTAAGGACAACGAGGCGATCACGCTTAGTAACATCGCCGTAGCGTATTCCCAATCAGGTGAATACCTGAAGGCGCTTGATTATCTACAGCAGTCTCTGCCGTTGGTGCGCGCTAGTAAAGATAAGAACTCTGAGGCTTATACGCTTCTTGGTATCGGCCGCACCTATCGTCGTTTGCACGACTACGCGAAAGCGTTGTCTTACCTCGAAGAGGCGCAGGCAATTGTGAAGATTACGGGCAATCGGGCCTACGAATCGGAAATACTCGACGAGATGGGGAGGGCGTTATCCGAACAAGGTCAACACGAAAAAGCTTTGGAGTATCACCGGCAAGCGGTTGAGATTCTGCGTAAAGTCGGCAATGTTCGTCGCGAAGCGGTGGCGCTTTCAAATCTCGGCCAGGTCTACAATCTCCTCGAAAAGCCCGATCAGGCACGGGAACAGTTTACGCAGGCACTCTCGATATTTCGCAATGTCGGTGATCCGGGTGGCGCTGCGGTAGTGCTGGAAGGTATAGCTCGCGCAGAGCAGAAACGCGGCAACTTCGAAGAGGCTCGTAAGAGCATTACAGAGTCACTGGCGCTGATTGAGACCATACGTTCGCGTTCAGGAAGTTTACAGTTGCGCGCTTCGTACCGGGCGTCCGCGTCAGTCGAAAGAGCCTACGAGTTTTACATCGACTTATTGATGCAGCAGCATGCAAAGAGCCCTGCGCAGGGGTTTGATGCCGAGGCCCTGAGAGCAAGTGAGCGTGGTCGGGCGCGTAGCCTGCTGGAAAAATTGAATGAAGCGCCGGTAGATATCCGGCAAGGCATTGATTCGGCCTTAATCGAGAAAGAGCGCGATCTCAAGCGGGTGATGAATGCTAAGGCGCAAAGTGAGATGACGGTCAAGGCGCGCAGGGGGAGTGCTGAGGAAATTGCGACACTACAGCGAGAAATCAGCGCGCTCGAGGATGAGTATCAGCAGTTGCAGGCGTCGATTCGTAAAAACAGTCCGCAGTATTCAGCTTTGACTCAACCTCAACCACTCGGTCTCAAAGAGATCCAACAACAACTGGATCCAAATACGGTGTTGCTCGAATACGCTCTGGGCGAGTCGCGCAGTTATCTCTGGGCGGTGTCGTCCGATTCTTTGCAAACCTTCGAACTGCCGAAGCGAGAACAGATCGAGAAGGTTGCGCGAGCGGTGTCGGAATCGCTGGTAGCTCGCAGTGTTGTTAAGTCGCTTGAAACACCCGCGCAACGTAGAACACGAATAGCAGACGCCGATGCTTTGTTCAGGAAGTTGGCGGCTGAGTTGAGTCGAATGATATTGGCGCCGGCAGTGGCGGAATTTAAAAACAAGAGATTGGTGGTGGTTACTGATGGCGCTTTGCAGTATGTGCCGTTCTCGGCTTTGTCAGTGGTAGCGAACCGTCCCATTATTCTTGACCATGAAGTGATCAGTCTTCCATCTGCTTCGGCGTTCGCTCTGCAACGACAAAATTTAGCCAAGCGGACGGCAGCGCCAAAGGCCGTGGCTGTGATCGCGGACCCGGTTTTCTCCCCGGCTGACAAGCGACTGAAAGATGCTGTGGTGACTGAATCGAGTGGGCAGGACACAACGCGAATTATCGAACACCTGCCCGGCGCCAAGGGGCAACTTGCTATTCCGCGTTTACCGTTCACGAGGTGGGAAGCGGATCAGATTCTTGCCGTCGCGCCTCAAGAGTCGAGTATGAAAGTGCTCGGCTTTCGCGCAAACCGTTCCATTGCAACCAGCGACGAGCTGAGTAAGTACCGCTACGTCCACTTTGCGACTCATGGTTATCTCGACACGACGCGCGCTGGTCTGTCCGCAATCGTGCTTTCAATGGTCGATGAGCAGGGAAGGCCGCAGGACGGCTTCCTGCGCACACATGATATCTACAATCTCAAGCTGCCGGCCGAGTTGGTGGTGTTGAGCGCGTGTGAAACGGGACTGGGCAAAGACGTTACGGGCGAAGGTCTTGATGGAATCACGCGGGCGTTCATGTACGCGGGTGCGCGGCGGCTTGTAGTCAGTTTGTGGAACGTGAACGACAAAGCGACAGCGTCGTTGATGCAGCGTCTCTATGTGGGAATGTTAAGGGGCGGGAAGACGCCGGCCGCAGCATTGCGCGCCGCGCAGATCGAGATGCTGCGCAGCAGGCAGTGGCAGTCGCCTTACTACTGGGCCCCGTTCGTAATGCAGGGTGAATGGAATTGAGCCGCGGATTTTCGCGGATTTTTTGCGGATCAAGCATGGTGGTTTTCTGAAGGAGTTCTCGCGTTAATAGTTGAGAACAATTGCGTGACGAGGAGTTTGTTATGAAAGTCATTGTCGGATTGCTACTGCTGGTTCTGATGGTGCTGGTCGTGCCGGCGCAGAACCCGGACGACGCCACGCGAAAACTTTGGGATACCGCCTTTATTAATTCCCCCACAAAGAAGAAGAGTTCGCACAGGCGCCGTGGGGGCTATCGCGTCGCCACGCCGAATGTGCCGGTTGATAACGTTGTGCCTGACACGGTTGTCGGTGTGACTATCTGGCGACTGCGACCCGCGAATCGCTCCGACTCGGGCGAGCGCTTGATTACTCACGACGATAACGCGGTCCAGGAGTGGATGCCGGAGCGAATCTCGGCGACTACGAGACTGCTCCA
The DNA here is from genome assembly GCA_036379695.1 of Pyrinomonadaceae bacterium. GTDB lineage: Bacteria > Acidobacteriota > Blastocatellia > Pyrinomonadales > Pyrinomonadaceae > PSRF01. The sequence continues at coordinate 2,535 of DASVGE010000108.1, read as the reverse complement.
GGGAGATCGACTCCGCATCAGTGTCGAAGCAGTGCGCGCCGGTTACCTCTACGTGATCGATCGCGAGCAGTACGCAGATGGCACGCTCGGCGAGCCTTACCTGATCTTTCCGACCACGCGAACGTCTGGCGGTGACAACAAGGTCGCGGCTGGGCGGCTGCTCGAGATTCCTGCCCAGGACGACAGTCCACCGTTCTTCACGATGAGGAAGAGCCGGCCCGATCACGTTGCGGAAGTGTTGAGTGTCCTGGTTACGCCAACGCCACTCGAAGGAGTGCAGATTACGGATAAAGCCCTGAAACTTACGGACGCCCAGTTGGCTAGCTGGGAGAAGGAATGGGGCGGGAATGTCGGTCGTCTGGAGATGACCACCCAGGGACAAACCTGGACCAAAGAAGAGAAGAATGCCAACACGAGGGCGTTAACAGCCAGCGCCCCCGCCCCCCAACTTCTCTTCTACCGCCCCAATCTGAAGTCGACCGAGCCGATGTTCGTAAAGCTTCGCTTGAACTACCGGCGGTAATCCATTTATCTGTGGTAGAACTTCCAGTTAGTAACGAAGTCGCGCGTCAACTTCTGATTCGTAATCGCCGCACGCAGCATCTCGATCGGAATCCGGTTCTCTTTCAACAGCGCATCGTTAAAAGCGCGGTTCGTCATCTTTCCTGAGCCCACCAGCTCTTTGTGCATCGCGTACTGCTGGAGCCCGCCGATTAAGTACGCGATCTGGTAAAGCGGACCGTAACTGCCGTCGAACGAACGTCTCACTTCGGCAGTCGCGTTATCGCGCTCGTGACCGACTTTGTTAACAAGCAGGTCAATGGCCTCCTGCGGCGTCATCTTCTCGAGATGAAAACTCAGCGAGAAGATGATGCGCGCACAGCGGTGCATGCGCCAGAAGAGCATTCCAATTTTGTTCTCAGGCGTCTTCGCGAAGTTCAGATCCCACAGCAATAGTTCCCAGTAAAGGGCATTGCCTTCCGTCCAGAACGGCGTACCGAAGACGGAGCGGTATGGCTTGTTACGCGCGGCCATGAAGCCTTGCAGGTGATGGCCTGGTATGAGCTCGTGATGCACCGTGGCGCGCGAGAAGTGGATGTTGTTCCCCCGCATGCTCATCATCTTTTGCTCGTGGGCCATGGTGTTGGTGGGGAATGAAACCTGAATGACTTCGCCGCCGAGAAAGAAGGGGCTGACGAGTTGTCGCTCGGGCGTCATCATCTCCATGCGCCAGCTTTCTTTCGCCAGTTCGGGAACGGTGACGAGGTTGTTGTCTTCGACAAACTTGATCGCTTCGAGCGCGAGGTCGCGAATCATTTCCGGTTGCTTGCCGGGATCGACGTAAAGGTTTTTGACGTGTTCGAGAGCTTTGTGCCAGTCGTCGCCATAGCCGAGCTCGCGCGACGCCTTTTTCATCTCGTTTTCACACCATGCCATCTCCTTCTCGCCGATGGCGATGATCTCTTCGGGCGTGTAGGGGATCATCTCGGAGCGTAGTTCGCTCAGCAGTGCTTCGCGACCGATCGGATCGCCGACGATGTCGCTCGAATCTCCGGGGCGGGCGTTGGCGCCGCCGGGTCTCTGAAAGCCTTGACCGCCGCCACCGCCGCCTGGGCCACCCGGACCACCTTGTCCGCGGCCTTGTCCTGCTGGTGCCGGAGCGCCACCTTCCGTCCGGATGCCCACGAGGCGTTCCGCAATAAAGGAGGAGTAGTTGGTCAAGGATTGATCGAGCGACTTGTAAGGCTCCTCGTTCCACCACGTGAACATCGGATCGTAGCCGTTGTAGAACGTGTACCAGTTGCGCAGGTTGTTGCGCAGGCCGTTGATGGCGAGCAACGCTCGATTGGCGACGGTCTTTTTCACGCGTACCGGTTCGACGTTGGTATCGCCGCCGCCGCGTGCTTCCGATCGGAGGCCGAGGTCGATGGCGCGGCGTCTTTCGTCAACCTGTTTTCTCAGTTCATTCAGGGTCGCGGCGGTTTTGGCCGAATTGATCGGTTCCATGCGCCGTCGTGCTTCTTCGAGTTCGATGATCTTAGTGGCGAAGGGCACGAGGGGCTCGATGTCGCTAATCTGGCGCGACTGGATATCGAGTTGCCGCAACTCATACTCGAGGTGATTCTTGAACAGCAGGTAATCGATCTTGCCGTCCTGGCTCATCGCGTCGAAGTTGAGACTCGGCAACGAAGCGAGCCATTCGTTGTAGAACTTCCTGAACCGTTCGCGCCGCGTACGAGAGACCGCCACCGGATACGAGCGCGTGAGACTGCCACGATCAACGGTGTAGCGTTCGATGGCGCTGCGCATCTCGCTCGTCCCGGTTGGCTTACTCATGGAAGACTGGGCAGGAAGCTGAACGAGAAAACAACAGAGTAAGCCGACGACAACAAGTGCCCGAGATCCGAGGCGCATACGGATGTCTCCTATTGATATCAACTGGTTTTAATTGAGCCGGGTGATCCTATCGCAAGTCTCGATTATTTAGCCACATAGAGTTGGGCGCCTCCTTGGAGTGCGGTGCCTTGGCACCGC
>DASVGE010000107.1:0-31401 GCA_036379695.1 Pyrinomonadaceae bacterium | reverse complement strand
CTTTGGTCTTAACTTTCGAAGACATTGGCCAAAGCGGTGCCAAGGCACCGCACTCCAAGGAGGCGCTCGAATTGCATTAATACTTCGAGTGTTTACCGTGCGTTTACCTGGGTTTTGTTAGGTTCGAGGGATGATAGTGAGGTCAGAAAAGAAACAAGGCGTAAATCTTTCAAACTGGCGCTTCATCGGCGCCGTCATGATCCTTCTCCTAACCGTAGCCATCGTCGGTGTACTCTTTCGCACCGCACTCCGCGAAGTTACGTTAACTTCTAATCCAGCATCGCCCGTACCGATGACGGCCTTCTCAGGCGGCACGTTTGAAGCGTCAGGCGTGGCGCATGTGCCCGGCACCAATTCAGTGCTCTTTGTTGACGACGGCCGGCCAAACGAGATCTTCCTGATGCAACTGGGCGAAGATCGCAAACAGACAGGCACAATCAAGACACTCGACATTGCGACGAGCATCATCGATCTCGAAGGCATTACTAACGATGGCGAGTACTTCTACGTTGTAGGCTCGCAGTCGAAGTCGAAAGGCGCCGATCAGGCCGGTCTGGCCCGCTTCAAATTCGACGCGGCAAACCAACGGATCGTAGGCACTCAGGCTGCTTCGGGTCTCAAGAAGTTTCTGGCGGACAATGTCGACGAACTCCGTGGCCTCGAGAACACGAAGTACAACAATGGAGGCATCAACGTAGAAGGCATCGCGTGGGATCCATTGAACAAGAGATTACTACTGGGACTGCGTTCGCCCGTCGTCGAAGGTAATGCGCTCGTAGTGCCTCTGAAACTGCGAGATCCAAAAGCAGCTTTGTCTTTTGACAATCTCGAGGTAGAAGGTCGCAAAGCGATCAGACTGTCGCTGGGTGGAGCAGGCATCAGGAGCATCGAGTACGACGAATCCCGCAAAGCGTTCTTTTTGATTACCGGTGCGGGACCAAATTCTGAGAAAATGGATTTCAAAACCTGGGAGTGGGGCGGGAACGGCGCGCTGCGTGAGTTGGAAACGTTTGACCGTCGTCTGAAGCCTGAAGGCATCACTCGCGTTTCAACCGGTGGGCGCGATTTTGTCTTCATCGTGTTCGACACCAGCGGCTATGCCGCAACCGAATAACAACAGTTAGAGGAGGGCCTATGCGAAGCCTCCATCAAGCGTTGCCCACAGTGGCAGTCGCTTTAGTACTTCTTTCCGCGAGTGCGTCTGCTCAGGATGCGACCAGCTACACTGAGTTGCCGCGCTTCCACCAAGTGAGCGAGAGACTGTACCGCGGTGCTCAACCACGCGAAGGTGGTCTGGCCAAACTTCGCGATCTCGGCATCAACACCATCATCAATCTACGCGGCGTGAGCTCACGCACCAGGGCGCAGGAAGCAGAAGCCCGCGCCCTGGGGTTGAACTACTTCAACGTTGCGCTTCCGAATTGGGGACGGCCCCAGGACACGCACGTGCAACGTATCCTGGAGATCATCACGGCGCCGGAGAATGGTCGCGTTTTCGTTCATTGCAGAACTGGTGTAGATCGGACGGGAACTATCGTTGCCCTCTATCGCATGACGCAGGAAGGATGGAGTAGTAACGACGCGCTCGCAGAAGCGGAACGCAACGGCATGCGACGAATTCAATTCTGGATGCGCGACTACGCTGAAGATTACGGCGAGCACATCGCGAAGACGGGACCGGAAAATGCACTCAAGTCCCCGCAGACTGATCAAGACTTCGGCGATCGCATCGGCGCCGGCATGCGCATTATGGAAAGAGAAACCTTCAGAGCCCGGAAAGTGGCCGGTCGGTTTTTACGTAAGTTCTCCACTTCCCTTCGATAAAGTTAGTCCACCCCGCACTATCGACCGTCACGCGAAATACTTTTAAGCTCCGCGCCATAATAGTGAATCTGGCCAATCACTATTTCTAAGATTAGGAGCTTATCTCATGTCAAATCCCAAAGAAGTACTCGACACCTCGGACGAAGGGGGCCCATTTATCCCCTCGGCAGCGACGCCGGCGCCCCCCGATTCAGGCATTGACCCACCTGACAACATGGCCGGCCCACCATCTCTTGAAGGAGACTTGATTGTTGAAGTCGAGCTTGCGCCCGGAATTGTAGACCTCGACCACGCCATGATCGCGAATATCGACACCCTGGGCTCTGAAGCCACAACACCTCAAGAGTCAGCATTTGCGACCACGCTGCGCACGCACGGTATACTCGAAGCGCGCCAGGTCTATACACGTGAACAAACCGAGAGCGATGACGCCCGCATCAAGGCCTTGCGCGAAGAAATCGATCTCGAACCGGGACCTGGACCTTCCCCTCGTATTAAACAGGTCGAGCAGTTATCGCCGCTCTCAAAATTTATCCGACTCCGATTTCCCAGCGGCACTTCTGCAACCAAAGTTGTTAATTCCTTAAAGGAACGTCCCGAGGTGGTTCGAGTTGCCATCGTGCCGCGCGTCGCCCCTCCAACTTTGCCTGTTGATCCATTGATCGGCGCCAACGACTCCTCAGTTGCTGTCAATGCTGCCGGTCTCGAACCGCAATGGTATCTACATCGAACGCGCGTTCCCCAAGCCTGGCAACACACCCGTGGCGGAGGCGTTGTGATAGCAGATGTTGACTGGGGATGCCGGATTTCACATCAGGAGTTGGATTCCGCCATCGAACGTACCTATAACGCTTTTGATGGAACGAACAACGTTAGCTCCGGGCCAGATATAGCTCACGGCACCGCGGTCCTGGGAATTGCCGGAGCACGCGCAGACAGTACCGGCGTCGCCGGCTACGCCCCGGAATCGAATCTCTGGGCCATACAGGGCGATAACGGCACAGGTGCGTTAATGTTTGACGAACCGTGGGCCGAGGGCATCGATTTCGCGAACCGGACTCCCGCTGACGGCCGGCGCAAAGTAATCCTTGTCGAGGTCCAAAGCTTTAGCGGTGGTAATATTGAACAGCTCCCGTCGGTGCATCGTGCGATCCGTGCGGCAATCGCCAATAGATGTGTTGTGTGCGTCGCCGCCGGCAACGGTAACAGGCGAGTAGACGTTAGCGATACGAACCAGCCGATTGATGACACTGGATCAATACTGGTAGGAGCAACGGGTTTCAACGCCGAGGAGAACAGGCGGGCCTTTTTCAGCAACCATGGTGACCGTATCGCCGTTTCGGCGCCTGGAGATTTAGATCACGATGTGACCTGTAGCGGAAGAGATGACAACCGTTATCGAAACCGCTTCGGCGGCACTTCGGGAGCAGCGGCGAAGGTAGCTGGAACAATCGCGCTCATGTTGTCAGTGAACCCAAATCTCTCTCACGAAGACGTACGAGAGATTCTGGTAACGACAGGCTCTCCTGTTACCGAAGATCCCGGAAGGCCGATAGGAACGTTTCTCAACGCAGAAGCTGCGGTCGAAGAGGCGATCCGGCGTCTACCCTAACCAGGCGAATAACAAGTCACAAGAGGCACAAAAGCTCGAGCTTTTGTGCCTCTTTGTAATTTGGGTTAAGTCTATCCGCCGAGGCCAGTCGCAGTGCTCCCACTCGTTGGTACACACGGAGGAGAATGCAGACTGGTAGAAAGCTGCGGGGCAACGATAAACCGGCTCTGCGGTTCCAGATCAAACAGTTCATAAAACTGAAGGAAATGACCTAATGGATTATGAGGATTGAGAGGGTCATTAGGATCATGCATAGCAGCAACAGGGTCAATCGGCGCATTGAGGAAGTTTATTTCGTAGTGTTTACCAGGCTCGAGCTCCAACCTGAAAAACTCATCCTTGCCCTTGTTATTCGCCAGCACGATGAATTTTTTGCCGGCGCCATTGCTGACCGCATCGATGTCGAGAGCGGTAAGTGTTGACACGGGAAAGTTCTGTTTAAAGGTCACCGCCGCAGTAACCAGCTGGCCCTGGCCGAGTGTCTTCAACTCCGCAGTCGTATTGGCGGCCGAATAACACGTCCCGTGAGGAAAGTTAAACTCCGCAAATGTTCCCGGTTTCAGTGGAAGCATCTGTTGATGTCTTTCCTCAAAATTGAAAATGTTATCGAACGACTGCGCGTTGGCTGGATTCGGCCTGTGCAGTTGCGCGGAGAATTCTTCCGGAACGATTCCCTTACCGGAATCGACGTAGAGCCAGAATGGAGCCCTTGCTTGTACCGCGGCATGGTCAGGATTCCAGTCTGATTCTTTAACCGGCCAAAGCACTTCGTCCTCACCTCTCCGCCTGACCTCAATATCGAGGCGATGCCCTTCTGCTTGAATCAGCATCGCGCCTTGATACAGTCGCCGTTCTTTGTTGTAGGCCGTATAGATCAGCCCGTCAAAATAGATGGTTACCGAGGGGTTTGCTAGCAACGGTGGCGGCGGGGGGTTCTCGCCATCGTCAACGGGGGGTTGATGTCCGCCATGGTTTACATGTTCTTCGGGTGACATTTCGTTTTCTCCTGTCGTTAATTATCAGTAATCGCTGTAGCCGCCGATCAGAGCAAAGGAAGCCCAATAATAGGGGCTGCGGCGACCGGTGTTTTCTTGTTTCAGCATGTGCACCTGGGCACCTCGCAAAGCGTCGGCGGTGGAAAGCCGTGTCTGCCTGCGAAGCCGGTGGAATTCAATCATCAATTCAGTTGTGGCCATTGAATCAACGGGCCACAGACTGGCTATTACGAGCGGCACTCCGGCCGCATTGAAAGGACGCGCAAGTCCGATGGAACCTTCGCCATTGATGTAGCCTTCAACTCCGGTCTGACAGCCTGCGAGGACTGCAAGTCGCGAGCGCAGCGGCTTAAGCCGGTAAACCTCGTAAACATGCAGAACGCCGTTCGCTTTCTGCGCAGAGTCGTGTTCGAAGGATTCACCGGCAAGCAGGAGTTTGCCGAGCATGGGCCAGTTAGCATCCGGAACGTAATGAGCGGCGAGATGCAGGACGTCTGCATTTCGCATCCCGGCCAGCACCGAAGTTTTTCTGGCTTCCGGACCGCGCAACAGCGAGGCATGGCCGTTATAGAATTGACCGATGTCCTCGACCTCGCGGGCAGCTGAGGGCAAGTCACTCAGATCCGGAAAAGCTTTCCTGTCAAAACGTGGGTTGCCGACACCGAGTAATACCTCCATGCGGACGTCTCTCTTTTCGTTCGCCAATTTCGAGTCTCGAGCAAACACGTTTGCACTCGACGAATAGATCACAGCAAAGTCTTCAACCAGGTATCGTTGTGCCGGGGTTGAGAACAGAACGTTGAATGGCAGCAGATTGAGTATTTTATCCGGGACAATACAGAGCTGTTTTTGTCGGTCGAGAAATTGGGCCAACGGGCCGATCAGCAGATCGTAAAGCTCGCCCGACAGTCGTTGCAGTTGCTTGTCGTCATTGACGGGAGGTGTGGTGACTAAATTCAACAGCCGATCGACTTTAATCCTTAACGCGTCGCCGCTGATATTTACGCTGGCAGTCTCAAAGCGATCACGCGTGAGATACCAGATAAGGAGCCGGTCCTGTAGCACTGCAAATTGAAGGACCTGGGCGTGATCCGGTAAGTGTTGCCGAAGCTGGACCAGGGACATCGGCTTCGATGCACTCACGAAACGTAGATCGGGGATTTTGTCTCCCTCTGCAAGCTGCCAGTTTCCAGCGGAAGCATCGAGCAGCGACCGGGCGCGAGAACTCTCAGAATAATCAAACGCCTGTTGAGAATCGGCAGCGTGGGTGAAATCAATAGCAACGTCGTAAATGCTTTGCTCCTGGTCAAAGAAAGTTCCCCGATTACTCTCTTCCAGAATTGTTTGACGCTGATCTTCGTAATCACTCAGGACACGGGCAAGCTCTTCCCGCGCCGCCGCAACGTTGCCCTGCGCAATATGCGTCAGCAACTGCTCCTTCTTTACTGCATGAAGTAACCAAACCTGATCGTCACTTCGTCGCGAGAAGTTCTCTACCTCTGCCAGCGTCGCGAGGGCTTCGGTGAAGCGTTGCGACTCACGATAAGCGCGACCCAGATAGAGTTGACCATAATTGCTCATCTCCTGCCGGATCGTTTCCTCGCCTACACTCTGGCCGGCTTCAATCCCAAGGCGAATGTTGCGGATGGCTTCGTCGTAGTTTTTCAACTTTCCCTGGATCATCCCCATCTGGACACGATAGCGTGATCGGACCAGCGGGTTATCCATGCTTTCGCCAATACTTAAAGCCTGTTTCTCGTATTCAAGCGCCGCCGGATAGTAGCCCAGCGAGTTCAAACTCCACGCAGACGTGGCATAGAAACCGATCAGTTGGTGGTCGTTGGCAAAGATTTTAGTGCCCAGGCTGAGGCCTTGCTGGGCCAGGACAAGCGCACGACGGTAATTGCCCATATCGCGATAAAGACCGGCAAGCATGTTCAAACTTCGGAGCTCGCCGGTCTTGTCACCAATCTGCTTCGATTCTCTATATGACGCCCAACTATGATCGACCGCCTGCGAATATTCGGTCTTCCGCTCGTAGCCGGCGGCAAGTCCAATCTGCGTTATTGCCCGCAACCATTTGTAATTGCGATCCACGCTCGCGCGCTCCACTTCTTGCAGGAGAGAAAGTCCGGCCTGCACATCACCTCGCTCCATGGTGCAGAAGCTGAGCCAGAAACTTGCCAGTAGGGCTTCCGGATGGTCGCCTACTTTTGCGAAGGAACTTTTGGCACTGTTGTAATGTGGGATTGCGAGATCATTCTTTGCCTGACTGTAGAGCTCGTAGGCAGTTGCGACGCTTTTGCGCGCTTGCACGAGAGTCTGGAGCTGGCCAGGAGTGGCTGAGCGATATGCTTGGGCCAGATCGGCAGTAAACGAATCTCCTGTTTTATCACTGGAGAGTTTGCCCAGATCGACCAACGCCTGCGACCACTGTGCTGCCTCTTCCGATCGACCCGGGGTTGTCGCGGCGGTCAGATAAGAGTCAATCAACTTATTGGTGATGGAGTTTCCGCTTCGTAAGTGAGCGCCGCTGAAAAGCTCCCACATATTTTCCAGGTCGCGCTTCGTCAGCGCATTGGAAAACTGAAGCATGCGATCTTTGTCGCGTTCGGAAATCTTTTCTTTTCGCTTTTGAAGCTCCTCAATCCGGCGGCGCGCTTCGTCAGCCCAGGGCGAATCAGGGTCGAGAGCAACATACTTGTTCCAGTCCTCCAGTGCCTGGGGAATCAACTTCATCTCCTCGTAAAGGAGGGCACGATTGAACCGCGCATCCGGCAGGGAGTTGTCTAATTCCAAAGCCCGGTTCAGGTGACCCAGGCTTTCCGCCAGAGTTGTTTCGCTTCGTCCCGATTGATCCGTGGCACGCTCCAGTTTCCCTTTTTCGAGGAGCGCCGCGCCGAGATCGCTATGTAACCGCGCATCATTCGGAATGGATTTGAGTGCTTCCTCATACTGGACGACGGCCTTGTCGAAATCCCGATTCAACAAGTACAGACGACCGAGGGCATGCAGTGCTTCAGGGGATGGTTTATCGGAGGCTGCGTTGTGGAGGAGGGCCGCTGCACGATCGAGATCGCGAGAGTTTACCTGAGTAGATCCGCGTGTTACTGAAAAGGGCGCATAGTTAAGTCCTGTCACTCGTACTGCGATGGGACGGTTTATCTTGTAAGCCTCATTCAGTGCCAGCAGACCTTTCTCAACATCGCTGCGGCGACTAACGTAGAAACGCCATATACCTACGCCGGCAATCACGATGAGAACGGCAGCGATCACCGCGCGCCATTGCGGACTGAGAAGGGGGAAATACCACGGGCGCGGCGGAACCTCGTCCGCAGGGCTCACGTAACCAATGTCCGCCGTGTATTTTCTCAGTCCGCGTACCAGCATCAACTTACGCCGTCGTTTCGGGTTTGACAGGAAATAATGCTCAAACTGCTTACGATCGCTCGCGTTGAGTGCGTTGCGAGCGTAATCCTCTATCAGCTCGTCCTCAATCACCGATAGCTGTTCGATCAACTTGTCTTCCTTGAGCAATCGCCCCTCTAACCGCTCAGCATGGTGTTGAGGAAGAGTTCCCAGGAGATAGCTTCGAAGCTTTTTTTCGTGGTTGATTCTCAAAGATTTGAGCTCGCTTTCGCGTCTCCACTGTTATAAGGATTTTTGGCTTATTTCATTTCGCTTGGTAAGTTTTCGAGACAGTTGTTTAGACACGAATGAACATTGTTTCTCAGGCGATGTACTCGAAGCCGTAAAGCATTGGTGCTCGTTTTCAATTGCCTGGCCAGTCTTTTTCTGAAGTCGATCTTTTCATGCTTGTCGTTCTGGTAGTAATCCATGAGCAAGCCCCGACCCTTTGATTCGAGTTTGTCCAGGCATTGATCGAGGCAATCGTGAAGGGCTTCGTCTAGTTCATCACCGTCGACGAGTTCGACCGGCAGTTCGACGTTTTCAAGCAGTGGCAGAGTCTGTTTCTTGTCGTGCTCGTGCTGAACGTTGCGGGCAATGACGAGAATGTAAGGGAAGGGATCGCCCTTATAGGTTTTGATCAACTCAGGCAGGCGGCGCACGAAACGATTAAGTGCTTCGTCGGCTATATCGTCGGCGGCGGGGCAGTTGCGGCATTCGAGGATAACAATGAGCCGGTGCCGGATGTCTTCATACTTCCTGCCTGCCGCATCCCGATCTTCTGAGAGCCAGGAAAGAAAGAGGTTGAAGGATTCCTCGGTAAGTTCCCAGTCCTTCATAGGCGTGAAATGGTGGAAAAAGGAAGAGACGTAAAACGGTGAGCATTATAGACGGCCCTTCCGTAAATTCAAGGTTAAAGGCCCATAAAATTACCCTGCGACAGGCAATTCAAAAATCATTTGCCAGTCAGGTACTCCGTTTAAGATCAAGTAGGCTGCAACTTGTACGAACAGCACTGCGGTCCAGACAAGCATTGCTGTCTTAACATCCCTCGCAGCTGCGTGGTAATCAGGATCGTTTTTGACGAGAGAGTGGTTGTGGTTCAGCCACTGTGCACCGTAGGAGAGACCTAAGAGGGGAGAAATGACCCAGAACTCACCGAGATGGCCTTGAAGATATAGGAGCACTAGTGCCATTCCTGTTACTACTGTCGCCCACACGTAAGAGATCGAAATAAACGAGTTGGCGCGCGAGATGGCGCTTGCGACTTGTTGGTTTTTGGCCCAGAGTTTTTCCGCCAGCTTCACGTCAATTGCCCGGTTGCAGAAACGGCAGGTGGGGGCGTAAAGCGAAATAGTCTCGTGACACTCCGGACACGGATATACTCGGATATGACTGGGAGGCTCTGTCCAGAACATAGGCGGCGCTCAAACTCTACGCCTGGTTAGCAATGCGATCACTGCGACGAACAAGGCGGAACCGATGATGGACCATACGATGGGGAAGTTGGTTGTGCCAATCCGTACGGCAAAGAGTTCTGGTAGACCCATCACCCGGGCTAACCACATCCCCACGATGGCACCGACAAAACCGAGCGCTATCGAGACCAGACATCCACCACGCGAAAAACCGGTAATTGCCTGTCCCAGCGCTCCACAAAGCCCCGCTACCAGCAGCAAGATCAAAACGTCCAATAACGTCATAATGGTTCCTTGAGACTATCGCATTATACGCCTCTTCACCCGAAATCCTCGTGGAAACTGTAGGGGTGGCCCTCCGTGGCTGCCCCAGCCTTGAAGATACGCACTGGGGCGGCCACGGAGGGCCGCCCCTATAGTTGATTATCGTAGCCACGAATCCGTCGGATCTGCTTACAACAGCGTCTCATTAACACCGGGCTTTAGCCCGGTGTGAAGACGAGGTTTTAAGAGAAAACCGTTTCAACGGTTTTCGCGCGTCAACGCTTCTTCTACAGCTTCCCTCCACTGACTCGAAGTTTTCTTAGAATCGAAACCAATGAAACGTCTCACGATTCGACCGTCGCGCCCGATGACAAACGTTTGCGGAATTGCGTCTCGTTCCTGCATTAACGTCGCCGCGAACTCCCGCGTCGTCCACCCAACCGGATAAGGTAAACGAAAATCCCAGACCCACTCGCGGGTGCTTTTCTGCGAAGCTTCCGGGTCCTCAGTTGACAACTCGATTACCACCACCCCACGGTCCTTGAACTCCTTATACAACTCAGCCAATGCTGGAGATTCAAGCACACATGGTGCACACCAAGTTGCAAAAAAGTTGAGAACGATAACCTTTCCTGAGTAATCAGACAGCTTGAAACTTCTACCTCCTAGCCGTTGCAACTCCGTGTAAAGCACGGTCTCCGGAACTTCCGTGAGGGCGGCGGGCGGATTGTTTACATCAGCGGTTTGCGCGAATACTCCCGCAGCATGCACCGAAAGCAAGACGAAGAGTAGCATCGCCAAAAGAATCTTCATTGAAGGTTAGTCTAACAAACCTTGACTTGGATCAGATCGGCATGATTGACTCGCCTTGTCCCCACGGTTGAAAATCCCCCAGACGGTTTCCCCGCTCCTGCAATGAACATCCTCGGAATATCTGCTCTCTATCACGACAGTGCTGCCGCTTTAGTCCAGGACGGCGTCATCGTGGCAGCCGCGCAGGAAGAACGCTTCACGCGCGGAAGCACGACGCCTCGTTTCCTGCAAATGCTGTAGCCCTACTGTTTCAGCGAAGCCTGGATTACGGCCTCTGACTTGAACGCCGTGGTGTTTTACGAAAAACCTCTGCTCAAAGCAGATCGTCTCATCGAGACCTACCTTGGCGTCGCGCCCGCCTTCCTCGTGTTGGATCGCAATCGCAACGGATTAATCGGTAATGGTACTGAGCTGTTCGGCAACTTCAGCCCTTAGTCAGAGGATCAATTTGCGAACAAAAGCTCGCCCGCAGGTTGAAGACTGCGGGCGAGCTTTTCGACGATCCTATGCAACTCGTTACTCGTGGAGCTGCGTGTTTTTGAAGAACCTCATTGGTTTGTGTTCGAAGTTCCTGAACAGCCCGAGTTGGTCCATGAAGTGCGGGTCGAAGGTGAAGCTGCTTGGCAACTCCAACTGTAGAAAACCGCTTTGGCCCAGCGTGAAAATACTCTCGCCCGTTATCCGCGGCCGGCCGAGCACGATGATTTGTCCATAAGTGGCGCGATTGGAATTCGGAATGCTCGCTACGGTGCCGACGATCGGGTGCGTGAATGTGATCGAGCCTCTCGGTGCAGTCCACGCGGCAGGGTTGGGTCCCTGCGACGCAGCGATTACTGCCAATGTCTGATCGAACGTCGCCGACATAACAACCTTCGGATTGATCCCGTTGAAATAGTCTCGACTCGGTGGAACGCCAGAATCACCTGTCAACGCAAAATCGAGAGTGTGTATCAGCATGTTCGAACTGGCTTCACCAACCCTGGCGCCTAACTCGTCGCCGAAAGTATTAGTCAGCATCAGGCTCAGCCAGGTTGAGAAAATGACGTCGCCGGAATGAAGAGTGGTGCTGGTTACGGCGTCAGCAAAAGCGTTGCCATCCCAGGCTTCGACAATTGCTTTGGCCTGACCAGCAAGCGGATGCGCGGGAGGCACGTCGTTCAGTGCCATCAAAAGATACGGCTTTAGAAAACGCGCCTCGCGACCAACGGCCTTCACTCGCGCAATGTCTTTTGGAATGTCGCGCATGTCATCAAGTGAAATGACTCCCGTAGCCAGGCGATCGATGATGTCCCAATTGCGAAACTGCTTGCCGAAGATCTGATTGTCCGCGTTGTCGTAATCAACCGACGGTTTGTTGTTCCAGTTTGCCAAGTAACCCTGCGCGGGATTGATCGAAGTTGGTATCGGCAACGTGCCACCGGGCCACTCGGCACTGCCGTTTCCCGGAAATGGTATTCGCGCATCAAATCCTGCAGGACGCACCGGCACTTGCCCTGCCTGCCAGTAAGCGATGTTGCCGGTCTTATCGGCATAGATGAAGTTGTGAGAAGTGGGAATGAGTTTTACTGCTGTCTCAAATTGCTGAATGTTGCGCGCACGATCGAAACCAAAGAACCCGTGAACGCTTTCCAGTTCTCGTTGCCAGTGAGCGCGCTTCTGGGTAATTACGTTAGCACCGCTGGTTCCAACGACGGGCCCGTGAATGCTCCGCAGCACAGTCAGCATCACCGGGCTTGCGCCACGAACATTGATCGTCTCAACGCGCGCTTGAAACGGAGTACACGCGCCGTTGAAGAGATAGCCTGAACCTGGTCCACCACCGGCGTTGCAAGTCGTTTCGATGTAGTGATCCAGGTTGTCTCCGGTCGCAGTTGTCGAAGTCCACGCGACATGCTCGTTGCGCCCGATGAGAACGGGAGGCACGCCCGCGAACGCCATACCAGCAACGTTGAAGCCATTTCCCCCCTTGAGCTGAACTTCATGCAGAACCTCGGGCACGCTAAATCCCATCTGTGGACCGCCGTAAAGCATCGCGAATCCACTGGCGCTGCGAGCTGCGCTGACTGCCCACGCATAACTGCCAAGTTTGGTCGGCACCCCCAGCGACTGCCAGGTCGCGCGCGCATCGTCTTCCGATACGTCCAGCCTATGAGCAGCGACGATTTGTAATTGCGCGTTGTTCAAAGATGACGGCTTCTGCCGTTTTCCGAATGCTCCCGAGGTTGGCACCGTAACGGGAGAGTCGGGATCGTTGATCCACCTCACGTCGTTGAAGATCGCAAAGCCATTAGTTGGACCATGAGCGGCGATCAAACTGTCGAGCACTGAAAGATTGGTCAACTCACGTCCGCCAATTTCTCCGAATCGACGCACCATGAAGGCGCCGAAAGCAACTGAATCACGTCGCGTCCAGGGCTGTGGGAAAAAACCCAGTGCATGGAACTCAAACGGCAACTTTGATAACGGGTTCAGTGCTATTTCAGCGATGTAGCGGTTGATGCCGGCGAGGTACGCGTCAAAAATTTCCTGTTCCTCGGCAGTCAGCATCGCGAATTGTGCGTCGAGTTCCGCATCGGTGTAACCAACAACGCGCGCGGCCCGATCGGCATTTACCGTGGAAGGTCCAAAGATTTCAGCGAGCTTGCCTCTGGCTGCGCGACGATTCAACTCGAGTTGCCACAGTCGATCCTGAGCGACCGTGTAACCGTATGCTTCGAACAAGCCTCGATTCGTCTCAGCGAAAACGTGTGGGATGCCGAAGTCGTCACGATAAATCTTCACGGCTTCACCGTTCACGTCGAGTGTGGTGAAGCCTGTGTTTGAGGCAGTCGTGGTGATGGAAGCACTAAGGAAGATGGTGACTAACGTTAGAAGTATCATGCTGATTGACGAGAGACGCTTGAGCATAACTGTTCCTTTCATCCTAAACTGGCGAGGCCGGGACTCACGCAACATTTTCAAGTCGAGAGTTGCGAACGAAGAACTTAGTTCGTTTTTGCTGTGTTTGAACTCAGGCGATGCAAACGCACACTAGTACTAACAACTTGAAAAGTCAACGTGAGGGATTAGGAGTGATTTAAATTAACACCGACTTTGGCGTCACCAGAGATTCAGCGACGTTCTGGCCAAATATAACCCTTCATCGAACTCTCCGTGCGTATTGAGGGGTAGACTACAAGGCATGGTTTCCCAGCAATACTCACGCCAATGTCGTTCGACTGCTATTGACGCAGCTAAAAGAGATTTTGGTCTTGCAAAACCAGTGACAGTGTCTACACGAGAAGACAGCTTCGATAATGAGTGTCTACTTCTGTTAACTGACCCAAAGAGAGCGCGGTGGTTGCGGCCCGATGAATTCGATCTGGATGCGCGACTACGCCGAAGTCACCGCCCTGAGACAAGAAATACATCCCATGCCCATCGTCCAGCTTGCGCTCCGTTTGTGTCCTTTACCTTTGCCCGGTAACGAAAGAGGTTGCCGTTTGGATCCACATACTTGGAAGTTTTGTATGACAACTCAAGGGTCTTGAGACCTGCGGTTTGCAGAGAGAACAGTTCTGACGCTTCGGACACTCCATTATGGTTAATGTCTTGCCATAACCGTAATGACGTAAAGATTGCATCGAGATCAGTTATTACACCGTTGCCATCACCACCAAGTAACGGTTTGTCGTATTCCGCTAATGCAAGGAAACCGTTTCTTTCTCCGCCTGCCGGCGGGACCGGCTGAGGGGTGAAGTTGCCGAATAATTCTGAGCCATTGTCGATTAGCCCATTTCCATTTCGATCCAGGACCAGCCACGCATCATCCGCGCCGCTCCTGGTCCAACTAAGTTGCTCGGCTGTGCCGTCACCGTTGAGATCAAAGCCAACGCCACCCGCGTAATTTGTCAAAGAGAGGCCATCTCCGGAAACATCGATAAGCACGGGAGTATAGTTAGGATCTTCAATACACCCAGTACAATCCGGATTCGGTATATATCTCGTGCCTTCGACAAACGGACAACTTAAAAAACACGGACTCTCGGGTGATGTTTCAGTACCAGCTCCTGGTGAACTTGTTTCACAGTCCGCGGAGTTTATTCCATGCGCTTTTCGCGACTGGTCTACATCTTTTTGAGTTACAGTCCGCCCTACTTGTCCGCTACAGTTTGAATTAGCGGGCGACATAATGCTGGAAAGACCACAATTGAAATCCGTAATGTTACCGAGGCCGATAGCATGACCCAATTCGTGAGCAATACGTTCAACGACTGCCCATGAGTCCATGCTCGCTGTGCTAAGTGGTAAGGTGATCACGTATGGACCTCCGTTAGGGGCGAGAAGAATTGATGCGCAACCACCTGACGGAGGGTTACCTCTCTTAATAATCACCGCTGGACTGTTAGAGGATTGATTCCGTTTGAACTTGAAGAATATCCCAGTACCGCCTGTTCCTTGCGCATTGTTCCACATCCCTGCCGCACCATCTGGAGGCAGACAACCTTCACATCCCGCCAGAGCATTCCAAATATTCGTATTTGTACCGCCTTGCTGATTTCCGGAATTGTCCACATTCCATGACGAGTCGATCTTGACATCAAGAACTGCTCGACCATCTTCCTGTCCGCTGGAAATAGGAAAATTTTGATCCTTAAAGCACGGTGGACAGTTCTCTGCGTTAACAAAAGCGACGGAAGCGATCAAGACACCAATTACTAAAGACGTGATCCATGATTGAGGAGAGGAAAGACGAGTACTCATGTGGGAGCCTTTCTGGTAGAACCGTAAAATGAGTTTTGTTGAGACTTAGTTCTTGGATCTGTGAAGACGCCTGCGCAACCCTGGCAAAGAGTTGTCAGTCCCGGATGTGAGTTTTTCTATAACGGGATGCTTGTACTTCTGGCTGATCGGTATTAACTGTTCGTTCGTATCGATTGCGAATGTTCCCCATGGTCCCATTCGCACTACGGCAACAGTTTTTTGAAAATCAAAAGCGACAAAGACGAGGTATCGCTTTCTTTTTTCGAATCTCGGGAAGTCAGGATCGTTTTGCTTTATGCGAACGCCATCAACTTCGACTTCACCTTCAGGTCTTGAGGTAAGGAACTCGTTTGGTTGAAGCGGCAGGAAATCTGTAGGTGGCGGTTCAATATCGGGACAAGTAGTGCAGTTGGTAGTGGGGCTCGATAATTCCTCAAGGAGCCTCAGTTTATACCAGGTCTTGATAGTTCTCTCATCATCCTCGATATACGACCTTTGCTCTAAGGGCTCAGCTACCACCAACGTGTAATAGGCGAGAGCTTCCTCCAAATCCTTGGGTACTGCATATGTAACAGCCGGCGCTCCAATCACAATTTCTCGTTGGCCTTTTGCTTTGGCTTTCGCCGCAAACCAGGTCAGTTTTCCGCGATCTTTTGACTGGTCTACTTCCTGAACTTTCGAATTGGTTTTGAAGAACAAACTGAGGAACAGAGATGAAGTTACTATCAACAAACCGGCAGTAATGAGGAGCTTTGACATCGTAAGGAACCTCCGGAGGAGAAGTTTCGACTCGCCGGGCCGGTCGCTGTGGCCCAACAAGTTGTCAAATCAATTACCTATATCGTTCGCTAGAGAATCAACTTGGCGAACAATACTGACCTGTAAGCAGCAACTGCAGAAGACTGTGGACGAGTGTGCCGAGGACGCAGAGGCTCGGGATCAGCCTTCAGGGTGAAGAACGGGCAGAGGCTATTCCCGTTGGTAACAAATGTCAATAGCCGGTGGACGCCTCCTGAATACTATGGTGCAAAGATGAAAACATTACAGGATTAATCACAAAAAAGCCCGGGGAATTCGCCCCGGGCTTTCTCACAGTGTTCGTGAACCACTCAGAACACAAACTTCAACTGATAGCGAATCACGCGGCCGCCGCCATCAGAAAACTCCGGATGGAGGAACTGACCGGCGGCTGAAGTGAACACGTTAGCCGGTACGCCGGTACTGCCGGGCGAGAAAGGACTCACACTGGCGGTGCCGTACTGCGGATGGTTGAAAACGTTATAGAACTCCGCCCGCAGTTCGAAGAATTTTACTTCCCCTAAACTAACCTTCTTCAGAATGTTTAAGTTCCAGTTATTCTGACCGGGAGTCCGGAGCGTATTGCGGCCGAGATTACCACGCCGTCCGGTGCCTGCCAGTAGTCCAATGTATTGCGCGTTCGCTGGATTGATACAGGCATTCCCGTTGTCAGGATTGGTGTAAAAGGTGGCGCCAACAGTCACCGAACATGGATTGACTGTGGCCGTAGCAATCGCCGGTACTGCGCGCACTCCGGTTTGACCATTCGGATTGAAGTCCGGGCGATCGAGGTTCCCGCCGATTGAGTCGGCATCCTGGCCATTCACGACCGTGAGCGGAACTCCGGTTTCAAATGTCGTCACACCTGAAATTTGAAAACCTCCAAGTAGATGCCCGACAAATCCACGCTGGTCTCTCATCCAGGGAAGCTCGTAAACATAAGTCAACGAGAAGCGGTGTGTGCGATCGAAGAACGATACCGCACGCTCTGTCGCCTGCCCTCCGAAGATTGCAGGGAACGAAGCCTGCTGCGGCAGGTTTGTGTCACCGACGCCAAAGACCTCGCTCGCATTGTCCATCAGTTTGGACCACGTGTAAGCAGAGCTGATTGAAAAACCGTTCGTGAAGCGGCGTGTTACCAGCAGTTGAGCGGAGTGGTAATTCGATGAACCGCCGTTCGTGCGAATCAGACGCGACCCTTGCAGGTTGTCGAACCGGCCCGAGATCTGACAGCCGGTAGTGTTGGGCGTGCACGTGGTTGAGCCCGTAAATCCCGCCGGAGTAATACGCTGAATTCCCGGATGGAACGCCGAGGCTACGATCGGCACGCTAGGATTCATATCCTCATTGAGGTAGAGCTTGGTTCCCTTTGAGCCGACATAGGACGCATCAATAACCAGGTTGCCCGGCAACGCCCGTTGCACTCCCAATGACCAACGTTGATAGTAAGGATTGACCAGGTTAGCGACTACCAGCGTTTGAGAATCCAATGGAGACAGTGGCCGCGGAGTTAACGGTAAGGCGCCCGTGACGTTGGTCAAGCCTCGTGGCGCACCGGTATTGACTACCGAGGGAACGGCAGTCGCGACAACGTTTGGTGAAGAAGTCGCGGCATTCGAAGCGATGTTGTTGAAGAACGAATCGTAACCGAGTTGGTAGCCCATGCGGATGACCATTTCCCGTTCGCCAAAAATTCGTCCCAGCAGTCCGCTTTCGAACGAAGGCGCCCAGGCGAGACCAAACGTCGGGGCAAAGTTGTTGTTATCGTCTTCGACTTCGTTGGGCTGACTGTATGGACCAGCAAACGTCACCGGATTTACGTTGAATAACCCGGTAAACGCTGCTGTGTGAAGAGTGTTGATAGCGTTGCCGAAGTTCTCATACCGCAAGCCGAGGGTGAGCGTGGTGGAGTCCGAAACGCGCCAGCGATCCTGCGCAAAATACGCCTGGCGGAACAGGAACGGATAGTACCTCGGACTACCAAAGTCTCGCTGTGTGCCACCGCCTGAGCCGGCAAAATTGTCGATGTAATTACCGAGCGCTGTGAAACCGCCGCCGGAGCGGAAGGTTAATAGACCACGTTCGACGATTGGAGCAAATTGGCGCGAGCGCTGCTGGAGTAAGTCCAGACCAAAGCGGAAGGTGTGATTTCCGCGCAGGTGAGTAACAGTGTCTTGAAAGACATAGTTGTTTGCGACGCGACCTTGAGGCAGGTTCGTGGCAATACCAAACGCGCTGAGCGTGGAGATGTCGAATCGGGGTAATGTTTCCCCGAGCGGGTCTTCCGGATTCAGCGGAAAGTCGATGAGGATCCGGTTGTACGCGAGGCGTGCCTCGTTGGTCCAACTGGGCGAGAAGATATGCGTTTCGGTGAGGAGCAAATTCTGATAGGTGTTATTGTTGGCAGTCCCAAATCCCGGGAATGTTATTCCTCCTCCCAGCGGGTCCTTCTGATCGTCAAACAGGTAACGCGCTGAGAATTGATCGTTCTCGCCGATCTTGTGATCGATACGCAACTGTGCCTGACGCTCGCGATACGTTTGCGGAACGAAGAGAGAACCCGTTCCAAACTGAATATTGCAGGGCGCAGGACAACCGGGCCGGGCGCCGATGTCGATGTTCTGGAAACTCGACTCACCAATAACGTTCTTCGTCACGTCCATGAGCAGATCGACTCGTGGATTAGCGCCGGCCGGAAAGATGCTTCGCAACCGGGCGCGTCCGGCCTGGCTCAGCACCGTTCTGGAAGCCTGTGTTGAAGCACTGCGAAACTGTTCCTGCCACGCGGCGAAGAAGAAAGTTCGTTGGCGACCATCGTAACTCCACCTCGGCTTGCCTTCACCGAAGCGCGGGAACAGTAGTGGACCACCCAGCGTTCCGGCGTAATACTGCTCGGTACCGCGCGGTGGGTGCCCGCGGTCGCGAATTGCTTGAGAGAGAGATTGCGTGTTGGTAATGGCATCGTCGCGAGTGACGTCGAAGAGATAAGCCAGACTGCCGTGAAATTCGTCGGAACCTGATTTCGTAATCGTGTTGACAACAGCGCCGCCTGCTCGACCAAACTCCGCATCGTAGTTCGAAGTTTGCACGGAGACTTCCTGCACCGCATCCGGGTTTGTGATCTGGAAGCCCTGTCCGGCGACTGAGATGTCGTTGTTCTCAGTGCCATCGATCAGGAAGTTGTTCGAACGCCCGCGCGAGCCATTCACCGAAAATGTGCCCACGCCGAAGCCGAAGCGATTAGTTGAAACTCCCGGGAGTGTCAGGGCCAGAGAAACCGGATTGCGACCGGCAAACGGCAATTCCGTAATCCTTGTTTTATCAATATTGCCACCGCGTACCGGAGCTTCTGATTGCAGCAACTGGCCGGCATCAGCGGCTACGTTAACCGTCTCGATCTGTCCCGCGGGGGCCATCTGTGCGGGAACATCGGAAGTTTGATTTGCTTGCACCTGAATGCCGGTGCTCACAACTTCGCCAAAGCCGGTGGCATTAACTTTGACGGAGTAACTTCCTGGATCGACGGCTTCGAATCTATAAAGTCCTTCAGAGTTAGTCTTGGTAGTGCGGTTAAGTTTGGTGGCGGCGCTGGTTAACGTAACTTCAGCGCCGGCGATGACTGCACCGTTTGGATCAGTCACGATTCCGGAAACAGTACCTCGACTAGTTTGACCAAGACTCAGGGTTGATAAAGCGAGTACAACAGCCACGATAAGGAGCGATCGAATAGTCATTACTAACCTCCTAGAGAGAGAGTTGAGCAGGCTGCGTTTTACGATTTTTCGGATGACTTCGCGAACCAGCTTGAACCAGGCCGATGGGTTGTAATGCTTGCCTGACTCGCTTAAGCAAGCGGTATTCCGATTTTCGTTGGACGGCATGATCGCACTGATCGGCAAGTTTGTTAAGAGAAGTTGGTGGTTGGAGGAAATTGAACTTACCGCCGATTCAGAATCTTGGAGACAGATCTTTCTAATATTGGATTGTTCGTTGAAAATTCGGTGGTCGTGATCTAAAGAGGACGGTCAAAATTTCGGACTAATGGCCGCCCGTGTGCTGTAGTAACACGAGCGGCCACTGAGTAATCAACGCATATCGCCGGCCAACAACTCGCCTTCAACTACGGCAAGCTGCGCATCAACCATTCCGTACAGGTTCGCCTCAGCGCAGCGAGTAAAAGCAAAGTGCTTCGCCGTGTTCGCGAGTGCTTTGGGATGGGTGGCGTTTTCAACCGTTCCCATAAGCACGAACAACGCCCCGCAGATTCATCGCCAGCCTGACAGATCATCTCCGCCAGTGCCTCGATCTTTTCTTCACTTACATCGTCTTCTGGGTCGGGTGTTTGCGAGAAATCAATCGCCCCAACTACGGTCTCGCCCGCATCAGCCCGACGCACGAGTTCGGCAAGCCACGGATCATTCGTCTCCAACCCATAACGAACAATCGCCCGCGTCTGCGGATCGATCGACGTATCGTTCAGCACCGCCTGCGCTCTTCGTTTCAGAGCATTGATTATTGTATTGGTCCTGGTTTGGTTCGCGTGAGGTTCCTGCGCCGTTGCGCTAGTATGAGTAGCCATGATCTTCATCCTTTCGTTGGAAGGTTGAGGGTTTAGGGTCGGCTTTGTGGTGACGCACAAGTCGGCCCGCTTCTTTGTTTGGAGGGGTGCAGCGACTGTAGCACACAGATTTTCGCTTTGGTGTCTGATAAGAAGTTCGCGTGACTATTGGCGCGAAACGCAATAGGTTTCATAGCCAAGCCAATTATCGCGTGAGGTCTGTTTGTATTTCCTCAAACTGTATCAATGCTGCTCGCAAGTCCTCTATCATCGTGCCAATCAAAGCGTCCAGATCAACATCGGTGCTGTTGCCTTCTAAGTCGTCGTCTTTAATCCAAAAGATGTCTAGGCTCACTTTGTCACGTTGGATTAATTCGTCGTAGCTGTACGAGCGCCAGCGTCCCTGCGGATTGTCATCAGACCATGTAGCTTTTCTGCGACCTCGGTCTTCTGGGTTGAAGCACGAGACAAATTCATTAATGTCGGAACGTTTCAGATGGTTTGTCTTGAGTGTGTAGCGCACATTGGTGCGGAAATCATAAATCCAAAGCTTTTTAGTCCATGGCAGTTTTGCAGGCGGCTTCCGATCGAAGAAAAGCACATTAGCCTTCACACCATGTGCATAAAACAGACCTGTTGGAAGCCGAAGCAGGGTGTGAACGTCACACTCTTCCAGAAGCTTTCGACGAAGCAGTTCGCCGGCACCACCTTCAAAAAGCACATTATCTGGCACGATGACTGATGCTCGGCCATTGACCTTGAGAATGCTTTTGACTAGCTGCACAAAATTGAGTTGTTTATTGCTTGTCGTAGCCCAAAAATCTTCCCGCACCAGTGTTAGCGCTTGTTTAGCACTTTTACTTTTCTTCTTTCCGTTGCCGTTCTCGTTCGTATCTTCTTCGTCCTCTGCAACAATTGTTACGCTTGATTTTTTGCCGAACGGTGGATTGGTCATGACAATATCGAATGCTACGCCTTTTAACGTAGAAAGGCTGTCAGTGATAGCAATAGGAAGTTCTTCATTTTCCCCATTTGTCGGTCCTATGCCGTGCAGTAGAAGATTCATTGCACATAACCTGGCTACCGTTGGGACTAACTCATACCCGCGTAGTGCTTCGTACCTGAGATGTCTCTTTTGCCGATGGTCCAACTGAGGGTGGTGTTCTTCTATGTAATTATGGGCTCCTAACAAGAACCCTCCAGTTCCGCATGCCGGATCGCAGGTAACTTCGCCTGGCTTGGGTTGTATGACGTCAACAATTGCTTCGATTAATGCACGAGGTGTGAAGTATTGGCCTGCACCACTTTTTGTATCCTGCGCGTTTTTTTCGAGTAAGCCTTCATAGGCGTCTCCCTTAACATCGCCTGACAAACCCGTCCATCGTTCTCGATTTATTAATTCGACGATCAGGTGACGAAGTTTTGCGGGATCGTGAATCTTATTCTGGGCTTTGCGGAAAATGACGCCAAGCATTCCATCATGTTGGCCCAATGCAGAGAGTGTTTCACTGTAGTGCTGCTCTAATACTTCCCCGTCCTTCGAAATTAGCGCTTTCCAGCTATACTGTTGGGGAATCGATGAGGTTCGATTGAGCGGCGGCTCTGTCTGCTCGTACGACATTTTGAGAAAAAGCAAGTACGTTAATTGCTCAACATAATCTCCATAGGACAGGCCATCGTCTCGAAGAAGATTGCAATAATTCCAAAGCCGTTGCGTAATTGAAGCTGCTTCTTTTGACATATCACAGGTCTCGATCGAGAATTTCTTTTACCCAGTCCCTATCTCTGAACCCTTGCAAGTAGATTTTCGCAGCGGTACAGAAAGCCGCTTTCTCTCGAATTAACTTAATGATCTCTCTTTTGTGATACTTGATGTCCTCCCAAGTATCCTGTCCAGCCTGCCTCAGACGTTCCAAACGGTCGATATTTTCAACATGATCTCTTATTTTGACAGCGAGGATCTTTCTTGCTCTAACAGCCTTGATGTGATCGAGGTGATAGAAGTAAATGGATTGCCTGGCCCGGAGGTGTTCGTCGGCAGTTTCATCTTGACAGGTTTCGCGAGGGTAACCATTCTCATGATATGTCAACAGACTAACATCATCGAGATTAGTCGGATCCAATAACACGGGACGTTCCGCTTGCCAATCAGCGTCAGGATCACCTGCCCAAGCTGGGGGTTGAATTATGGGAAAATGATCCTGTTTGCCACCGGCAGTTTGATTCTCAACATCAACACGTCTACTGTTACAGAAAGTGCAGGAGTAACGATAGTTTTCCCAATGGAACGCTAACCACCAATAACCTGGATGTGTTGGACATTCGGCAACAGAATTTTTTGGCCTAAAGTGATCTACTGGCATGTCTGAACGCACTTCTTTTGTTTCACAATACCAGCACTTCTCATGCATGATCGACTTAACATGATGGCCAGCATAAGACCACAGGTCTGACTTGTTCTGGATTGCTGCCGTTCTGGCGGCCTTCACAGCTTTCTCCACTTCGTCACTCGTCTTACCCTCTGCAATACTGCTTTCGTATGCCTCCTTCATTTTGCGTTCAACGTAGCGTAACGCCGCATCTGCCTTTTCGTCCCAATCGCCCGGAAGAAGTATTCTTATGTCGTCCTTATCGATGTATCTCACCTACGCTTCCTCATCCAGTTCTCTCAGAATTTCGTCTGTGATTGCAGCATGGTCTTTCCGTTCTTGCTCAGTAAGAAATGGTTTCTTGAAACGCTCAAATTCCTTTCGCCTAGCCCAACCTCTAACAAAGGCCGTGTAATAAGGGTCGGAGAAGGCTCCGAGAAAACCGATGCGATCGAGTTCAGTATCAATCCTATTCAATTCACTCGCTTCCTCAGGTGTGAGTGTACCTTCCTTTGCTGTCAGTTCGACCTTTTTGTCCAGCAGATTTAGAGTAATAGGATCCAAATCAGATCGGAAACCGAACATATCGCTCGTCAAGATGCCAGTAAAACCTAATCCTCGTGGATGCATTTCAGGTCGGGCCGCGTAACATCGATCAGCCGTGTCGCGCTTTAGAATCTGCACCTGTTGCCGTTCTAATGCTGCTATCACAAGTGGATCGTGGGAAGACATAATGATATGACGTGTTTCCTGTTGCGGCGAGATCACCTTTTCATCATCGACGATGCCCTTTAAGATTGATAAGTATTCAACATTCCAGTGCGGATTCAGATGTGTGTCTGGCTCATCTAACAAAATCAGAGATTCTTTCTCCTTAGTGAAGCGTAGTAGACCGAGGACCATCAATAGTTGTTGCTCACCTTCACTCAGTTCTCTAAAGGTCAATGTTCCGTCATGGTTCTTAATCCTCACTTTGACGTAAACGTCGTGAATCACCTCTGATAAGTCTGTGCTTTCAAGGTTTGCAAAGAAATCGCTTGGAGAGTCGTAGTCACTGGCGAGATCCGTTAAAGACTCAATATCCTTTACATAAAGATAGTAAAACTCTTGCTGTTTAGTCTTCTTTATCCCCATGTGAATCCGTTGTTTCAAATGCATCGGCGCCAGAGCAATATCGTATAGTTTTTCTAAAAACTTCCTCACTAGTCCGCGCGCGCCCCACAGATGTTCTGAATCTCCCCATGAAGGCTTTTTCATAACAAACAAAACTGATTCTAACCCTACAATTCGAAGGTAATCGCGCAAGAAAGCTAGTATCTTCTCGTCCTTTTTAATAAAGAAAGACAACAAAACATATTTGCTGTGATGATTCTCCGCAAAAAATAACCGACGTAGCGACTTTAATTTTCTTAACGAAGCAGCATCGGTTTCTTCAACATTGATTACAGCGTCATAGTATCGACGTTGGTGATCTATAAAATATTCTTTCAGCCGATTGCTCGGCCCTGAGTAATACCCGAAGACATAAGCAGGAAGATATTGGTCTTTATCATTCTCATTTCCTTTGCCTGAATGGGAATCTAATGGGACGATCTGACGTCGAATGCGGTCTCGGGCTGGTCGATCTGGATCGCTATCGATGGTAATGCGGTTTCCATGACAAATGTACTCCACGCGATACGCGAATTTAGTTGTTGTGCCTAGATCAAGGTCGCGGAAGATTATGACTAACGCCTCGAAGAGGTTAGACTTGCCCGTACCATTCCAGCCAACAACAACTGTCACAAAGCTGTTTTCATCAAAGTCGACGGAAAAGTCTTTGAGGTTCTTAAAGTTCTTTATCCAGAGCTTATCTAACTTCATCGATGCGCCCTAAGGTAAACACTTCCGTCATCCTGCTTTTCTTCGGAGAATGCACCAGCAAGCTCCGCAATTTTAAGGTCGGCATAAAACTCCTCCACTTCGTCCGGTTTATATCCGGACCTGGTAAACAATTCTTCCGGTTTAATACGGCCAGGTAATTCTTTTAAGAACTCAACGAGATTCCGTCGCTCAATGGCTGTTTCCTTAGCCTTAGGCATCAGTTTCTTATTCCTTTCTTTGTAACGTCTCTTACGTTCTGATTCATACTGAAGACGTTCGGCTCCTATTTTCTCAAGCAGTTGTACAGCAGGTTCTTCCCCGTCATCCTGGGGCACCAGCCTTCCGAGGAAAGCCTGTTGCAGAATATTCTTTCGGAGGCTGGCGGCCCGACGTAGAGTGGTTATCACAATGTCCTTGAGCTCCTCGATGACCGATACACGTCGTTCAAGCTCTTGCACGATGCGCTGTTGTTCAGCAAAAGGCGGAACGGACACTGGCATCGCAAGTAACTGCTCAGTGTTAATTCCATCGCGAGTGGCGCCGTGATTGACCTTCCTTACATAATCATAAACAGTCTTTGCACCACGAACATAAGCTAAATAAAAGCCAGGGAGTAACACATCTTTCGACAGCCTCAATCTCATAATGTGGTAATTGATCAGAGCGCCGACAATTGACGTGTCGACTACACCAGCACGACCGACGGTTGCCATTCTTGAAAAAAGTAAATCGCCATGTTCCAGTCTATATCGTTTCAAACTTGCTGCCTTTTCTGGTGAAACATACAGAGCTTTATCGAGATTTATACCTCGTTCGGTCAAGCAACCGATGGTGATTACCGGAACACCGCTGGCCTGAAAATCGCGGGTGCCTAAAGCGGTACCAAAAGGCCCGGTGAGAACAGTTTGCTCACCTAACGCCCCAAGTTGCTCAACAGAAGCCCAAGTCCAACCCTCCGGTAGTTTTGTCAGCATGCGTGTGTCTGGACCGGCAGGTTCGTCGTATTTGGCTTTCCATGCATCATTCCTTGGCATCCTGCCTTGTTCTTGCATTTTCGCCAGTTCGCTTTCTTCCCACATCGTGCGGCGATCATGAAGAATCCGCTTGAGTAGCACATCAGCCGACTCGTAGTCTCTGCCGTGGTTGCGCGCTAACTCTGCTTCGGTTGGTACCAACTTTCCGGCAACCGCTGTGCTCAGCGTTACTTCGCGTACGCGTTCTAAACTTCGATTGATGCGTCGCAAAATCTCTGTTCCAGTATCTAGTCGTGAAAGCTGTTTCTCAATTTCATCAACTATGCGTTGTTGTTCTGCGAGAGGAGCAAGCGGTGCTTTTAATTTATTGTAGTCATCGCGACTCAAACTTGGAATCGCGGTAGACTTATCAAGCTGTTCGAGACCAATTGTCTGAAGCAGATATGAGAAGTAACGAAGGTTGATATAGTCATTTGTTGCGGCTTCTACGTAATAAGCAGTGTCAATAACCCAACACGGAACTGGGGAGTAATGGACCTGACCAGCGCCACCTTTTCTTCCAATTATTAATGTGGCACTTTCTGTCAACGCCTCTGAGTGCCAACCTACGATGCCATTAGATCCATAGACCGGGACTTTACCATTCGAGTCCCTGGCGTTTTCAGGTAGTCCCTTGCCATATTGGATTGGCAATACTTCTCCCAGCGTTACTTCAACCCAGCCATCAGGTAAAAAAGGGGATTGCGTTTGCTCGGTCATGCTCTAGCACCTCGCCGAATTCATTCAACACGTTCAGAAGGCCTGCGTGAAGCAACACACATGGGAAACTCGTGCCGCGCTACCTGCGCATCGCCTGAACTTGAACTTAGCAAGCTCATCGCCTGCGGAAAACATCAGTCGTGAGGGATTCTCGCAGATCGCTGCGAGACAACAATGCTTACTCGCCGCTGCCGTTGTACCTGCCAACGGACAACTTTTTAACTTCTTGTCGATCTCTTCGCGTGCAGATGCTGCAGGCTTTTCCATTGAGGGCAGCTGTGATGGGTATGGTCTGAATGAATGTATGAGATGCTTAAACTCACCATGGTCAATCTCCTTTTAATCTCTGTAGCGAACTCTAAATCCTCGCTCAGATAGAACGCAAAACTGACTGGTGGGTAATGACTGATCGCTCTCACTGTCGATGCTTAAGTCGGAGAAGTTGTAGTTTGACCGGAACATTCCACTCCAACTCTTTGCTGCGAGTGCCTTATTTTGCCTCAGTTCAGAAAAGATTTCTAGTCCTCCCTTCAAAATGCCACACCGTCCTCGCTCTATGCTTTCCCGAATGTTCCGAGGATGAGCAGCATCACAGTTCCATGCGCACAATGCAGCTGAAGGAAATGATCGCGCAAGTGGCATCGGGATGATGCCGATCATTTGACGCAATTATCCTGGGGCTGAGCGAGCAACTGCGCCCCGGACAAACTCAAAATAATGATTGCGGAAATCAGTCGACGCGCGCACGACATCAACTGTAACCACGACATCAACTGTAACCTCGTGGCACTGCGAGACGCACAAGCATAAAGCCCGGGCGCGAAGCCATCAAGATTTATCTGAGGCAATCACAACCGCGATCTGTGGTAGTCCTCATTCCGTAAGGCGCCGACGGTGATTATTCTGAAACCTCCTATGAAAACACTAATCATTCGTCTCACGGTTGCGCTCATTGCATTCATTATTGGAATAGCTTTATCTTCCATCACCCAACCCAGTCCGTCGCAAGTCACACCTCCAACCTGCCACAGTTGAGCTAAAAGCGTAACCGGCCAAAGAAGCACAAAATGTTTAGAGTAGCCATATCCCTGGCTCTTCTGTTGTTAACAATCGCAACTCGCGCGCAGGAAACACCTTCCGATAATCCATTCACAACTGGTCCACCGGTTAAGGAAACCAGGCTCTCAGGAGCGATCGTCACCACTATCAACAACGGAGACTTTGTACACCCAACCTTTTCACCGGATGGAAAGGTCCTGGCTTATTCAAACGTCCTGGTGAAAGGTGACTTCGAGAACACCGAAGTGTTTCTACACAACCTCGACACAAACAAGCGCTCAATCTTGTTGAATTCAAGAAAGGCCGCAACCTACGCCACGTATAAAGCCTTTGTGTCTGAAATGAAGTGGACACGCGCCAAACGCCTCGAGGTCAGTATCGGTGACGGAGATGTAGACTCAACCAAACTGATCTTCGATCCACAGCGCCGGAGGTTACTTACAGAACAATTTGAAGGAGGTGACGAATTCGAAGCCCGACCGCTGTCTCGTGTTGAGCAGAAGGCTTACGAACAGGCGCGTTCACTCTTCCCTTCCTTTCCGCGTGAGGTGCTTGATAATGCGCTACGCACTACGGCTCTTGTCATCCCCGACCAGGGAATCATTTTGCAGAAGAACTACGCCGGTCATGACTTCAACATCTGGTTTCTCGATTTTCAAAACAAGTCTGTCAAAGCTTTGATAAATCTCCCGGATCGTTCCATTAATGCATTCAACGGTGGCGTAGCTTTCAAGTCTGCAATCGTTCTCGCTGTTTCCGACGGGACGAAGACGTATTTGTTTCTCTACCGCGCGGGAAAGATCAGCCGCTCAGGTGAGTTTAACTCGGGCGGCTTTGGCTTTATCGAAGTCAAACACGTGTCATCGTTGAAGGTCATCTTTCTTCTCCGTACTCACGGGATGTCTGATCGAGGCGACAACCCGCTCTTCGTTTTCGACGGCATTCAATTACTTCGCATAAACGATCACTCCGAGTTGTATGATGCTGCGGTTGATCCAGCCGGACGCCGCATCGCTTACTGCTACTGGGCGGGAGATAAGCGCCACATTGTAGTCAAAGAATTCAAATAGATCGTGGCAGTTGACAGTGCCGCACCCCGCTAGTTAACGTCCGACTGTGGAGCACGTGGATGTGATAGTCGTAGGGGCGGGGCTGTCGGGGATAGGCGGGGCCTGCCATCTGAAGCTCGAGTGCCCGCGGAAGAGTTTCGTCATACTCGAGGGACGCGAGGCCATGGGCGGAACGTGGGATCTGTTTCGCTATCCAGGCGTCCGCTCCGACTCGGACATGTACACGCTCGGCTATCGCTTTCGCCCGTGGCGTGACAACAAGGCCCTGGCCGACGGTCCCGCGATCCTCAGTTACATCCGCGACACCGCAGCCGAGTACGACGTAGACAAGACAATCCGTTACAACCACCGCGTGCGACGCGCAGCCTGGTCGTCGGACGACGCACGCTGGACGGTCGAAGCCGAAACCGGACCGGATCAAAAAGTGGTCCAACTCAGCTGCAACTTCCTCTATCTCTGCACTGGTTACTACGACTACGCGAGCGGTTACACGCCGGAGTGGCCTGGTGTCGCGCGGTTTCGCGGAACGATCGTGCACCCGCAGAAGTGGCCCGAGGATCTCGATTACACAGGCAAGCGCATCGTGGTCATTGGCAGTGGAGCAACAGCCGTCACGCTCGTGCCTGCAATGGCGGAACGCGCGGCGCACGTCACGATGCTCCAGCGCTCACCCACCTACATCGTCTCGCGACCCGCGGAAGACATCGTCGCAAACTGGCTGCGCCGGCTGCTGCCCGAT
Organism: Pyrinomonadaceae bacterium; assembly: GCA_036379695.1. GTDB lineage: Bacteria > Acidobacteriota > Blastocatellia > Pyrinomonadales > Pyrinomonadaceae > PSRF01. Next base: position 2,135 of record DASVGE010000107.1, on the reverse strand, counting down.
CGCGCCGCGTACATGCTGGCACGCTGGAAGAACGTGCTGGCGGGTTCGTTCTTCTACAACCTCGCGCGAAAGAGACCAAATCTTTTCAAGTGGATGATAGCGCGAGGCGTGCGCAAGGAGCTCGGCGAGAAATACGACCCAAAGCATTTCACTCCGCCGTACAACCCGTGGGACCAGCGTCTTTGCCTTGTGCCGGACTCGGATTTCTTTCGCGCGATGCGCGACGGACGGGTCTCAGTGGTGACTGATAACATCGAGACGTTCACAGAAGACGGACTCCTGCTCAAGTCAGGCGAACACCTCGACGCTGACATCATCGTGACGGCCACCGGGCTCGTGCTGAGACTCTTCAGCGGAATGCAACTCGCGGTCGATGGCACACCGGTGGAACTACCGAAAACACTTGTCTACAAAGGCATGATGTTCAGCGACGTACCCAATCTCGCCTTCGCAGTCGGCTACACAAATGCCTCGTGGACGCTGAAGTGTGATCTCACCGCCGAGTACGTGTGCAGGCTCCTGAACCACATGGACCACAACGGATATTCGATGTGTACGCCACGATTGAACGATCCGGACGTCGAAGAAGAACCCGTGATCGATTTCAACTCGGGATACGTCCTTCGTGCGCTGGACTCACTGCCGCGGCAGGGATCGAAGACGCCGTGGCGCCTGCACCAGAACTACGTGAAGGACCTTTCGATGATGCGATACGGTCGCGTGGAAGACGGCACGATGGAGTTCAAGGCAGCGCCGGTTGCGCAACACGCCAGGGTGGAGGCCGCAGGTCGTGGCTGAGCACATGCGCCTCGCCGGGCGAACGGCCGTGATCACCGGCGCCGCTGGAGGCATCGGGCGCGCGACTGCCGTGTCGCTCGCGAAGCGCCGCTGCAATCTCGCACTGGCTGATATTGATGAAAACGGATTGGCAGGCACGGTGGAGCTCGTGCGCGAGTTTGGCATCAACGTGTCTCGACACTGCCTCGACGTATCAGACCGCGCCGCGGTGGCTGCGTTCCCGGATGTCGTTGCGGCAGAACACGCGGGTGTCGATGTGCTCGTCAACAACGCCGGCGTTGCGGTGGGCGGCACGTTCGAACAAGTCGCCGACGAAGACTTCGAGTGGCTCTTCGAGATCAACTTCTGGGGCGTGGTGCGCATGACGCGCGCATTCCTGCCACTCTTGCGAGCGAGTGAAGACGCATGCGTGGTGAACCTCTCGAGCGTTTATGGTCTGATCGCGCCGCCGGAGCAAGTAGCGTACGCGGCGAGCAAGTTTGCGGTGCGTGGATTCTCTGAGGCACTGCGTCACGAGCTCGAAGGCTCGGGTATCCGCGTGAGCGTGGTCCATCCGGGCGGTGTGGCCACATCTATCGCAGAGAAAGCCCGCATTCCGGCGGGCGTCAGTGAAGAAGAGATCGCCAGGCGACACGCGAGGTACCGGAAGCTGTTACGCCTGCCTCCCGAGGTTGCCGGAGAGACCATTGTGCGCGGCATCGAGCGTCGTCAGCCGCGCATACTCATCGGCTCAGACGCGAAAACCATCGCGGTGATCGCGCGTCTCCTGCCTGTGTCGTACTGGAAAATGCTCATGCGGCTGATGGGTTGAAGCCGGCAAATCAGGGAACGCTGGGGGTGCCGTCATCTTTAACTCCTGTTCGTACGCGGTTGAGCGTCGTCAACCGGCTTTGCCTCAAAAGTCAGAAATCATTCTTGGATCGGGTCAGTACAGGGAGCAGTAGCGACCTGGTCGAACCACAGGAGTCAAAATTCTTAGGAAAATATCGCATGCTGATCACCGACCAGGTCGCTACCGCTCCCTGTACTGACCCGATCCAAGAGTGACTCCGACGTTTGAGGCAAAGCGTCGTCAACCGAGCGCAACGATCATCTGTCCGAACAAAGCAAAACCGAGCGCGCCGACAAGCTGTACCACGGGTCCGATGTACCTTGAGTGTCGCATGGTTGACTGTACTCCTTTGAGCAGACGAACAGTTGGAGACGCGGGGAGATTGAATGCATTTTTTCGCTCTTGCGAGGCCGAAATATCCTTGGCGGCGCGTAGCAGTCAAGCAGTTTGGGACGAAACGTCCGTGCGCAATGTCAGGTGGGCTGACAAAGTTCGCTACCTGACA
>DASVGE010000106.1:0-7575 GCA_036379695.1 Pyrinomonadaceae bacterium | reverse complement strand
CGCCGCGCAGGAACGGCTGAATCAGGTCGATGACCTTGATGCCGGTCTCAAACATCTGCAGCTCAGTCGACTGCTCTTCGAAACTCGGCGCGTGACGATGAATCGGATAACGTTTGTCGTGTTTGACGGGACCGAGCGTGTCGACCGGCTCGCCGATGACGTTGAGCACGCGGCCGAGTGTTCCCTCGCCCACAGGCATCGTGATCGGACCGCCCGTGTCGATAGCTTTCATGCCGCGCACCATGCCGTCAGTAGGCGTCATTGAAACGGTGCGCACGCGGCCTTCGCCGAGATGTTGCTGCACTTCGGCGATAACGTCGATCACAGTCGGCACGTCGAAACCTTCGGAGACGACGCGCAGCGCCTGGTAGATTGGTGGGAGATAGCCTCCCTGGAACTCGACGTCGAGCACGGGGCCGATAATCTGTACGACTTTACCGACGTGGTGACCGTCGGCGCTCACATTTCCATTAGGCGTAGCCATACTGTCTGTAAACTCCTCTTCGACCTATAAAGGCGAACAAACTGGCAGGATTAAAAGCCAGACAAGATAACACAGGCAATCAGATCCAGCAAAATTAGCCACGGATAAACACGGATGACACTGATCTGCATTCAAGATCTGTGTCATCCGTGTTTATCCGTGGCTTATACCTCTGGATCGATTCGGATCTTCATTCGCTGCAACACCTGAAGATCCTCTTCGGTGAGATCGAGGGTGGCGCCTTCCGAAGTAGTTTCATCGTCTCCGGCGTGAGGCCTCAATCCGATCTCGAGCCGGAGTGTTAATTCCATCTCATATCCGGCTTCGCGCAGGCGCTCAATGGCTTCCGCAACCTTCGTCGAGTTCTCCACTGACTCGTTAATGGCCGAGCCAATCTCGCGAACTATCTCTTTTGCCTCATCATCAATTTCCATTTTGTTGTTATGCTACGCTGAGAAAGGATCAGCGTCAATCTGTGTAGATCCATTCCGTCAATGATAGACTTGGCCCTATGTTTGGAACCATCGGCATCCTGACAGGTGGGGGTGATGCGCCCGGACTCAACGCCGTTATTCGCGCCGTAGTGAAGACTGCCACTTGCGAACACGGCATGCGCGTCATCGGTATCGAAGATGGCTTCGAAGGACTACTCGGGGCCACTCGCACTCGCCTCCTTACGTCGAGCGACGTGCGCGGATTGCTACCGCGCGGCGGAACCATTCTCGGAACACGTAATCGCGGCTCCTTCGCCCAACGCGCGTGTGAAGGAACCGACCGCGACGTCGAAAGCGTCTATCAGGAAGCGATCTCCAACATGAAGATCGTTGGTATCGATGCGCTCGTGGTCCTGGGCGGCGAAGGAACACTGACGATAGCTGCCGAATTTGACAAACGGGGCGTACCCGTCTGCGGTGTGCCGAAGACGATCGACAACGATCTCGCGTGTACTGAGCTTACGTTCGGCTTTGTCACCGCTTTGGACATCGCTACCGAAGCTCTCGATCGTTTGCACACGACTGCCGAGTCGCACGATCGCGTGATGATACTGGAAGTGATGGGCCGGCATGCCGGCTGGATCGCTCTCCACTCGGGGATCGCCGGCGGCGCCGACGTTATCCTGATTCCGGAAATTCCCTTCTCGAGCCCGGTCGTGGCGGATAAGATTCGCGCGCGCGACGCCAGTGGATCGAATTTCACCATTATCGTGGTGGCGGAAGGCGCGCAGGAGATCGGGCACGAGTTAGTTTATCAGGACAAGGGTGATGGAAGTCGTGCACCTCGTCTCGGCGGCATTGGCCAACACCTCCAACAGGATCTGGAAAAAACCACCGGCAAGGAAACACGTTGCGTGGTCCTGGGACATCTCCAGCGCGGTGGCAGGCCGAATGCATTCGATCGGATGCTGGCGACGAACTATGGCTCGTGTGCCGTACGCGCCCTGGCGAGTGGAACAAGCGGCGTGATGGTCGCTTTACAGGCCGGAGATGTGGTCACCGTGCCGCTTACCGAGGCCATCAAGGGCATCAAGACTGTGCCTCCCAACGGACAGTTGGTCCGGACGGCACGTGATACAGGTATTTCCTTTGGTGCTCCTGACGAGGCCAGTTATCATAAAGCGATTAATTAAGAGATAAGGATGGAGCCGTGTCACAGCAGGGAATCAAAGAAAAACTCCAGGGCGAACTAGACGAACTGGAGACCGAACTACGCATTCACTTACCCAAAGAGATTAAACGCGCGCTCGAGTTTGGCGACCTGCGCGAGAACTCCGAATACCGGGCCGCGCTCGATCGACAGAACGTGGTCAAGGCGCGCATCGTCGAACTGCGCCAGAGGATTAGTGAAATCGCGTCGATCGACCCTAATAAAGTGCCACGCGACAAGGCGTCGTACGGGTCAACGCTGGTGCTGTACGATGGGGAGAAAGATGAGGAAGTGACCTACCGGCTCGTAACGCCGGAGGAGAGCGATCCCGCACAGGGGTTGATCTCGACGACGTCGCCGGTGGGACGGAGTTTGATGGGTAAACAGGAAGGTGACGAGGTAGTGGTCCGGACACCAGCCGGCGCGCGCAATTTCGAAATCAGGCAGTTGCGTACGCTACATGACGAACTGGAAGCTAACAATTAGTTTTTAGCCACAGTTAACGCAGAGATCCGTGTAATCTGTGGCTAATATATGGTCGACGAGGAGAAACCAACCTAACAGATGTTCGGCGCAAGTATCGGAAGGGCAGCTCAGCGAATCATTGACGCTATCGTCCGCTGGCTCGCCAAGGGTCATATCAGTCCTAATATTCTGACCGTTATCGGTGTCTCTTTGAACGTCGGTTGCGGTCTTCTTTTTGGGATGGGCCGGTTCTTTTCCGCGGGTATCGCCCTCATCGTGGCCAATCTTTTTGACATGCTCGACGGCCAGGTGGCCCGTTTATCAGGGCGTGTAACCCGGTTTGGCGGGTTTCTCGATTCCTCGCTGGACCGGCTGTCAGACATGGTGGTTTTCGTGGGCCTGATGGTCTTTTATGCCCGGGACACGGAGTGGCATTCAACTCTTAACGTTTTTCTTGCGGGCGCCGGACTAATGGGCTCGGTTATGGTAAGCTACGCGAGCGCCCGGGCCGAGAGCCTGATTCCCAAGTGTGATGTAGGCTTTCTGCGGCGCCCAGAACGCGTTGTGCTCTTTATCATCGGCGCACTTAGCACTCATCCTGCTTCGCCTAATTACTTTGCCAATCGGATGCCGGCCGTACTCTGGGTACTGGCCGTCGGTTCTTATTGGACCTTCGCCCACCGCATGTATCACACGTGGCGCGAGCTGACCAAGGCTGACGCAGTAAAAACCGCGAACGTTGACGCCGAGGCATCGTATGCACAATCCGGTGAGCGGCGAGCTGAGCCAAGGCTGGTCACTAAACCGAGTTGAGGTCCTGTAGGACCTATTGGACCTATCGGTCTTATATTTGATTTCACAGAGGTAACCCGATTGACTATTTGTCCGTGCTGCGGTTTTAAATTCCACGGCGCCTTGAGCGATGGTTGTCAACAGTGTGGGGCGCGCGCCGTGGGTGAACCACTTCCTCGCCCCGAATACGCACTTCCGTCCTATGGCCGCGCACTTGTCCTCGCAGTCGGCGGCTCGCTGGTGGTCCTGGTCTTCGTCGTCCAAACTCTCATCGCCTTCTTCCAACGCACTCCGGATTCGTTCGGATTCTGGAACTGGGTAGCCGCGGGCGAAACTGCCGCGTGGCGCCTGAAGTGGATCTCTATTCCGCTTCTGATTGTCACCTTCTGGCTCGGACGAAAGCTTTACCGGTCCATCCTGCTCCAGCCGGAGAAATTCTGCGGTGTCAAACATGCCCGCAATGGCCTCGTCGCATCCGCAACTGTCGTTTTGCTGATCGGTCTCCTGATCGGAGTGACGGTGCCGGCGCGCCTCGAACACCGCGATCTGGCTCAAGACGCTGTTCACCGTGGAACTGGTTACGTAATGGACCGCGCCTTCTCCGAATATAAAATCAAGTACAAAACCTTACCGGCGGATCTCAACGATCTGCTGGAACGTCTTCCTGATCCTGACGGCAGCCTGGCCGCCGCCATTGCGACTATCGATCCCAGCGCCTACCGCCCCAGCGCTGACGTTGCCGCCGTAACCGCTGAAAAATCACGCAGGCTCCGCGGCGCCGTCATTCGTGACGCCTCGTTATCATCTGCCACTGACGACACTCCGGCCGGAGGACTCGCATTTACTAACTACGTCCTGCGACTTCCGGGTGAAGACAAGATCACTGGCACTGACGACGATTGGGTTGTTCGCGACGGGATGGTCATGCGGCTCGCCGACGTTGCCAAAGGCGGAGTCGGGCGCTCGGTGTCGGCAAGCGCCCTGGCCCCCTAGCGACTTCAATGTCGTTTCTCGATCGCTTCCGCAAAAAAACCGAAGACGAAGCCTCACGAATCGCACGTCTGTCCAAGACCGGACGCATGACCGATGGGAATATCATCGACGCCGTCTCGGATAACGACGGCCGCATCACCGAAGTAACTTACACTTACATGCTTGCCGGAGTTCAGTACGAATCATCGCAGGCTCTCAGTGTGCAACAGCAACAACGTTCCAACGACTACGCCCCGGGGAAACAGATCGTGGTGCGGTATGATCCGCGAAGACCTGCGAATTCGATCGTGGTTTAGCCACAAAAAGGCACAAAACACACAAAATAGATTTGTGATGCTACTGTAGGTGCGGCGCCCGCCGTTGCACATCGAGCGTGAGGAAGGTGATATCCTCCAACATATGTTCCGCAAAGTCCTGATCGCCAACCGAGGCGAGATCGCTATTCGCATCATCCGTACCTGCCGCGAGCTGGGCATACGAACAGTCGCGATCTATTCCGAACCAGACGTCGAGAGCCTGCACGTGCGCATGGCTGATGAAGCAGTTTTGGTTGGGCCGGCTGCGTCCGCTCAAAGCTATTTGAAGATCGATGCCATCGTTGCCGCGGCGAAGGAAGTTAATGCCGAAGCCGTTCATCCGGGTTACGGCTTTCTCGCCGAGAGCGCCGAGTTTGCGCGCGCGGTGACTGCCGCCGGTTTGACCTTCATTGGTCCGACACCCGAAGCAATGGAGATCATGGGATCGAAAACGAGCGCGCGTCGCGCTGCGGTTGAGGCGGGCGTTCCGATTGTTCCCGGAACTGTCGAGCCGTTGCACTCATTTGAAGAAGCAAGCGCAACAGCGGAGAAGTTTGGTTATCCAGTGATGTTGAAAGCGGCGGCAGGTGGCGGCGGTAAAGGCATGCGACTCGTCACCGACAGCAACGATCTCCGCTCGTCATTCGAAACTGCCCAGGCTGAAGCAGCCGCGGCTTTCGGCGACTCCTCGCTCTATCTCGAAAAGGCAGTCGAGCGTCCACGACACATTGAGATTCAGATCTTCGGCGACATGCAGGGCAACGTGGTCCATCTCGGCGAGCGCGAGTGTTCGATTCAGCGCCGGCACCAAAAAGTGATCGAAGAATGTCCCTCGCCCATCAATGATCCCGATCTACGACGGCGCATGGGTGAAGCTGCCGTGAAGATCGGGCGCGCGGTGAACTACACCGGAGCGGGCACGGTGGAGTTTCTACTCGCCGGCGCCACACACGAGTTCTATTTTCTCGAGATGAACACACGCTTACAGGTTGAGCACCCGGTAACTGAACTGGTGACAAACCGCGACCTCGTGCGCGAACAGTTCCGCGTCGCGACGGGCGAGCCTTTGTCGTTCACGCAGGAAGATGTCGACTGGCAGGGCCACGCGATCGAGTGCCGCATCTACGCGGAGGATCCGGCAAACAACTTCTTTCCGAGCCCCGGTACGATCCGGCATCTCCAGGAGCCTGCCGGACCGGGAATCAGGATCGACAGCGGCGTCACGCGTCTGTCCGAAGTTTCCATTCACTACGATCCGATGATTGCGAAGCTTGCAGTTTGGGGTCGCACACGCGAGCAAGCGATCGAGCGTTTACGGCGCGCGCTCGATGAGTACGAAGTTGCAGGAATCACGACGACGTTGCCGTTCTTTCGTGAGGTCGTTAGAGACGAAGAGTTTGTTTCCGGACACCTCGATACTGGTTTCATCACGCGTTTCAACGAACGTCGAGCGGCAGCACAAGACAGTTCGAATCAGGTTGAAAGCGATCTGGCGGCCATTGCGGCCGGGTTGAGTTACGCGCTGCGGCAACAGCGGAGCTCGATGCAAACAGGCACGCCGAAGAACGGTTGGAAAATAGCAGGGCGACACGCAGGCTTGAGATGAAACTAAAAACGCTCATCGGCGACCGCGAAGAAGAGCTGGTAATCAAGCTCGAGGAAGGACGGATTTTTGCGCAGGTTGGAAATCGCGTCTACGCGCTCGAGGTGCGTGAAGTCGAGCCCGACTGTTACCTGTTTTTCTTCCATCACAACGTGCACGAATGCCGGGTTAGCGACCGACCAGCGTCGAAAGAAACTTTCGATGTAACGATTCACGGGCACAAACATGAAGTGACGATCGTCGATCCGAAGCGGTTGCGCAGCGGGCAGAATTCGGACCGGCATCATCACGGCGTGGCTGAAGTTCGCGCGCCGATGCCCGGCAAGGTTGTGCGCGTACACGCCGCGGCCGGCGAGTCGGTTGAGAAGGGTGCGGGCGTGATCGTGGTGGAAGCGATGAAGATGCAAAACGAAATGAAATCGCCACGGGAGGGCATCGTTGTTTCGATCAATGTGAAAGCGGGCGACACGGTGAACGCCGGCGACGTGCTGGCGGTGATCGAGTAATGCGCATTTTATTGTGGGACATTGACGGCACGCTGATTCGCTCGGTGAGAACGGGAGCTTACAAGGACTACACGATTCCCGTGCTCGAGGAGATCTTTGGCACCGCCGGCAGGCTCGCCGACATGCAGGTGTCTGGCATGACCGACCTGCAGATCGTCTTTGAGGCGTTGAGTGATGCGGGTATCAGTCAGGAGGAAATTCTGGCGCGTGCTGATGTGCTCGTTTCGCGTTTGACGGAGGAAGCCAGAAGAGTGACTGGCAACGGCGTGAAGTTTTTCGAGCTGCTGCCCGGCGTACGCGAAACGCTGGAAGCTCTCGCCGTGCATCCTCGATATCAATCGGCGCTCGTGACAGGAAACATCAAGCCGATGGCCCAACTGAAGATGGAGCTGGTTGAGCTCGATCAATTCTTTACACTGCCGGGCGCGTTCGGTGATGAGTCGCACAATCGTCGCGACTTACCCGCGCGAGCGGCCGAACGCATCCGCAAACATCTGCAAAAGGATCTCGCGCCGGAGCAGTTCATCGTCATCGGCGACACACCTAACGACATCGACTGCGCGCACCACTTCGGGGCCCGCGCCGTCGCCGTCGGCACCGGCCGCTTCTATTCGAATGATGAGGTTCTGAAACACAAGCCAGACAAATTCCTGCCCGACCTCTCTGACGTCGATCTCGTTCTTAAGACACTCGCTGACCTCTAGAGGCAACTAATGAGCGCCTCCTTGGAGTGCGGTGCCTTGGCACCGCTTTGGTCTTTACTCTCGAGGCATTGGCCAAAGCGGTGCCAAG
>DASVGE010000105.1:0-11951 GCA_036379695.1 Pyrinomonadaceae bacterium | reverse complement strand
CCACGCCACCGCACTCCAAGAAGGCACACAATCCCACTGAGGGGCTACTTAATAACGCCTTGCAGCGGGCTTGAGGCGCTCGCGTACAAGCGCTTCGGCATGCGGCCGGCGAGGTAGGCTAATCGTCCGGCTTCAATCGCGAGCTTCATCGCAGTCGCCATCTTCGACGGATCTTCAGCTTCCGCGATGGCTGTGTTCATCAACACGCCGTCGGCGCCGAGCTCCATCGCGATCGCGGCGTCGCTGGCTGTGCCGACACCCGCATCGACGATGAGCGTCGCGTCCGGCAACTGTTCGCGCATGATGCGCAGGTTCGCGGGGTTCTGAACGCCCAGACCGGATCCGATCGGCGCAGCGAGCGGCATGATCGCAGCGCAACCGGCGTCGAGCAGCTTCTTCGCCATGATCAGATCGTCGTTAAAGTAAGGCAGCACCACAAAGCCTTCTTTAACAAGGACGCGCGCCGCTTCGAGTGTCTGCTCATTATCCGGAAACAGTGTGGTTTGATCGCCAATCACTTCGAGCTTGACGAGATCTGTTTGCAACGCTTCGCGCGCGAGTCGAGCAGTTCGAATCGCGTCTTCAGCGTTGTAGCAACCGGCGGTGTTGGGAAGAATCTGAAGAGAAGGACTTAAGTAATCGAGAAACGACTCGCTGCTCCGATCGAGCGGCACACGCCGCACAGCCACGGTCACCATTTCCGCCCCCGACGCCTCGTGAGCGCTGCGCATCTGCTCGTAACTGCGATACTTCCCCGTGCCGATAATCAGGCGCGAAGAAAACGCGCGCCCCGCGATGATCAGTTTCTCATTCGACACACTCGCTGGAATTGCTGTTGACATCTACTCCTCCGCCGACGAAGTGAACAATCTCGATCCGGTCATCTTCCTTTAGCATAGTACTGCTCCAATCCGCACGACGCACGACCTCACGATTGAGTTCAACCGCGATACGCGCCGCAGGCAGATCGAGCTGTGTGATTAATTCCGCTAAGGAAGGCGCCCCAGATAAATCCCTGGACTCGCCATTTACAAAGACTTTCATCAGCCACAAAAAAGCACAAAAAGCACAAAAAAGCTAATCCACTTCATTTGTGTCTTTTGTGCCTTTTTGTGGCTCTATTCGGCGGGATGGATGATGCGGCGCAGTTCGGCGGCCTCATCTTTTGTGACCGCCCGCACCAGCACTGCGGCGCGGCCCGACGTGAACTGCGGAATCTCGGTCGAGATGCTCGCCACGCCATCACTCTCCGTCTTCAAAGTGTAGATCAGCGGCCTGAACGTGGTGCCAAGCACCTTCACTGACACGGAAACATTCGCCAGCGGCTTTTCATCGCCAGCCGTGCAGTTAGTAATCAGAACCCGCAACGTATATCGCTGACCTGAGTAAAACTCGTCGTCGTCGAGCAAAGTGATGAACAAGCCGTCTTCGAGAACCGGCTCGCTCACCTCCTCCTCAGGTTGCACTTCTTCTTCAACAACGGACTCCTCTGGCGGCGCCGCTGTAACCTCGACGGGCTCGTAACGCGGCTCCATGCCCGGCTCCATGATCGCGGCGAGTTCTTCGTCTGCGCGCGGAGGCGGAGGCGCCCACTCCTGCGTCATCGGCCAATATTCAATCTCAAAAGGCTCTTCAACAGTCGCCGCCGCGGTCTCGGTCGGTCCCGTTTCTTCCGTTCCAGCCGCTTTGGCCACCTCTTGCTCAGTCTTCGCCTTCCGGCGACCACTCATCTTCTTCAGGTCGTCGATTCGGCCGGAATGGATGGCAGCGCAAATCAAGCGATGCTGCCGCTTCAGGCGCTCGGCCAGGGCTTCGTCACTGAACCCTTCGGCGATCAGATCCTCGTACGGAGAACGCTTGCTGGCCAGGATAGTGCCGCCGGCGTAGACGAGTGAAAGAATGATAGGTGAGTCGAGCCCTTTGTCCTCGGTCTGCACATGATAGATAACTCCATCATGTTCGATGTCGGTGTTGAATCCGGTAATCACAGTTTCAAGGGCGTTACACTCTCAGTAGTATGAGGCCGCTTCAACCCGCTCGGACACGGGTTTTCCTGAACGTTAACACAAGCATTTTTTCACGGTCAATCAGCATTTTTCCCCGGTGATTCCTGCCGGATGCATTGCTTGACACCCTTGATCAGTTCGACTAGCATCACGCTTGTACAATGATTCTCAATCTCGTGGATCGATTAGTAGTGACCGCTCATGATTGCTGCGGTTGGTGAGAGTGTGCCTTAGATGGAGTTTCGACTTTACGATTACGTGCCCATTCTGCTGATGTTTGTCGTCGCGGGCGGCTTTGCCGTGGGCAACGTTCTCCTCTCTCAACTCGTCGGGCAACGAAAGCGAACAAAAACCAAGTTGATGCCATACGAATGTGGCAAAGATCCGGTGGGATCAGCGCGAGAACGTTTCTCGGTGAAGTTCTACCTGATCGCGATGATCTTCATCCTGTTTGATATTGAAGTGATCTTTCTCGTGCCCTGGGCGGCGGTCTTTAAAGGGCTGGCGGCACAAAGCGCGGCGCTGCGCACATTTGTGTATCTCGAGATGATGGTCTTTATCGGTCTGCTCTTTATTGGTTACATCTACGTCGTCAAGAAGGGCGCATTTGACTGGGGAGAGAAAGCGCGACGTGAGGCAGAGGCTGAAGCAAGGGCTTTGGCCGACCTCGAGGAAAGAAGGCGGCGGACCGCAGCGTAAGGAAGTTTAAATGGGTCTCGAAAATGTAATTGCAGAAGCTTTGCCGGAGGTTTTGATCACGCGGCTCGACTCGCTCATTAACTGGGCGCGCAAGTCGTCGCTGTGGCCGGCAACTTTTGGACTCGCTTGCTGCGCGATCGAAATGATGAACGCGACCACGTCGCGAAACGATCTGGCGCGTTTTGGCGCGGAGGTGTTTCGCGCGAGTCCGCGACAGGCTGACGTGATGATCGTCTCCGGTCGCGTGTCGCGCAAGATGGCGCCGGTGTTGCGAAGAATTTACGACCAGATGCCGGAACCGAAGTGGGTTATTTCGATGGGCGCCTGTGCGACGTCGGGCGGTGTTTTTGATAACTACGCAATCGTCCAAGGCGTCGACAAGATCGTTCCGGTTGACGTGTACATACCGGGTTGTCCGCCACGGCCCGAGATGCTGATACATGCCGTGATGATGCTGCAGGACAAAGTGTCGAAGGAAAGCGTTCGCGATCGCAGAGACATACCTGAAGAGGAAGCACGAGAAGCCGTGGTGCCGGGTACTTTACCCGTGACCGACGGATCTACAGCCCGGCAGAACACGCTGCCGGAGTCGCGGCCGTATACGATCGCTTCGAGACACGAACGGCGCCGTTCTTCTTAAGAGAGAGTCGAGCAACAATCGCGGATGACATCAGGCCCCGAAAACGTCGAGCAGTCGCCAGAACAAACTCCCGGTTCCGAAAGCACGCCGTCACATCCGTTAGTGACGGCGTTACAGCGTGAGCATCCGGAGTGGATTGCCGAGGTGATCTATGCCTTCGGCGAGACGACGATCATCGTGCCGCGCGAGCACATCGTCGCGGCCTGCTCGTTTCTGAAGACGTGGCCTGAGGGACCGTTCAATTTTCTTTCGGACATTTGCGGAGCGGATCGCGGCGTGGAAGAAGAGCCGCGTTTCGAAGTCAATTACCACCTTTTCTCAACGACTAAATTTCATCGGGTTCGTTTGAAGGTGTTGCTGAATGAGGAAGACACTCACGTGCCGAGTGTCACAGGCGTTTGGCGAACGGCTAACTGGCACGAGCGCGAGACGTTCGACATGTTTGGCGTGATCTTCGACGGTCACCCGGATCTGCGCCGCATCCTGCTCCCCGATGATTGGCAGGGGCACGCGTTAAGGAAAGATTTTCCGTTGCGCGGTTATGAACCGTACAGTTTGAAATGATCCGCAATTTTCCGTGTAAATCCGTGGCTAATTAAGTTATGAGCTCAGCAACCATACCGCCACAGTTTGAAATCGTCGATCGGCCGCTCGATACGCAGATGACGATCTCGATGGGTCCGCAACACCCTTCGACGCACGGCGTGCTGCGTCTCGAACTGGTGCTGGACGGCGAGATGGTGGTGAAGACGACGCCTGATATCGGTTATCTCCACACGGGGATGGAGAAGCTGTTTGAGTACAAGAAGTACCAGCAGGGGATCGTGATCACCGACCGGATGGATTATCTCAATCCGCTCGGCAACAACCTCGCTTACGTGATGGCTGCCGAGAAACTGCTCGGTCTCGAGATTCCCGTGCGCGCGCAAACGATTCGCGTGCTGATGTGTGAGCTACAGCGCATCGCCTCCCATCTCGTCTGGCTCGGAACGCACGCGCTCGATATCGGAGCGATGACGGTCTTCTTTTATTGCTTCCGTGAGCGCGAAAAGATTCTGAACCTGATCGAAGCTGCTTCAGGTGGACGATTGACGCCGTCTTATTTTCGCATCGGTGGTTTAATGATGGACCTGCCGGCTGGCTTCGAGAATCGCTGCAAACAGTTTCTCAACGCGTTCCCTGCCGCGCACGACGAGTTTCACAAACTGCTTACCGGCAACCGGATCTTTCAGCGACGCACGCAGGGTGTCGGGCAGATCTCGGCGGAGGATGCGATTGACTGGGGACTTTCCGGACCGTGTTTGCGTGGCAGCGGCGTGAATGTCGACATCCGTCGCGCTAACCCGTACAGCAGTTACGAGAGTTACGATTTTGAAGTGCCGACCGAACCTGACGGAGACGTTTGGGCGCGCTACATGGTGCGCATGCGCGAGATGAGGGAGTCGCACAAAATCGCGGCGCAGGCGCTCTCGCGTCTACAGCCCGGGCCGGTGAAAGCGGACGCACCGAAGGTGGTGTTGCCGGATCGCGAAGCGATGAAGAGTCACATGGATGCGTTGATTCATCACTTCCTGATCGTGGCCGAGGGTTTTGACGTGCCGGCAGGCGAGGTTTATCACCCGATCGAGGCTTCGAAGGGTGAATTGGGTGTTTACATGAAGTCTGACGGGGGACCGAAACCAAGCCGCGTGCATTTCCGTGGTCCGAGCTTCGTGAACCTCTCCGCGCTGCCGATGATGGCTGAAGGCGAGATGGTGGCGGATATCGTGGCGATCATCGGTTCGCTTGACGTCGTGCTTGGTGAGATTGATAGATAAAACCATCCACAGATTACGCAGATTTACATTTAAAAAATCTGCGTAATCTGCGGATAAAAGCTGATGAGTACACAGATCGTAAACATACAGCCTTTGTCGCAGCCGGTTGACCTCGGCGTGGAGCCGGCGACGTTTTCACCGGAGGTGGAGGCGGAGATCGATCGTCATCTCGCGAAGTATCCGGTGATGCGTTCGGCGATTCTGCCGTTGATGTTTATCGTGCAGCGCGAGCGTGGTTATCTCGATCCTCCGGGCGTGCTCTACCTCGCCAACCGGCTGAAGCTGCGTGTCACCGATATCTGGGAAGTGGCAACGTTCTACTCGATGATCCACACCGAGCCGATCGGCAAGTACCACATCCAGATCTGTCGCACGTTGTCTTGTAAGATCCGTGGCGCGGGGAAGATCACTGAGCACTGCATACAAAAACTCGGCATCAAGCCCGGCGAAACAACCGCTGACGGCCGTTTCACGTTGAGCGAAGTCGAATGTCTCGGCTCGTGCGGCACCGCCCCGATGCTTCAGATCAATTTCGACTATCACGAGGATCTAACGCCGGAGAAAGTAGACCAGGTACTGGACGCACTGCCGTAAATCATATGCGTATCGAAGCAATCGGATGTGAACCACTTCAGCTACGACGAGTTCATCTCGAAAACTCGCGCTCGCTCGACGTGTATCGTCGCAACGGTGGTTACGAAGCCATTCAGAAAGTTCTCAACGGCATGTCGCCGGACGACGTGATCAACGAGGTGAAGAAGTCGGCGCTGCGCGGGCGTGGCGGCGCGGGTTTTCCGACCGGCATGAAGTGGAGCTTCGTTCCGAAGGATTCGCCGAAGCCCAAGTACGTCGTCTGCAACGCCGACGAATCCGAGCCGGGCACGTTCAAAGATCGATACCTGATGGAACGCGATCCGCACATGCTGATCGAAGGCATGTTGATCGCCGCCTACGCCCTCGGCTCGAAGACGACTTACATCTACACGCGCGGCGAGTACAAATACCTGATCGACATCATGGACGTCGCGATTGAAGAAGCGCGCGCCGCGGGGCTGGTTGGCAACAAGATCCTCGGCACTGACTTCTCCTGCGAGGTCTACACACACACCGGCGCCGGCGCTTACATCTGCGGTGAAGAGACAGCCTTGCTGAGTTCACTCGAAGGACTGCGCGGCCATCCACGCATGAAGCCTCCCTTCCCTGCCGTTTCGGGCCTGTACGCTGCGCCGACCGTGGTCAACAACGTCGAGACACTCACCGCCGTGCCTGACATCATCAAGATGGGCGGCGAGGCTTATCAAAAACTCGGCACCGAGAAAAGCGGCGGCACAAAGCTCTGGTCCGTCTCCGGTCACGTCAACCTGCCCGGCGTTTACGAACTGCCGATGGGCTACGACGACATGGAAAAGTTCATTATGGAAGACTGCGGCGGGATGCTCGACGGCAAGAAACTGAAAGCCGTGATTCCCGGTGGCTCGTCGGTCTACATCATGCGCGCCGATCAGGTCATCGGCAAAGATGTGCGCATGGATTACGAGGGGCTGGTGGCAGCAGGATCGAGTGTCGGCTCCGGTGGTTTCATCGTGATGGATGAGACGGTCGATATCTTTGAATCGACGAAGAATTTGACTGAGTTTTATAAACACGAGTCGTGCGGATGGTGTACGCCGTGTCGCGAAGGCACTGACTGGCTGGTGAAGGTTTTCAAACGCATCGAGAGCGGCGGCGGGCGTCCGGAAGACGCGCAACTGATGCTCGACCTCTGCGACAACATCGAGGGCAAGTCGTTTTGCCCGTTGGGTGATGCCGCAGCCTGGCCCATACAGTCGGCAATAAAGAGATTCCCCGAAGATTTTAAGCCACGGCTAAACACGGATTCATAAAGATAGATGTCCACGGATCTAGTAAAAGTCACTATTAACGGAAAAGATTTTCAGGTTCCGAAAGGCGCGCGTCTGATCGACGTGTGTCGCGATAACGGGTTCGATATTCCGTCGTTCTGTTACTACTCCGATCTCGCGCTGCAGGCGTCGTGTCGCATGTGTCTTGTGCGCATCGAGAAGATGCCGAAGCTGCAAACGTCCTGCACGATCACCTGTACCGACGGCATGATCGTCACCACGCAAAGCGAGGAGATCGAAAAGGCCCAGCGCGGCATGACCGAGTTTCTGCTCGCCAATCATCCGCTCGATTGTCCGGTGTGCGATCGCGGCGGTGAGTGTGAGCTACAGGAGATGACTTTCGACTGGGGCGGACTCGAAGAACGCTTCACTGAACGCAAGAACTACTACGCCGAACGCTATCTCTCGCCGATGGTGGCGAACGATCCGCAGCGCTGCATTCTCTGCAAACGCTGCACGCGCGTCTGCGACGAGTGGATGGGCGAAGAGGCGATCGAAGCGGGTGGCCGTGGCGCACACACCGTGATCGGAACGTATCTCGGCTGGCTCGACTGTTCGCAGTGCGGAAACTGTATTGAGGTCTGTCCGACCGGAACGCTGCTCGACGCTACTTACCGGCACCAGACGCGCCCCTGGGAGCTCGCGCAAAACATCACGACCTGCAACTTCTGTTCGGATGGTTGCCAGATGTCGCTGGGCTCGCGTGGCGGTGAAGTGCTGCGCTCGGTGGCGCGCGATCGTTACGTCAACGGTATAAACGGCGAGTTTCTCTGTGTTAAAGGACGATTCGCACATCCGTTCATCAACCACGAGGCGCGCATTCGCACGCCGATGATCCGTTACAAGAAGGGCGGCAAGCTGATCCCCGCAACGTGGGACGAAGCTATTCGTCACGTCGCGGAACGACTCGACATGATCGCAAACAATCACGGGCGCAACTCGATTGGCGTCGTCGGCAGTCCACGGCTGACAAACGAAGCGCTCTACGTGTTGAAGAAATTCGCGACCGAGCTAGTCGGCACGGACAACTACACGACGACGGATCTCTTCAGTCTCAGGAGTTTCTTCCAAAACCTTGGCGCACCCTTAGCCACGCATCGCGACATTCGTTACGCAAAGACGATCGTTCTGATCGGCGGCGACCCGGGAGAGTTGCAGCCGTTGACGGGCAAGCAGATTCGCCAGGCGGTGAGAAATGGCGGCGCTACGCTCGTGCTCGTCAATTCAGTTCCGATTCGATTGCGCGAACAGGCGAAAGTCTTCCTGCACATTAGACCAGGAACGGAAGACGCGATCGCTCTCGCGCTGGCAGGTCCATCAAACGATGCGCTTGCAGCGCAGAAGGCCGGTATGGATGCAAGTGAGATCGACGCTGTGCGACAGGCGATAGCGAATACGAGCGGTGATGTCGTGGTGATGTTCAGTCATCAGGTCAGCAGTGCCGCACAAGCAATCATCGCGCAACTGCCACAGTCGCTTGCGGGCGAAGGCCGGCGCTTTTTATTCCACCCGTTGCCGTTCTTCAATAACAGCATCGGCGCGCACGACATGGGAATGATGGACGCGCCCACCTCGCCGGGTCAGATCCTCGACGCCGCGGGCAGCGAGCTTCGCGCGCTCTACATGGCCGGAGGTTTCCTGCCGGAACAGCTCAAGGGACGTGAAGACGCGCTCGCGAAACTCGATTTTCTCGTGGTCCAGGAACTCTTCGAGAATGAGACTACCGCCGCTGCCGACGTTGTTCTGCCCGCCGCTTCCTACGCGGAACAGGACGGCACGTTTACAAACAACGACGGGTTGGTCCAACGTGTGCGGCAGTCAATTCCGCCGCTGCACCAGTCGAAACCTGACTGGATGATCGTTGCGCAACTGGCAAGAGAGCTAGGCATGGATTACGGATACGAGATGTCGGCAAGCGCAGTCTTTCGAGAGATCGGCGATCGCGTGCAGGCGTATTCCGGAATGCGTTACCCGCTGTTGAAGGACGAAACGAACCCGGTGCAGGCGAAGTATCAGATCGCAGGTCAGACAGATCTTTCAGCGGAGATGGAAGCGGTTCGCAGTCGAGTTGAATCACTGCCGGATACGGGCGAGAAGACCACCGTAACTCCGGACGTCGGAACAGAACTCTTCCGCCTCGGAATGCTGACGGACAAAGTGGCGCAATTTCATTTGCTGGCCAACGGCAATCCGCGCCCCGAGACAACAGCCGTTTCGCCGCTTTACCAAATAACAGCCACGGATGGACACGGAGCTACACGGATAAAGCCATAAAAATCCGGTGAAAATCCGTGTAATCTGTGGCTAAAAAATTTGAATGGATACTGCGATCGACATTGCACTCAAGCTCGTCGCCATCTCGGTGGCGTTTGTCGTCGTACTTCTCGTCGTCGCCTATACCGTTTTAGCGGAGCGTCGCATCCTCGGTTTCATTCAAGGTCGCCTCGGCCCGAACCGGGTCGGTTACGGCGGCATCCTGCAACCCTTCGCAGACCTGCTGAAGTTCATCCTTAAAGAAGACATCGTTCCCGACAAATCAACGCGCTTCATATACTTTCTCGCGCCCGTGATCGCCACAATGGCCGCGTTGATGACGATGATCGTCTATCCATTCGGACCCGACACGAGAATCCCATTCACTTCGATCACGATACCGCTGACAATCGCACGCTTCGACATCGGCTTACTTTACGTACTGGGGATCACGTCAATCGGCGTCTACGGGATCATGCTCGCGGGCTGGTCGTCGAACAACAAGTACAGCCTGATGGGCGGCCTGCGCTCGTCGGCTCAGATGATCTCGTATGAACTGTCGCTGGGGCTAAGTTTGATTGGCGCCGTCCTGCTCGCAGGCACTCTGGATCTCGCGCAGGTTGTAAATCAGCAATCGGGTTGGTACGGGTTGCGCTGGCTGATCCTTTTTCAGCCGCTCGGATTCGTCATCTACATGATCTCGGCGATTGCGGAAACGAATCGCGTCCCCTTCGACCTGCCCGAAGCTGAAACCGAGTTGGTGGCCGGCTTTCACACGGAATACAGCGCGATGAAGTTTGCGCTCTTCTTCCTGGCTGAATACATCAACATGTTTACCGTCGCGATGCTCGCGACCACGATGTACCTGGGCGGCTGGAACGTGCCGTTCGCCGAAGCCATTTTTGGGAGTGGCACATTTCTGTTTGGACTGGTGAGCGCGATCGGCTTCCTGGTGAAAGTCGTGCTCATTCTTTTCTTTTATATCTGGTTGCGTGGAACGTTGCCGCGCTTTCGTTTCGATCAGTTGATGAACTTTGGCTGGAAGATTCTGCTGCCTTTGGCGCTGCTCAACATCTTTCTTACAGCCACGGTGATATTTCTGTTTCCGAACTTTTTCTGATGCTGACGCTTCTCTTCATTCTGTTTGGCGGACTCGCGATTGGCTGTGCCCTGGCCGTGGTCGCGCAACGCAATCCGCTTTACAGTGCGATCTCGCTGATCGGCGTCTTCGTTTCCCTTGCCTGTTTGTACGTGATGCTGGCGGCGCCTTTCATCGCGGCGGTGCAGGTGATTGTTTACGCAGGCGCGATCATGGTGCTGGTCGTGTTTGTGATCATGTTGCTCAACGTCGAAGAGGAGGAACGAGGGCGCGGGCGGCTTAAGTTTCTGGTGCCCACGGCGGTTGCACTCGCGGCGGTTTTGATCGCTGAAGTTGCTTTCATCCTGGTAACGGTGCAGGAGTTTAGAGTGACTCCGGCATCGGGCGTGGGGCTTACGCATTCGATCGGGACGCAACTGTTTACGCGTTACCTTTTGCCGTTTGAGATAACTTCGATACTGCTGCTGATGGCGATTGTCGGCGCGATGACCCTCGCGCGGCGTGGCGGGCTGTTGTCGGCGGATGCCCGTGTGATTCCCGGTGCAGCAACACTTCCGAGATCGTTGGTTGATCCGAAGGCTTCTCCGGACGACTTACGTCCAGTGGAAGCAGATTCGACAACTGAAGTAGCGCGGTTATTACGAGAGGAATGACTCCGCAGATTTCGCAGAATAAATCTGTGTAATCTGTGGATGGAGAATGATGGAACCACAACTTTCATGGTACCTGGCGCTCTCCGCCGTGTTGTTCACGATCGGCGTGACGGGCGTGATCATCAAGCGAAACGTCATCGCGATGTTCATGTGCATCGAGCTGATGCTGAATGCTGTGAATCTGACGTTCGTTGCGTTTGCCAGTTTCTTTCAGGACGTGGTCGGACAGCTCTTTGTGTTCATCGTCATGACCGTCGCTGCGGCTGAAGCTGCGGTTGGCCTGGGAATCATCATCGCCATCTTTCGGAATCGTGAATCACTGGACGTCGATGATGCGAGCATCCTAAAGCTTTAGCCACAGAAAACACGGATTTATTCACGGATGGAAAACAACCTGCTCAGCCTGATCATCTTTGCTCCGCTTGCCGGGGCGGCGATCAATTGGTTCGTGGGCAGGCGTGTGCGCGATGAGCGGTTCATCGGCGTGGTCGGGGTGATGCTAAAGCGTAACGTCATCTCGATGTTCATGTGCATCGAGCTGATGCTGAATGCTGTGAACCTGACGTTCGTCGCGTTCTCGAGTTTCTTCCGCGATGTTTCGGGTCAGTTGTTCGTCTTTATCGTCATGACCGTGGCCGCCGCGGAAGCTGCCGTCGGTTTGGGAATCATCATCGCCATCTTTCGCACCCGTGAGTCGTTGGATGTTGATGATTCGAGCAGTTTGAAGCTATGAGTTTTCAGTTTTCAGTTTTCAGCCGATTTAGGAATTCTGAAAACTGAAAACCGAAAACTGACATGCTGCGTTACATCATCTTCGCTCCGCTGGCGGGCGCAGTCATTAACTGGCTCGTCGGTCGGCGTCTGCGCAATGAACGATTCATCG
>DASVGE010000104.1:0-4436 GCA_036379695.1 Pyrinomonadaceae bacterium | reverse complement strand
TCAATATCCTAAGAATTATCGTTTCTCTCGAGAACAACCCGACGCTACCGCGTTACGGTACTGACCCGATTCCAAGTACCATACCTGACTTTTGAGGCAAAGCCATTTGAACGGTATGAAGAGCTATCGAAAAGAACTGTGGTTCAACGTGCCGGGCCGGCGCGCGTTTATCAACATCACGCCACAGGTTGAGGAGTGCCTGCGGGAGAGTGGCGTCGCAGAGGGTTTGGTGTTGGTAAATGCCATGCACATCACCGCCTCCGTCTTCATCAACGACGACGAAAGCGGGCTGCATCACGATTACGAAACCTGGCTCGAACAACTCGCGCCACACGAACCCGTTAGCCGCTATCACCACAACAAGACCGGCGAAGACAACGCCGATGCGCATATCAAGAGACAGGTAATGGGTCGCGAGGTTGTCGTCGCGATCACACGCGGCCAGTTGGACTTCGGACCATGGGAACAAATATTTTACGGTGAGTTTGACGGCGGACGCAGAAAGCGTGTGCTGGTCAAGATTATTGGAGAATAAGCCCGATGCCTGCTGAAGCCCTCGAATTCTTCGATTGGATCGCTAACGCGGTTGCTGGTTGGCGCTATCTTTTCTCGTCCTCGTTTCGCCGGCGTACGCACGCGCGCTGGAAGGCAGCAGGACGGGGTACGGCATTAATTGAAATCGTCTTCGGCGCGTTGGGTATAGTATTCACGCTGTTCTTGCTCGGGCTGGTTGTCTACTTGTTCAGAAGTTAATTGTTAGTCGGAATGGTCACAAGGTTCATGAATTCTTTTTTAAGTACGCAAGCGCACTGATTTGCTAACCATTCGCTTGTACGCTACTTAACTTTCCCCCTTGTAACAGGTGTACATTTCTCTCGCGCGTTCACAGAACGTCATTAGACGTCTGTCTGAACGCAATTTTTCTGAACCAGAGGAGATTCGATGAGAAGAAAAATGCCCGCGATGCTGATCGTAATGGTGTTGCTGTTGGGCATCGCAACCTACTTTTCGCCTGCGAATGCAGTTGCACAGAGTGAAGGGTTTATAGGTCGCACCATTACCGGAACTGTTTACTTCATCGCCGGTCGCAGGCCCGGCAGTTCCCTGCCATTCACGTTGAGGATCAACCGCATTACGACGCCAGACGAAGTTCGTCGACTCAACGCAGCGCTGCAAGCCGGCCGGCAAGACGAACTCCTGCGAGAACTCTCGCGCCTCGATGCCGGACGCATTCAGATCGGTACGGGCGTGGGCTTACCAGCGAACGTGATAATGGTTGATAACCTGGGAAATGGCCGCACGAAGATCACAGTTCTATATCAACGAGATATACGCTTTGGTGAACTGCGCCGTGGAGCGCGTTCGACGAACTATCCATTCGGTTACGCGGAAATGTACGTGGGTCGTGGAGACAACGAAGGCATGTTGATACCAGCCGCGCATGTTCGTTTGCGCGATGGCAACACGTGGGAAGTTGAAGACTTCGGAACATTCCCCGCGAGACTGATGGGCCTGCGGGTCCGCGGTGGCGGTGGCGTGGGCTAACAAGTTGGAATTCGATAGCGGCGGATGATTCCGCCTTCAAACAAGGAGGGTATGTATGAACAATCAGCAGTTAATCAAAGCTGCACACGTTTGGTTTCTCACCGCGCTACTTGGGTGCGGACTCTTGGTTATTGGCGTGAAGGCCGGAATTCACACCCAGGAGCAACAGAACCAAAACCAGAACAGCAACACCAGTAACGCAAACACCTCACAGAATCGCAACGCTAACCGATCCGCCAATCGCAACGCCGGAAACACCAGCGCGACCGGTGAACAGGCTGGCATGGCTGCCGGGATGAGTTCGCGCGACCGAGACTTTCTGATGGACGCGGCAATGTCCGGCATGGTGGAAATCGAACTTGGTCGCATCGCAGCACAACAGGGCACGAGTGATGCGGTGAAGCAATTCGGGCAGATGATGGTCGACCATCATACGAAAGCGAACGAAGAAATCATGTCGCTGGCTTCGAGCAAGGGGATCACGTTGCCGGCGAGCATTGACGATAAGCATCGAAACGACGTGACAAAGCTCTCCGGTATGTCAGGAGCGGACTTTGATCGTGCCTTCTCGAAGAGGATGTTGAAGGATCACGAAAAAGCTGTTTCGGAGTTTGAGAAGCAAAGCAACAAAGGCACCGATCCGGACGTGAAGGCGCTTGCCGGCAAAGCACTCCCGACTCTCCAGGAACATCTCACCATGGCGAGAGCGCTGCCTGGAAATGAGCGCAGCGGCGGCAGCGGAAACCGTAACAGTAACGGCAATAGCAATAGCAATAGCAATAGCAATAGCAATAGCAACAGTAACGGAAACTCGAATCGTCCGTAGTTTCGATCGGCGAAACTCTTAACCGCAGATTACGCGGATTACGCAGATTCAGATCTGTGTTTATCTGCGTAATCTGTGGCCTAAGCACGTCTCTACGACCGCAAGCGTCGACATGGCGCGCTGGAATTTGTCAGTCAACGTGCTGCTCAGGGAAAAGGCATTGTCGAAATCGAGCTTTGCCATTTCACGAAACGCACTCTCCGGATCGTGTCCGGGCATGTAAAACCAGATCAGGTATTCGCCCTGGTAACGGCCGCCCTTGCCCCTTCTCTCGGGTTTCTCTTCAAGAGATGGCTCGCCACTAAAGTCCGGAACGTCGATGCGGTTGATGCAAGCGATAGCGTCAGCCAGGATCGAGATGGATTGATTGAGATCGATCTTCGCGTAGAGGTTGAGGCTGTCAGTAATGTACGAGCCGCGAAGATGTTCGCGCCGGCTTTCTTTGCTTCCGTAATCGCCTCATCGAGAACCGCGCGCGCGCGAGCATCGCTACTGTTCATCAAGCCTTTTGCGATCTCGGTGTGAAGAAAGGCACGCTGCTCCAGTCCTTCGATTTTGGCAGTGAGTCTTTCGGCTTCATCCAATTGCTTGCCTTTGATAGCGGACGTCGCGCGGTAAAAGTAGACCCACTCGAATAAATGTGTGCGGAGTCGGGGATCGATGATCTCGTCGACCGCCTCAATTACGTCCGACAGCTTTTCTTTTCCCGATCCCAATACTGCGTTGGCAATGAGTTGGTCGTGCTCGTCTACGTCAAGCTCGTTTTTCGCTGACTCTATTCGTTCGTTGAAGGTTTGATCGGGCGGAGTGGAAGCCTCCAGGTCGGCGGGTTGAAACAGCTTTTGTGTCTCGGTTGAAAGTGATACAAACAATTTCTCGCGCGCCTGCATCAGCGACGGAAATAAATCGGGTAGTGACTCTCTTACCTGGGGTTCGAGTTTGATCATGCCGTGCAGGAGATGTACTGGCCCAGGCAGCCAACGTGCGTTCGAATCCTGATAGCGATCACTTTGATCTGCGGGTGCCTCGAGTGCTTGTTGCGAGCGGCGCAGCAGCACCTCGATGAACCGCCGTTGCAGCGATCGGTTGATTATGAAATTGGATGGAATGTCTTCATGATACGAGAAGATCGGAGTGTTGAGCGTCTCGCGCCAGGCAAACGGATACGCCTGCAAGTAAAGAAACTCGCGCATCGGTCTGTCGCCGTAAGCCATGAGTGCCTGAGCGTAGAATCGATCGGCTTCCTGTTGATTGACTTCGGCAAGCCGGTATAGAAAGCGAGTGAGCATGAAGCCGGCCGGATAATTCAAACTGGCCCTGGCGAGATCGAGAGCGGCGTTGCGATCCGTCGTGATCATTCCAGTTGCAGTTTGAAGCAGACGTTGCGCGGTTAAGAGGTCGTTGAATGAGTCTCTGGTGCGATCATCGGTGTCTCGTTTCAGCATTTGCCGGGTTAACGCCCTGGCCCAGGCGGGATCGCGCTTGGCAACCGCACGAATGACGACGTAACGCTGATCGGGAGTTTGCAGCCGACCAATGATCGATCGCTGAGTTTTCTGTTCTGTCTCTTTCTCCACCGCAGTCGCTAAATCAAACGCCTCAATAAAGGCTGCGCGAGCTTTATCCTGCTGGTAAGGCCACAACAGAGCGGCAGCGCGAATGAGAACCGCGATGCGCTGGATGGAATTGTTGAATGTCCTGGTAAAAGCGACCTGCTGTTTGATCGTCTCGAGCGCGTTGTCGTGAGTACAGAGTGGAGAGTCGGTTCGTTTTGTTTGAGCTCCGACTTGACGACATGAAATCACTGCAATACAAACTGCGAGCACTACTGTTATCAGTCGAGTCGTAGGCATGGAGTCGTAAACGCTTGAACAGAACGAACGTTCCGCAAAGAAGGTAAAGCAATGAGGCTTTGAGGGGCCTTGCACGAAAAGTCATGCAAGCACGTTCTTTACGGCTTCGCCGCCGGATGTGAGGCGAGGCTCTGCCTCGCCGTTTAACTCTAGTTTGCGAATGGGCTATGCCCCCGGTTCGGGCTCTGCCCTCAAGTTTATAGGCCAAAGGC
>DASVGE010000103.1:0-9198 GCA_036379695.1 Pyrinomonadaceae bacterium | reverse complement strand
ACTAAAGAGGATTGGGCGTACCAGCGAGCGATACAAGGCTTACAAGGATAACCTGTTTTGCCCTTTGCGGGAAACTTCGCTTCTTGCTAGTATCCGCGCAAATGGATTTCGTTGAGAAGGCTCGCATCATGGATGGCCCGCACATCAATCGCGCACTGGCCCGCCTTTCTTCCGAGGTTGTCGAAGAAAACCATGGCGCCGGCGACCTGTTCCTCGTAGGAATCAGGCGTCGCGGCGTCCCGCTCGCCGAACGCATGGCGCAGAAGATTGCGGACCTCGAAGGTTATCGTCCGCCAGTCGGCGTGCTCGATATCACGCTTTATCGCGATGACCTTTCAACTGTCGGTGCGAAGCCCGTCGTCAATCGCACAGATCTTCCCGGCGACATCGAAAACCGCAACATCGTTTTGATCGACGACGTGCTCTACACCGGTCGCACGATCCGCGCCGCACTGGATCAACTAATCGACTTCGGCCGCCCGCGTCGCGTGCAGTTGGCAGTACTCATCGATCGCGGCAAAGAGCATCGCGAGTTACCGATTCAGGCTGATTACATCGGTAAACTGGTGCCAACCAAGAAGAGCGAGATTATCAAGGTGATGCTTCAGGAGTTTGACGAGGAAGAAGGAGTGGTAATTGTCGAGCGCCCGTCAGAGACGGCGTAAACAAAGCGGCCAACGGGCCGCTTTTTTTGTATCTGATCAATTTCATGCAGACAACTTTTAACCGTCGCCACTTGCTGGGTATTCGCGAACTCCAGACCGGAGAAATCAATCATTTACTCGACACCGCCGAAAACTTCCGCGAGGTTTCCAAACGCCGGATCAAGAAAGTCCCGACCCTGCAAGGCCGCACCGTTATCAATCTCTTTTTCGAACCCTCGACACGCACCAGAACTTCATTCGAGATCGCTGCTAAACGTCTCTCCGCCGACGCCATAAACGTCAGTGTTTCCACGTCCAGCGTCACGAAAGGCGAGACCCTCGTCGACACCGCACGAAACCTCGAAGCAATGGCGCCCGACTGCATCGTCATTCGTCACTCGATGGCGGGCGCGCCTTTCCACCTCGCGCGCATGACCAACGCGCCGATCATCAACGCCGGCGATGGCGCCCATGAGCATCCGACGCAGGCCCTGCTCGATGCCTTGACGATTCGCGAGTACAAGGGACGAATTGAAGGATTGAAAATCGCCATCATCGGTGACATCCTGCACTCGCGCGTCGCTCGTTCGAATATTTATTTACTGACGAAACTCGGCGCGAACGTCAGCGTTGGTGGTCCAGGCACACTCGTTCCGGACGACTTCGCCGAAGTGGTCGACAACGGACTGCGTATCGAGAAACGGTTCGAAGATGCGATCGACGGCGCCGACGTCGTGATGATTCTGAGAATTCAGCGCGAACGACAGGACGCGGCGTTCTTTCCGTCGATGCGCGAGTACGCAGTTCACTACGGCCTGCAACCGCGACATCTCGAGCGCGCCGCGCCGGACGCCATCGTCATGCATCCGGGACCGATGAACCGCGGCGTCGAAATCTCGTCAGAGATTGCCGACGGTAGCCGGTCGCTGATTCTCGATCAGGTCACAAACGGAGTAGCCGTGCGCATGGCGGTGCTTTACCTGCTTGCGGGCGGTCCAGCCGAATCGGCAGAAGAAAAACCACAAACAAACAGGAGACAAAAACGAGAACGCAAATGAAGCTGCTGATTGCAAATGGTTACATCATCGATCCGGCGCAGCAGGTTAACACTGGTGGTCGCAGTCTTTTGATTGAAGACGGTCGGGTCGTGGGTTTGGTCGAACGTGGCGAGTCCGTTCCGGAAGATGCGCACGTGATCGATGCTACCGGTTTGATAGTCGCGCCCGGCTTCATCGATCTGCACACACATTTGCGCGAACCCGGCCAGGAGTACAAGGAAACCATTGCTACAGGCGCGTCGGCGGCGGTCACAGGCGGGTGGACCAGCATCTGTGCGATGCCGAATACTGATCCCGTAAACGACAATCCCGCCGTCACGCGGTTCATCATCGAACAAGGCCAGGCAGCCAAACTCGCCAACGTCTTTCCCATCGGCGCAGTCACCAAAGGAAGCAGCGGCAAAGAACTTGCGGAAATGGGTGAGATGAAGAACGCCGGGATCGTCGCGGTTTCAGACGACGGGCGACCGGTGCCGACGTCCGCGATGATGCGCCGGGCGATGGAGTATGCGCGTGGGTTTGATCTGACGGTGGTCGATCATTGTCAGGATCAGACGTTGAGCGCGGGCGGCGTGATGCACGAAGGGCGCTGGTCCTTGATTCTGGGTCTGCGTGGAATGCCTGCCGCCGCGGAAGACGTTGACGTTGTTCGTGATTGCGTGCTGGCAAAACTGACGAAAGCGAAAGTTCACATCGCGCACGTTTCCACTAAGGGCGCGCTGGAAGCGGTGCGTCGCGCGAAGAGTGAAGGACTGAACGTCACCTGTGAAGTGGCGCCACACCATTGGACACTCACTGACGAAGCGGTGGCCGAGTACGACACAAACACGAAAATGAGCCCGCCGTTGCGGAGCAGGGAACACCTGGAAGCCGTTCATGAGGCAATGAAAGACGGCACGATCGACGCAATTGCCACCGATCACGCACCTCATCACTCGGATGAAAAGGCGCTCGAGTTTGACCAGGCGCCGTTTGGGATCACCGGTTTGGAAACCGCGGTGGGGTTAGCGTTCGATCTCGTACACACCGGATTGATCGATCTGGAGCGTGTCGTGCAGATGTGCTCCACGAATCCCGCGCGGATCTTCGGTCTTACCGATCGAGGTTCTTTGAAGCCGAACGCGCACGCCGACGTAACGCTTCTGGATCCCAACCTCGAATGGGTTTTCGACGTGAATCGCTCCAAATCGAAAAGCCGCAACACGCCCTTTCACGGGCGGCAAATGCACGGCGGGGCCGTAGCGACAATCGTCGGCGGCCGGCTCGTCTATCTCCATCCCGACTACACGCGTATCAACGAATCCAGGCAGCGTCATGCTTCTGTATAGAAGACACGACCCGACACTAAAAGATTAGCCACAAAAAAGCACATAAAGCACAAAATGAATTCTTTGCGCATTTTGTGCCTTTTTGTGGCTAATCTTTTAGCGTCGGGTCGTGCTCTGAAACTCTTGTGGCTTCGTGTCTTTGTGGTGGAGCTTTCGTCTCCGCGCTTTAAAAACATTGCGTATCTGAAAGACGCGCCCTAAAATGCTCCGGTCTTTGTTCCCGGTACATCTTTCTAGTTCCAAAACCGAATAGATTTTCCTTTGTTCACACCCTCATGTGACGAAGTCGCTAGACTAAGAACCTGAACGGAGGTTAACAATGAAGAGTAAGCTTTGCAGTCTTACCTGTATGGCGGCCCTCCTTCTGCTGGCGCCTTTGTGCGTGGCCGACAGCAAAAAGAATTCGAGCAAGATGCTCAAGCAACAGGAGCGCTATACATTGTCGCTGGAGTTGGAGTTTTCGAAGAAAGAGCAGAACCCTTTGGAACAGGCGATTTCCGTCTTATTTGACGTTGGCCCCAATGGGTATGCGACCGGTTTCCTGGTAGGCAATGGACTGGTCATGACTGCCTATCACGTAATCTCCGGCAATCTCAGCACCACCAAGAAAGTAATGCTGGGTTTTAAGGCGACTGACGAGCTTACCGTGAAAGTCTTCGTTGACGGCTGTCGAGCGAGAGTGATTAAGGTCGACAAGGAAGCGGATCTGGCGCTACTCGAGATGTGCCGCGGCTCCAAGAACGCCAAGGCGCCGAAGTTCCAAACGGCGCCGAACAAAGACGACAAGTTGTTTCTGATTGCGCGGCCGCATGGCGACAAGGTCGTCAGCCATGGCAGCTTCTACGGAAACTACATGCTCGGCAACCAGGAGTACTGGTCGGTCAAGATCGATAGCCGCGATGGGTTCTCGGGGAGTCCGGTGTATAACTCCGAGGCCGAGGTGGTGGGCGTGTTCAGTGGCTACGATTGGTCACAGAAACTGGCGCTGATCAGTCCGAGTATCCGCGCGCAGAAGTTACTCGAGGATTACAACTCCTCGGTCACCCCGGGACCCTAAATTTTGGGCGCCTCCTTGGAGTGCGGTGCCTTGGCACCGCTTTGGCCCAGTGTTACAAGCCAAGACCAAAGCGGTGCCAAGGCACCGCACTCCAAGGAGGCGCCTAATAAACCGTTCGCTCGTGGAAACGCTGCTTGCTCGCGAGGCTGAAGCGTGGCTGCGGTTCGCCTCTCCCCGTTATCATTTCCGCCGCATACTCGCCAACAGTTGGCCCGTGTTTGAATCCGTGTCCTGACCCACCACCGACCAGCCAAACATTTTCGAACCCCGGGTGCCGGTCGATCAGGAAATCGCCGTTCGATGTATTCTCATACTGACAAACACGCGTCTCGGTAACCGGCGCGTTTGCCAGCCGCGGCACTCGTTGGGCCAGGTACTCACGCACGGCGCTCAATCCTGATGATGTCACAACCCGCTCACCGCTGTCCGGATCGAATTGCGGTCCATGTGCATCGATCGCGATCTTGAAGCCACGACCATCCACGTTCGGGATGCCGTAGACCAGATCGTTGAAATCGATCCAGGCAGGCATGACGCCCGCGTTATAACTATCGTCACCCGGCGGCACGCCAAAGAAAAACACCTCCTGGCGCGTAACGTGGATCAACTCACCCAGCAGGTCCGGAAACAGTTGCGGCAGCCATGGTCCACAGGCAAACACGAAGCTCTCAGCCGCGATCTCTTTTCCGCCAATGGTGCGGATTGAGTTTAGTTTGCCATTCTTAGTCTGCGGCGAGGCGATGGCATCCTGGAGGCAATCCACCTGGGCCGCGACCGCTTGCACGGCACGCCGCGCCAACAGGACGCCCGAGTCAGGCTCGAAAATTCCCCAGGTGATTGGCCCAAGTGCCAGTTGGGGAAATCGCTGCTCGAGCTGTTCGCGGTCCAGTTGTTCGTAGTTTGCGCCTATTCGCTGTAGGGTCGTCAGCGTAGCTTCGCAATAGGGATCGTTATCGCGGCCCAGCCACAGCACACCCGTTTTCTGAAACAGGTTACCGGTTTTCTCAAACAGTTGCTGCCAAAGGACCATCGAGCGCTGCGCCGACCGCGAGTAGATCTCGTCTGGTCCATAGCCCAGGCGAATAATCCTCGTTTCGCCCCCGGAGCTCGCGCGGCTGTTCCCCGGCCCATAGGCATCCACCAACAGGACAGACATACCCGCAAGCCTGAGCTTATACGCCGTCCAGGCGCCAAAAACACCCGCACCGATCACCGCAACGTCACATACCATAGGCGAATTGTAACTTACCGATAACAAATCCGCGTTTTAATCCGCGTAAATCCGCGGCCTGAAATACTTTTGAAAAACCTACGGGTTTGAATATGCGCTTCCTGTTGGCCGGCGGGCGCAAGGGTCTCGCGAATGCTTTCACGGGGTTGTAACAATTCTCAATAACTTATTTTTGATAAGAGGAGGAAGGTGCAAGTGCGTATAAGTATCGTTGTAACAATTCTCTCGGGGCTGATCTTTTTAAGTGCGTGCTCGGATCCTGCCGCCGACAAGAGCCGGGCAGTTACGGGTGAAGCGGCGCAAACGGCATCACCGGCAGCGCCCGCGGGGCAGGCAACCCGGTATACGATCACGCCGCAGAATTCGAAGATCAACTTTGTGGGATCTAAAGTTACAGGTAGCCACAACGGCTCTTTCCAGGATTTCTCGGGGCACATCGATTACACCGGAAACGTCGAACAGAGCCGCGTCAATATCACCATCAAAACTGGTTCAATCACCACCGATGATCCGAAACTGACGGAACATCTGAAGAGCCCTGACTTCTTCGACGTCGCGAAGTTTCCGGAAGCTACGTTTGTCTCGACGGCGATTAAGCCGGGTGGAGAGAAGGGCGCGTCTCACACGGTCACTGGTAACCTGACGATGCACGGCGTGACCAAGTCGATCACGTTTCCGGCAACAATTGCGGTAACTCCGACGGTCGCCTCGGTAGATGCTAACTTTTCCATCAACCGCAAAGACTTCGGCATCAACTACGCCGGCGCCGCTAACAACCTGATCCGCGACGACGTTGTACTAACCTTGAACGTTCGCGCGAACAAGGCGAGCTAAGAAGAATTAGCCACGGATTAACACGGATGACACGGATCAGCATTTCTTATCCGTGTCATCCGTCGCTAATTTAGCAGAACGCCGGGGAGACGCTCTCTACTCTCTGACGTGCTTTCGGCGTGAGCCACTCGAGGGTTTCGAGCACCCTCTCGTGCGTCATGCCCGTGCCGAGATACGTCCAACGATTCGCTCTTAATTGCACTCGCTGGAATTCTTCTCGCTGCGCTTCACTCAGCGTATGACCACTGGCCTGCTCGAAGCTGTTGAGATCGAATTCCACTTGCTGCTGCAAACCCTGATCGAGAAAACCGCCGATCGCGAGATACTCTTCTACGCCATGCATGATCTCTTCCTCGCTGCGGTTCGCCGCCAGCGCTCCGACCATTAACGTGTCGAGCTTCGCGTGTTGCACTTCCTCGATCCAGTGATGTTTGAGCAGACTCTTGAACTGCGGATCGAGTTGCTGATCGTCTTTGATGCTGTCGAGGTAATGACGCTGCACCATCCACTCGATGTGCAACGTGGTAATCGCAATGCCGAGCGGATCGTGGGCCAGTATCGCCGCGGCAATTGCTTCCGGTGGTCCAATCACCTGGCAATCACTGCCAAAGCCATCCTCGAACTCCTGCTTGAAGCGCTTGAAAAGTTGAATGTGTTTGGCTTCTTCACCGGCAAACTGTAGCAACGCGCGGATGCGATAATCGTCGCCCTGCAATTGCGGGCGCGCATGGTCCAGTACGAATGGCAGTATGAATTCTTCGACGAGTCCGAAGATGCAGAGGTAAGCGTTGCCTCTGATCTGATTCAGGATTCGTTTCTCTTCCTTTATCAAAAAAGACAGCGGCTCCGTTTGGGCCAGCGACTCGGGCATGAACGGCCTGGTGAAGTCGAGCCGTTTCTCGCCGCCGATAATATCTTCGACGCGCCAGTGGATGCTCTCCGACGCCGCCAGCGCCGCCTGATATGAGTACGTATTAAGCATATGGAACACCTCCTTCAGGTTCCGTATGTACGTAACGCGTAAAAATCCCCCGTGAAGGTGCATGTTTGCCACCTCGAACACTACAATTTTCCCGACATCAAGACCGACCAGCGCGGCATCGCCCGCGGCCCACACGGCCCAACGGTCGCGTGGTTTAAAGATCCGGCAGGTAATATTCTGTCGGTGCTGGAGAGAAATAATTGAAAAGGCTATCCACAGATTACGCAGATGTTTTTCTGTGTAATCTGTGGATGGATTGACTTATTAGCGCCACGGAAAACCACCACTGCGGCGGGATGTTCGCGAAGTCAGCCGGCCACTCTTCACCAGCGACGTATGCCACGGCCTCATCATTGATAGCGACTTGAACCAGCGGCCGGACCGGCGAGAAGATCCAGAGCACTCCGTAAAGGGGGTTGTGCTGGCCTGCGAGGGAGCGCGAACCTCCACGGAAAATACGTGAAATGAATTGGGTACTTTAAGTCATTGATAATGAGGAACGACTTCAACTCCGATGTAAGTAGACAGGAACTCACCTGATGGAATCCCGAGGCTATTTCTACGGAGCTTTCGCAACTACCATAAATATCATTCTGAACGCGCTCACGTTTGGACGGTTTACGTGGCTTGAGGGACGGGTGCGTGGAGGGGTTTTTAGAAACTGGCTCCGGCGTTTTCGCTACCGGCCACAGAACTTCGTCGAGCCGAGGACCGAGGCGGAACTGATCGCCGTGATCCAGAACGCCGCGGACGTTCGTTTCTTTGGTTCGGGTCATTCTTTCAACGAGGGCGTCGTCGCAACAACCACGCTCGTGTCGTTGGATGAATACACGGGTGTGGTTGCTGAAGACAACGCGAACATGCGCCTCACGGTGAGAGCCGGAACGCGCGTACGCGACGTTGTGGACTTGTTGCTCGATCGCGATTGGGCCTTTGAAGCGCTGCCGTCACATGATGCGCAGAGTATCGGCGGCATCCTCTCGACTGACGTTCATGGCACCGGGCGCAACTGGGGATTCGTCAGTGGTTTGGTCCACCAGCTCAAAGTCATCGACGGACAGGGGATTCCACACACGGTTGGTCCTGCTGACGATCTGTTCAAGGCCGTAGTCGGAGGCGTCGGTGCGGCCGGCGTTATCTCTGAAGTGACGGTGCAGGCCGTGCCCCGTTTCAACGTCGAACAGAAGTTTGAGATTGCCGATCTGAATTTTGTAAAGGCCAATCTCGATAACTTACTGGCGAGCAACGATCACTTCAGCCTCTATCTTTTTCCGTTTAGCGACAAGTGTCAGATCAGCACCTGGAATAAGACGACGAAGTCGAAATCGTTTTTCGGATCGTTTCAGGAGTTCGTCGCGATCTCGTTTGACGCGCTGCTGGCGGCGTGGTTCGGAAATCTAATCGCTTATGTGGGATGGCTGCCGAACCTGGCGTCCATGGCCTACGGCATAAAACGAGGAACCAACCTGGTCCTGGAAAGTAATAGAGCGTTCAATCGATCGATCTATCACCTGCACCAGGAACTGGAGTTTACCGTGCCCTATGCAGATACGATTCAGCGCTGCGAGGAGTTTGTTGGCTTGTACGAAACGATGTACCAGCAAAAGCGTCTGCCTTACGCGTTGTTTGAAGTTCGCTTTACACCGGCGGGGCACACTCGTAGTTTTATCAGCGCCGGCAGGGACGATAAGTCAACCTGGATCGATCTCGTTCTCAACGACTCGCGCGGTTTTGAAGATTACTATGCGGCAGCCGAGGCGCTCATCAAACAAGTCGGGGCGCGACCGCATTTGGGCAAATACTGTCGCGACCTCACCAAGGCTGACTTGCAGAACGTGCATGGCCAGCACTTCACCGACTTTTTGCAGGTCGTGCAGCAACACGATCCACAGCAGAAGTTCAGGAACGCTCTAATCCAACGCTTGATGTAACAAAACCATCCACAGATTACACAGATATCTGCGTAATCTCTGATGTTCTTTGTGGCAATGAACTTGCACGTTCGGGTTGGGCGCCTCCTTGGAGTGCGGTGCCTCGGCACCGCTTTGGCCAAAGCGGTGCCGA
>DASVGE010000102.1:0-3159 GCA_036379695.1 Pyrinomonadaceae bacterium | reverse complement strand
AGCCACTCAGCAGGCCAAAGCGGTGCCAAGGCACCGCACTCCAAGGAGGCGCCCGAGGTTGTGCATTTGATATAATTGGTCGCAATTAATGTTGGGGTGGACCCAACGAGGAGATAAAAATGAGTTGGAACCAAACTTCGTATGTGCCGGCTGACGTTCGTGACGTTCGGGTTACGGCGTTTTTGAGCAAAGTTTATGGGTGGATGTTTCTGGGGTTGCTGATTACGGCGGGGACGGCACTGGTCGTCGCATCGTCGCCGGCCCTGATTGAGACCTTTATTCTTAATCGGATCTTGTTCTGGATACTGGTTTTGGGACAGTTGGGGCTCGTGTTCTTCCTGTCCGCACGCGTGGAGCACATCGCGCCGGCCACTGCCGCCGGGCTCTTCTTGCTTTACTCCGCGATGGTAGGTGTGACTTCGTCGGTCATATTCCTGGTGTACACGGGCGCATCGATTGTCTCGGCGTTCATGATTGCGGGGACGATGTTCGGCGCGATGGCGGTTTTCGGCACGCTCACTAAGCGTAGTCTCGCCGGGGTTGGCCAGTTTATGTTTATGGGACTGATCGGGCTGATAATCGCCTCGGTCATAAATATCTTCTGGCTGAACAGTGCGCTCTACTTCGTGATCTCAGTGGTGGGCGTGATCGTGTTTACGGGGCTGACAGCGTGGGATGCGCAGCGCCTGAAAGAAATGGCAGTGTCGCTGCCTGACGGACGGGTGGGATCGTATGCCGTAGTCGGAGCGCTTTCACTCTATCTCGACTTCATCAACCTCTTCTTCTTCATCTTGCGTCTCTTTGGCGGCCGCCGCGATTAAGGTTTCAGCCACGGATTACACGGATAAACACGGATAGAGATTTATCCGTGTAGATCCGTGTGAATCCGTGGCTGGTTTTTAGCTCTTCGGAGTGAAGCCGCGCTTCTTCATCAAGGCGTCGATCTTGGGATCGCGCCCGCGGAAGGAACGATAGCCTTCGGCGGGATCGGTGGTGTTGCCGACTGAGAAGACGTACTTGCGCAGGCGCTCCGCGACCGCGCGATCGTATGGTCCCTTGCCTTCCACGAATGCTCCGAACGCGTCGGCCGTGAGCACGTCAGACCACAGGTAGCTGTAGTAACCCGCCGAATACCCGTCACTCGAAAACACGTGCAGGAACTGCGGCGTGCGATGACGCATCACGATCTCTTTCGGCATGCCGAGTTGGGCCAGCGTCTCACGCTCGAACGCGTCCGCGTCAATCTTGCGGTCGCCCGCGAGGTGCAACTTCATATCGATCAGGGCCGCGGACAAGTATTCCACCGTCGCAAATCCCTGGTTGAACGTCGCCGTACGCTTGATCTTGTCTACTAAATCCTGCGGTATCGGTTTGCCGGTCTGGTAGTGAAGCGCGAAGCGCTGGAGCACTTCCGGCGTCGTAAGCCAGTGTTCCAAAAGCTGTGACGGAAACTCGACGTAGTCACGCGCAACCGCGGTTCCGGATAGTGACGGATAGGTGACGTTTGAGTTCAGGCCGTGCAACGCATGACCAAACTCATGGAACATCGTGGTGGCGTCGTCCCACGAGATCAGCACGGGCTCGCCGGGTTTACCTTTTACGAAGTTGGAGTTGTTGGAAACGATCGTAGTGATCTCGCCGTTGACTCGTTCCTGGGTGCGATAGGCATTCATCCAGGCGCCCGAGCGTTTTCCGGCGCGCGCGTAGGGGTCGAAGTACCAGAGACCGATGTGTTTCTTTGAAGTCTTGTCGGTGACTTCCCAAACGCGAATGTCCGGATGGGCCACTGGAACGTTGCTGGCCGGCGTGAAGTTGAAGTTGAAGAGCTCGCCGGCGACCCAGAAGATGCCTTCGCGCAACTTCTCGAGCTGGAGATACGGCTTGATCTCGTTCTGGTCCAGGTCGAATTTCGCCTTCCGCACTTTCTCCATGTAGTAACGATAGTCCCACGGCTCGATCTTGATCTTTGCACCTTCCTTGTCGGCGAGTGCCTGCATGTCTGCAACTTCTTCATGCACGCGCGCGACGGATGGCTTCCAGACTGCTTCCATCAGTTCCATCGCCTTCTCGGGCGTCTTGGCCATAGCGTTTTGCAGACGCCAGTGGGCGTGCGTGGGGAAGCCGAGGAGCTTGGCGCGCTCGGCACGCAACTGAAGGATCTCGCTGATGATGGCGTTGTTGTCGTGCTCGCCGCCGTTGTCGCCGCGGTTGACGAACATGCGCCATGCTTTCTCGCGGAGGTCACGACGATCGGAGTAAGTCAAAAACGGATCGATCGACGAACGCGTATTCATGATCACCCACGTGCCGGGCTGCTTCTTTGTCTCGGCAGCAGCGGCAGCGGCATCGCGAAGCGATTGTGGGAGACCGGCGAGTTCGTCTTCACTCTTCAGGACGATGAATTGATCGGTCTCCTCAGCAAGCACGTTCTGGCTGAACTTGGTGTAGAGCCCGGCGAGCTGTTGATTGATCTGCGAGAGCCGTTTCTTTGCATCCAAATCGAGACGCGCGCCGGCGCGCACAAAGTTTGTGTAGTAGAACCACGACAAGCGCTGCTGTTCAGGTGTGAACTTCGCTTTAGCGGGTGAGTTGTAAACGGCTTCGATTCGTTTGAAGAGCGCTTCGTTCTGCGTGATCTGATCGTTGAACGACGCGAGGCGCGGCGCCATTTCTCGCTGGACTGCCTGATATTCAGGCGTGCTCATTGTTGCGCCCCAGACGCCGTAAAGGGTTGCCACACGGTTCAGCGTACGACCGCTGCGCTCGAGCGCGGTGATCGTATTCTCGAAATCCGGTGGCGCCGGATTGTTGGCGATTTTCTCGATCTCGGCAAGCTGTTCGGCCATGGCGGCTTCGAGTGCCGGCTTGAAAAGCGGGATCTGGACACGATCGAAAGGTGGTATACCGCCGTACGGCCCTTCCCACTTGGCGAGCAGCGGGTTGTCAATGTTCACGTTCATTGCGCTGGAATTGTTGTTGGTGTTAACGACGATCGCAGCGATCGTCGCGATGGTAACAAGCAGCACAAGACTCCGAATGATCAGGTCGCGCATGGTTTGGACTTTCCAATCTTTTAAATTTGGGAGAGTTTCGCAGAAGTCAGAGTATAGTGCGCTGGATTTACTCACGCAAAGGCGCAAAGGCAGCAAAGTTAATACG
>DASVGE010000101.1:0-35357 GCA_036379695.1 Pyrinomonadaceae bacterium | reverse complement strand
CATGCCGTGCGATATCCCGGGCAAGGAGAATCGCGTCTATCGTCAACCCGTCGGCGTCGTCGGCATGATCAGTCCGTGGAATTTTCCTTTTCATCTGAGCAGCCGCTCTATCGCGCCGGCAATTGCGCTGGGGAACACAGTAGTAATCAAGCCGGCGTCTGACACGCCAGTCACGGGTGGATTACTACTCGGCAAAATCTACGAAGAAGCGGGACTTCCGGCGGGTGTGCTCAACGTCGTCATTGGTCAGGGCAGTGTGATTGGCGATGCGTTTATCCGGCATCCAGCCCCGCGCGTGCTCTCGTTCACCGGCTCAACTGAAGTCGGCCGTCACATCATGGAAACTGCCGCCCAAGGGCGGACACTGAAGCGCGTGGTGCTTGAGCTCGGCGGCAACAGTCCGTTCGTCGTGCTCGACGACGCCGACGTAGCTCTGGCCGTAAATTCCGCCGTCTTCGGAAAGTTTTTGCATCAGGGTCAGATCTGCATGGCTATCAACCGGATCATCGTGGACGCCAGGGTGCACGATGAATTTGTCGAGGCGTTCACCGAGCGCGTGCGCCGGTTGAAATACGGAAATCCTAATGACGCCGACACGATTGTCGGCCCACTCATCAACAAGCAACAGTTACAAAAACTGGTGGAACACATCGCGAAGGCACGTACGGAAGGCGCGAAGGAAGTGATCGACGGCGAGCCCGAAGGACTCGTAATGCCGCCGCACGTTTTTATAAATGCCACGAATGAAATGTCGATCGCGCAGGAGGAGTTGTTTGGACCAGTGGTCTCAATCATCAAGGTCCGTGATGAAAATGAGGCACTAGCCGCGGCGAACGATACGACATATGGATTGTCGAGTGCCGTGTGGACTCGCGACCTCGAGCGTGGGAATCGTTTCGCACTCCGGCTGGAAGCAGGAATGACTCACGTGAACGACTCGCCGGTAAACGACCTGCCAAACTGCCCGTTTGGCGGCGAGAAGAACAGCGGCCTGGGCCGTTACAACGGACAATGGTCCATAGAAGAGTTCACCACTGTTCACTGGATCTCAGTGCAGCATGAACCGGTTCAGTATCCATTCTAGCCAGGGATTCCGACAGATGCCTGCGATTCGGACCGACCCTGAGCTGTCAAGAACTCCGTGGGCCAATGTGCTTCGCGAGTGGCAAGCACGCAGAGTTCGTTATTAACAATAGTCGGCACTGGTCGCGTTCGAGTAATCCGCGATGGGTTGCGAAAGCCCCACGACGATCGGGCCCCGTAGGGCGACACGAGCCAGATGATGCTACGCAAAGAGCCTAACCAACGCGCCGGCGCGGAAACCCATGGCGCCGAGCGCGGGCTCAACCGCTTCGAGGGATTCAGCGATGCGGTTTTCGCAATCGCGCTGACCCTGCTGATCGTCGAGATCAAGGTCCCCGGATCTCCTGAGGGCCCGCATGGTTACAGCGATCTGGCGAGCGCCATGGCCGAGCAGTGGCGCGAATATCTCGCGC
The DNA here is from genome assembly GCA_036379695.1 of Pyrinomonadaceae bacterium. Classification (GTDB taxonomy): domain Bacteria; phylum Acidobacteriota; class Blastocatellia; order Pyrinomonadales; family Pyrinomonadaceae; genus PSRF01. Next base: position 33,861 of record DASVGE010000101.1, on the reverse strand, counting down.
TGGTTCTCTGCTATGTCGTGATCGGTGCCTACTGGCTCCAGCATCATTATTCGGGCCGCATCTACGCGAAGAGTGATCACTGGTTCGGCGCGATCAACCTCCTGTTCCTGCTCGCAATCGTCGTCATTCCTTATCCAATCCGCGTCTGGTGCTTCCACCTCGGCACGGGCTTCGAGCCCGTCGCGTCAGTGACCCTGGTTGCCGGTCTTGCCCTGACCGCCTGCACCTGGATGGCGAAGTGGTTTTACGGAATGCCAGGCCGCCGGGTGATGGACAAACGGCTCGCGCCCGATTTTCTCCAGCAGATGACGCGCCGCTACGGCATTGCGACACTGATCCAGATCGCCGCAGTTCCGCTCGTGATCGCGGCGCCGCGGGGCGGAGTGGCCATCGCGCTGCTGTCCGTGGCCTTCTTCCTGCTGCCGCAACCCAAGCCGCGCTACAAGCCCGGAGAGGAGCCGAACGAGGCTGAGAAACTGAACGAGTAGCTACGGTGCGAGGTTAATCTAAGCGAATTTAAAGCGAGAGGCTTCTCACCCATATACCTGTGCCGGTGTCTTATCTTGCTACGACTCCGAAAGTCAGAATCCCCCTCGACCCAGCAGGAAATTCAGCAGCTACGATGAAACGATTTCATTGAAAGCATCGGCCAATAGAGGTATCCAGGTGCACTTCGCAGACTGACTATTGCGCGCTACCAGTCTAGAATCGATCCTCAAGTTGATTTGGGGCTCGCCTCGCGTGAAAAATCGCTAACACTACAATCCGATCGTCTTCAACCATGAAATATATGGAGTATGGAAACCGCTGCAATACTGCTCTGCGCACATCGCCTCTAACACACGCGAACTGGTTTGGCGAAAGCGCAATCCTTCCGAGTTGTTGTTCGATAGCAACGCTAAACTCTCGCCCAAGTCCTTCACGTCGATCTTGATACCACGATATCGCGTCATCAAACTCACGCTTTGCGATCCGACGAAAAACGACTGATAAAGACATTCAGTCTCTTCCAAACTTGGAGTCAAGCTCGGTCTTGATTGCTTTCCAGTCGACGACATCATCAGGATTTTGTTGATGAGCTTTTAACCTCCGGTCGATCTCGTCTGCCTGAGCACTAGTCAACGGTGGCTCATAACCCTCTTCAACGATGCTTTCCCACAAAGCATCCAGCAGTTCCAGGCGGTCCGGCAAAGATAAATTTTTTGCAGCTTGTAGTACATTTGTGCTCATGAGTGAAGTTTAGAATGACACTTGGTCTAAGGCAAGGAATGGTTGGCAAAGGCGAATCCAATGGTTTATCTGCCGGTGAATCATTGTGATGCTCCTATCGATTCTTTTTGAAAAGCCGTAAGCATGCAACTCAAAGCTGCCCGCTTGTTCGAAAACCGAAACTTAACTGCTGCAGGGAAACTTTATGAATCTATCGTCGGATCACACCGCCGTTATCGCTTCAATACCTCCGACGTAGGACAGCACTTTGAAATCGACGCTTGCCGGTCTGCAAAGGACACTTACCGCTCCCAGAAAACGGCGCAATCGCGGGAAGGTAACGATTTGTCCAATCCTCTTCGGCCTCCCACTCCTCGACAAGCGTTATGGAATTGCTGTCGGTTGAGTCTGGATAGAAGTGAGAGCCGAGAGCCCTTTATCTGATCAGGAGAGTCGAGATAGTTTGATCTTTCCGCCTGCCAACAGGTCCCTACTAAGCGCCATCAACGTTCCAACGACGCGCACGGGCCGCGTCTTCTCACCCTCGCCGGTGGCTCACTTCACCCAGCGCGCCGCGCGAGACGGCCCAATCCCCGGCACGACTGCGCGCGGACGGCGTGAGTGAATAAGACCGTCGTGCGCTTGATTGAACCACTTATGGCATCGAGTGTCGCAGGTAAAGACCAGTCCGGAGAATGGTATGTCTCTTGAGTGTGACGACTGCGAGAGGACTGTGTCAGGGAGGGAAGAGTTCGCCGCGCCCGCCGCGTCTTAGCCGGGAAGCGCGAGCGAGGCGGAGAGCTTTTGATTGCGGTCACGAGCCGGTCTGCCGATGTTGTGCGTTTCATCGGATCGGGGGAACGTTGATTCCGCGGAGGGAGAACGAGCATGGCGAAGGAGAGGCATAAGTGTGCGCACGATAACTGTCAGTGTCAGTTGTCGGAAGGTGAGAAGTTTTGCAGCGAGTACTGCCGGGAGGCGGGCGACGAGATTGTCGAGATCGGTTGCGGCTGTGAACACAAGCCGTGTCACGACACGCTCTGAACAGTGACTCGCCGAGGGCGACTTCCGAGAGGGGCAAGGTCATGTTCGAAGGCATAGCCACGCTGGCCGCCCGCCGTGTCTTCTGCAACTGCGCGGCGTCGCCGCCGTCGTCTTCGGCGTGCTGGCCGTCGTGTGGCCGGGTATCACGCTGCTGGCGCTGGTCTTCCTCTTCGGCGCTTACGCGATCACCGTCGGCGTCTTCGCCACCGCGGCGGGACTGAGAGGACGAGAACAGGAGCGCTGGGCCTTTACGCCATAGCCTTCGGCCTCGTGCAACTGATCCTGGGCTTCAAGCTGCGGGGGCTGGAGCGGAACACACGCCCTGAGACGGTGACGGCGCCAACGAAATGCGCGGCGGCGCGGCGGCATAAACTACTGAAGAGAGGCAGCGATGATTTCAAGAGATGAGGTTGAAGCGTTGATGCGGCGCGAGGTGAGGCCGGGCAGCCCCGTCCTTAGCGTCTATCTGGATACAGACGAATCGCGGGAGATAAACATCGAGCGCGGTTTCGAAACCGTGCTCAAAGACATGCTGCGCGAGATCAAGCAGCGGCTCGACAAGGCCGAGAAGGGGAAGTTCGAGGTGGACGCCGAGCGCGTGCAACGATTCGTGAAGGAGGAGTACCACGATGTGAAACGCGGCCTCGTCATCTTCTGCGACGACTCCGAAGACTTCTTCCAGCACATTGAACTCAACGTCAGGGTGCGCAGCGTCGCGCGCTGGGACGAGACGCCTTACGTGCGGCCAATCGTCGAACTCCTGGACGAGTACGAGCGCTACTGCGTGGCGCTCGCAGACAGGGAGCGTGCGCGTCTCTTCACCATCTACCTCGGCGAGATAGAGGAGCACAGCGAGACCGAAGCCAGCGCCGACGTGAGGCACATCAAATCTTCGGGACTCGACCACCTCCGCTCGCAGATGAACATCGAGCGCAAGGCGGACGAACACGCGCACTGGCACTTCAAGCACGTGGTGGAGTGGCTGTCTTCGCTGGCAAGGAATTACGAGTTCGACCGGCTGGTTCTGGCGGGTACGGACGAGGCGACCAGCCAGATTTCGGCGCTGCTTCCCATACGTCTGCAACGGCGCGTCGTACGACGGATGAACATGTCTCTCAATGTAAGCGACGCCGACGTGCTCAAAAAGACGCTCAAGGTCGAGCAGGAGGTGGAGCGTGAGCGCGAGCAGGAATTGGTCAGGGAACTGCTCGAAGCCGCGCCCAGGCACGACCGGGCCGTGGTCAAGCTCGGCGCGACACTGCGCGCGATAGACGAGTGGCGCGTCATGCAGCTCGTCTACGCGGACGGCTTCACACCACCGGGCGGCGAGTGCGTTAACTGCGGGGCGCTCTACGCAGAAAAGAAAGACGCCTGCGATTACTGCGGCCGCGCCGTGCGCGAGGTCGGCGATTTGATTGACCGGGCGGACGCGCGCGTCCTTGAGATGAGCGGAAAAGTCGAGGAGGTGTTCGGCGATGCCGCCACACGCCTGCGAAGGGAGGGCAGCATCGGGGCGCTGCTGCGCTGGTGAGCGCCCGGCGGAAGACGGCGTGAACTCACGGAGGCCGAAACATTATGGCTGCCCCTACAAGCAACGCGTCGCATGAAGAGACGATCGCCGCTGGCGCGACCTGAAGGGCGAGAGTGCCTGCGGCTAGATAGTCACGCGCATGAAAAAAGCCACCGTTACCGGCGGCTCTTAACAAGTAATAAAATTGCGAAGACTGGTAAACCTTAATTCAGCTCCTCGGCGATGATCCGTGCGATCTCAACTGACGCAGTCTGCACGAAGAAATGATCGCCGCGGAGCAGGTGGAGCTTGCACGTCGCACTCGTGTGCATGCACCAGGGTGTCAGATCTTCGTGCGGGATCTCTGCATCCTGGACTCCGCCTAAAACCGTTAGTGGACATTTCAACGGCGGTTCGGGCTGATGCTGATAAGTCTCACAGACAGCGAAGTCAGCGCGCAGCAGCGGAATCATTAGTTGCATCAACTCCGGATGGTCCATGACCTCCCTGGGAGTGCCATTTAACTGCCGTACGCGTTCAATGAATTCCGGCTCCGGCAGATCCCAAGTCCGTGCGATCGGTTTCGGTTCCGGTATCTGCGGCGCGCGACGACCGGACACGAACAAGTGTAACGGCATCCTGTTGCTATTCTTGCGCAGCCAACGCGCGAGTTCCAGGCCGATCAGCGCGCCCATGCTATGGCCGAAGAAGGCAAACGGCTTGTCAAGATAAGGCGTGAGTTCGCACGCCAGCGCTTCGACGATTTCCGACAAACGGTGAAACGGCGGTTCTGATAAACGCTCGCCGCGGCCGGGCGGCTGGACGGGAATCACGTCAATCGACTGCGGCAGCAGAGTCTGCCACGGACGATACGTGTGCGTAGTGCCTCCCGCGAAAGGAAAACAAAACAACCTGACCGTTGCTTTCGGTTTCTCTTCTAAACGCGCCAGCCAACGCGAGCGCGATCTCTCCTGGATCTTGTCAACCGTAATCTGCATATGCTCCTCAAAAACTAAACGACTTCGAGATCAAAGTTACATCCGAGGGGGAATGAGGTGACGAGATCATATAAGGCGCTCTCGGCCCAACCGTGTCGCCGAGACCGTAAGAACGATCGACAAGCAGCACCTTATACGGTTTGTCGCCTTTAGTTTTCAACACCAGGTCAATGCCTTTTTCAGGTAAGCCATGAAACTGGATCGCCCAGTCACGCATCGGCACGCTTCCGTTCCCAACCGGCATCACCTGTTTTCCGTTTATCGACGCATCCACAATCTCAGTATCACCTTCGGTATAAACCGAGAGCACCGGAGCGGTCCTTTGCGAAACGAGGTGCAGGGTGACGGTTCGCATTCCATTTTGACGTGAGTCGCTGGTCAACGTCGCGTCAGGTCCAGGCAATGCTACGGCCGCAGCCGGACTCTTCATGAACACGCGATCGTTACGTGGAAAGAACTCATCCATCGTGCCACGCTCTGTTCCGGTTGCCAGGAACGGCCTGGTCCAGTCGTCCGCAGCCTGATCCGAACTGGCAAAGATCGCCTTGCCCCTATTGGCATTCAAGGCGTAGATAAGGTTGTTTGTTTTCGGATGGTGCTGATCGAATCCGGAAATAAAAACTCCAGCGAGCAGCAGCACGACACTCGCGAAGGCAAGCGAACTCGGCAGTAACCATCTCTTTGCAGAAACATGCGCGAGCAACGGAAGGAGTAAGCCGAGTGGAAGCACGACGAATACAACCACCATCCAGATCCCACTCAGCGTTAAAGCGACGAAGAGGTTGTAGATGAGCGGCGCCCAGAGAATGATTACGGGAACTCCGGCAAAAAGCGCCAGCAGGTAGGTCTTAACTTCGCGTCGTAGTTTTGAAACGAGAAAAAGCAATAGAGCGAGGCTAGTCAGTAAAAGCGGGATAGTAAAAAGATAACTGCCGCCGGGAATAACCACCGCACTGGCGATCGAGGCCAGTAACCACAAGAAACAAGCGCCGACCATCAAACTCAACGCATCCATCCGGCGTCGCAGCAGCGCGTAGATTCCTGACACGGCCGCAATCGTCACACATACAAAGCCAAGCCTGAAGATGTTGCTGTTGTATGGTTCACCCCACGGAACATATCGAAACGAGTTGTCAATCAAATTCCAGATCAACCAACACACGCCCGCTGAAATAATCACGCCGGCGACGAGTGCTGCGATGCCTGCCAGGATTCCGGTAACTCGCAATTCATTATTGAAGATGCCACGCACGACTACGAATGCGAACAATAAAGTCGTCAGCACCAACAACGGAATGATCCACGTCTTCGAGTAACTCACAAGAGCCGCGCCGGCGAGATCGAAATAAACGACGTCGTCGCTTTTGATGTTGTTGAGATCGATGTTTCCGAAATGCTGTGTGAGGGCGAGTGCGTATGAACCCTGTTGCTGCAGGGTCGAGGCATCAAGCTCGTCGAGACGATCGAGCGACGTATGATAGTGATTGATGCCGTCGATAAATGCGAAGTTCATGCCCTGCGCGTTCAACTTCTTCAAGGCGGTGAAGTCTGTGTCGTTCGGCAGCCGCTGGTAGATTTCGTAGAAAAACGAGCTGGCTCGCGGAGCCGGAGAAGTCTTTGCAAACTGCCGGATCAAATTGCCGTTGCCTCCAGTCGTCTCAAACATGTAGACCGGACCACCATTTCCGCGCGCTTCGAAGTTCAAAAAGAGACCGACGTCTTTGGCCCATGGATGCTCGTTTACAAACGCCTGCGAGCCAAGTAAACCGACTTCCTCACCATCGGTGAACAACAAGATCACGTCGTTCTTCAACGGCGGACCAGACTTCAACGCACGTGCTGTTTCCAAAAGTGTGACCACGCCGGCGCCGTCGTCACTCGCGCCGAAGCTCGCCGGTGCTGAGTCGTAGTGCGAGACCAGCAGCACTGCGCGACTGTTTGCAGTGCCGGGTATCTTCACCAGAATGTTCTCAACGTTGCCGGCAGCGATGGGACCACCCCAATTCGGATTTACTGATGTCGATTGTTGTCGCACTGGAGCAAGTCCGAGTTTTGACAACTCACTGAAGAGAAAATCCCTGACGTTCGCGTGCGCCTCGGAGCCGATCGGATGCGGCTGCGCGCTGATTGCGCGGAGCCCGTCCGAAGCTCTTGCGGCTGAGAAATCTGTGGCCGGCGCAGTGGCCGGTACAGCGGGAAGTCTATTTTGAAGATAGATCGAGCCTGCGGCGACGAGCATTAAGAGGAAGACGACAACGAGCCCAACGTGCTGCGACTTGATCTGAGGATACGTGGTAGACGGAGCTGTTGAGTCGTCAAAAGTTTGCGGAAAAGCCATGCACTTACCTTTCGAGAGATGTCGATTACGTTTGCGCTAGCCGACCCGGCGGTTTCGCAGTTGCCAGCTTTGATAGATGCCTTCGAAGATATCGTCGAGAGATACGGTGATGTCCCATTCCGGATAATGCGTCCGCAGCTTGTCGAGATTGCTGATGTAACAGATGTGGTCGCCCGCACGATTCTGGTCTACGTACTCATAGACCATCTTCTTTCCGCTCAGCGCCGAGATCCGTGAGAACGCTTCCAGAATCGAACAACTGTTTGCACGCCCACCGCCCAGGTTATAGACCTCCGCGCAGCGGGGATTCTTCCAGAACGCATGAATGAAGCGAGCCACGTCAAGGGAATGGATGTTGTCGCGCACCTGCTTGCCTTTGTAACCAAAAACTCGATACAGCGTGCCCTCGACGTTGCACTTGATCAGATAACTCAGAAACCCGTGCAGCTCGACGCCACTGTGATTTTCTCCAGTCAGACAACCACCTCGCAGGCAACAAGTCTTCATCCCGAAATAGCGGCCATACTCCTGGACCATCACATCAGCAGCCACCTTCGAAGCGCCGAAGAGACTATGCTTGCTTTGATCGATCGAGCAGTCTTCAGCGATGCCGTTCACGAACGCCGGATCGTCATACTCCCAACGCGTCTCCAGCTCCTGCATCGCAATCTGATTCGGCCGGTCGCCATAAACCTTGTTCGTACTCATGTACACAAACGTTGCTTCCGGCGCTTCGTGACGTGTGGCCTCGAGCAGATTGAGCGTGCCGACCGCATTCACGTCGAAGTCGTCGAAAGGCCGCGTCGCAGCAAGGTCGTGACTCGGCTGCGCAGCGGCATGCACGATCATGTGCGGCCGCAATGTTTTTACAAATTCACGAATCGTCGCGCGATCGCGAATGTCGATTTCGTGATGCTTGAAGTTTTTGTGTTGGGCCACCAGGCGCATCTGATTCCAGCGCGTGTCCCCGCCTGGTCCAAAGAACGACGCGCGCAGATTGTTATCAACACCATGCACCTCCCAACCTTCGTTGGCAAAGTACTCAACAACTTCGGAGCCGATAAGACCGGACGAACCGGTAACCAGTAGTTTGTTCATAGAAAGACACACCTCCACGTGAAGTTCATTAACGGGGTTAAGGTTTTGATTGAGTTGGGAGTTTTAGGTAACCAGATGAGTTTGATTGTCGGCCTGTCGCGCCTCCGGTTCACTATGCGAATAGAGAACACTGCTGCGACAGTAATCGTTTTTCGAGAACCATTTTTCGATCAGGCAATAAAGCACGATGAAGAGATAGCGCGAGCCCATTTCCTGCACTCGGAGTTTCGATTTCCCTGCTTTTCGATTGATCCAATCGTTCGGCAAAACGGCGTAACTGTACCCGCGCACCAGCGCCTTTAGCGGGAGTTCGACGGTCAGGTTGAAATGATGACTCAGAAACGGCTTGAGCCCGTCGATAACATGCCGGCGATATAACTTGAACGCATTGGTGACGTCGTTGTAGCGCAGGCCAAACAACATGCGAATAAGACCATTCGCGAGCCGGTTCAGGACCAGTTTCAGCAACGGATAATCGACGACCTTCGCGCCGCGCATGAAGCGCGAGCCGAACACGCAATCAACGCCCTGCTGCTGTAACGCTTCGAAGAACTGGACCAGATCTTCCGGACGATCGGAACCGTCGGCCATGTAAATGGCGACTGCGTCCCCCGCGTAAATCTCCAGTCCTTTGGTCACTGCAAAGCCGAAGCCGTGCGGCGGCTCGTTGTTGACGTAACGTACAAACGGACTCTCATCGGCCAGTTGACAAAGGATCGCTTCGCTTTGATCGGACGAGTTGTCGTTGACGACCACAATCTCGTGATCGATCTCGAGCGCAGTGAGATGCGCGTCGAGCACGCGCACTGTCTTCCAAATGCAGTCCTCTTCGTTGTGCGCAGGGATAATGACGGATAACTTCATCGGAACCGCCCGGATTAAAGCTGAGGGGAGGCTTCGGTGAGGGGCGCATACGCACGCTCCGGCCGGCTACGCAACCAGAGCCACTCCTGCACCCAAACCGGCGCGGACTTCAGGAACAGACTGAAAACCCCGCCCGCGAGCACCCAGTTGATCGCCTGCTTCACGAGGATGAAACGCAGCAGGTTTTCACTGCTATAGAAATAGAACTGAAACGCCAGCGCGGTGCAGATCAAACTGAGCAATGCACCTGCACGAACCAGCTTGTTGGTCCTATACCACGAGAGCAGTTGTGGCACTGTAAACAGCAGGAAGATCAAACGGTAGTCCCAATTATTACCGAGCAGGAACGTGCCCAGATAGAGCGCGGCGCCCACTCGAAAACAATTCAACTCGAACGAAGTCTCCGTTCCTACATCAAGCACTTCTCCGCGTTTGCTAATCCGCAGCCAGATAACCGCAAACAACGCCGCCAGCAACACTGTGGAGCTCACGAGCCTCAATGCCTGACCGCCTAAAATGAATGCGAGAAGTACGTCGCTTCCGTATCCCAGAAATGTCGGACGTGGCGTGGCTTGCGAGATTAAGCGCAGGTCGCCCGCCGTCAACAGAAGATACAAACCGAAGAGCGCGCTACAGGCACCAATCGTTAGCAAAGCCTTCTTCTTTGGCAACGACAGGAACAGCGATACACCCAAAAACGGAAACAGCTTGAGTATCGACGCCAGCATGATCGACACGGCCGCCCCCACGGTCCCGTTTTGATCTTTTCTCTGAAACAACACTATCGCAGCGGTGAGAAGCCCAAACATCAGTAGGTCGATATTGCCGCGTTCTACGGCAAACATCGTGACTGGGGAGAAAACCAGCAGCGCAAAGTAAAGCCCCTGCCGCAGTGACAGACCACGAGCGAGTCGCCACAGACATACAAAGAAGATCACTGCCAGCCCGAGGCCAATAATGTTCGTGTGCGACTGATTGATCCCAAATGTTTTGAGCAGCAACCAAACTCTGGGATAGTTGAACGCTCGCTCCCACGGATCACGAGCGTTCGGCGCCCAGATGTCAGCCCTTTTCAAATCACTTTCCAAAGCCACTGTCAGCGTGCGTGTATCGGCAAACGAGGGACTCATCGACGGCACACCGAGATGACGCCAGAGTTTGTAATGTTGGGGTGCGAACGTTGTGAAGAGAAGCAGAAAGAAGCAGGCCAGCATGGCGAATAAAACCACGGCTCGCCCGCTGATTTTGCCACGAGAGACCCCCCGGGCGCGGGTATCGATTTGGACAGAGTTCTGCGCGATCATAATGAGATACTCCTTAATATGAAAGTGGGCGACTACCCGAAGACAAGCGCATCCGCAAACGGATTTGCTCGTTGTATCGTGAGGAGTGGCGTACTCATCCTGGCGCCGATGTTTTGCAACGGGACCTGGCCCTTGGCGTTCGACGTCTTCATTATCAAACCCGCATCGATCATCCAAAGCAGCGAATCGAGGACGCGTGCGTTACCACCTAAATAGACTGAGGTCAGACGATCGACCTTGATAACCGGCTCTTCGTACATCGCTTCGAGAGTTCCAAAAACCGTTTCCCGATGAACAGCCGGAACATCGATCGTCAACGGTGAGATAAGATCATCTACCGATATTGTTTGATCGTCGTTGAAGCGCACCGGACAGACCAAACACAACCATTGTCCGGCAGACAATCGTCCTGATACCTCGGGCCTTTCCCACGTAGAACCTGTGTAGGGCGTGATCAGCTCTCGATAAAGCTGGTAGGTGCGTTGGGTACGTTTGTAGGAAGGCATTGCCCCCAGCATGGGGACACACTCCTGAAAGAACTCACGTCCGAACGGCGTCAATTCGAGCGGCTCGCTTTTATTGTCTCTCAGCGCCAGGCCGTCATCGAGAACAGCTTCCATCGCTCGACAATACGGAGCAAACGAGAACCGCTCGTACATCGAATCACGACTGCTGCTCCGCAACTTCGCACGCTCTGCCGGATTCAGGTTCAACAGCGAAACGATGCGCGACAACGTTTCCCACCAATCGACTTTTACGCCAAGCGCAGCACTCGCAAAGGTACTGACTTTGTAACCAGTCTCGCCGTTTACGATCGTGTCTTTGAGTCCGCCCCAATTGGTCCCGACCACCGGCGTGCCGCAACCCATTGCCTCGACCTGGGCGAGGCCAAAATTCTCATCGTGATTCAACGTCAGATTCGAGACCACGTCGGCAACGTTATAAAGCGTGCGCAACTCGTCGGGACCTTTGCTGCCGAGAAAATGAACCTTTTCGTCCGGTACCCCAAGGTTTTTGTAAAGCTTGGTGAGCGTGTTTCTCATGTTGACGGGAAACACACCAAATTCGATGAAAGGATTTTCCATCGTCCTGCCTGCGATCACGAGGTGGACGTTGGGCACGAGTGTCTGAATCACGCTGAAGATTCTGAACAGCGTGGTCAGGTTCTTTTCGATTGTGATGCGGCCAACGTAGAGCAGTATCTTATCGTCCGGCGCGAAACCTAGATCGGCTTTAGCCTGCGCGCGCGCGGCCTCACTGAGCGGATAGAAGATCGAGTCGTCGTAAACGAACGGCACGTAACGCAGTTGTGCGTTCGTGAAGAAGCGCTCCGTGATCTCAATCTCTGCTTCACAGTGGCAGACGATAATGTCCGTGGATTTGAAATACTTGAGAGGCTTTCTAAGATCCGGAAAGCCGCGCGTCACGCTGCCGAACGGAAACCAGAGATACGGAATATGCTTGCCGACTTTCTCGCGCGTCTCGAGAAAGATTTCATCCGTCGTGCCGACGATGATGTCTGACTTGAGAATGAGATCTCGCGTCATCTCCTCACGCCTGATCCGCGACGCGTGCAGGTATTCGGGTGGGCGGTAGATCGTTTCGTGCTTGTGTCGAATGTCTTCAAATGCCGAAAACAAATAGTTCAAACTCTCCAACATCGGCAAATCATTTATCAATCCTATTTTCACGGGTACTGCCTTTCTTATTGTTGTATGTTGGGGGCAACGCACCATTTGAGCACGGCCATAGCACTGGTTAACTTGTGATAAGCCTGGCGAAACGCGAGACTCTGCGGACCGTCGAGAACTTCATCGGAGACTTCAGCCCCACGAACCGCGGGTAAATCGTGAAGGAAGATCGTGCCCGCAGGCCTGGAGACTCTCTGCATCAACTTTTGAGTAACTGCGTAAGGCGCGAACTTGCGTTGCCAGTCCGGATCAGACTTTGGAACTCCCATCGTCTGCCAGCGAGTGGTGTAAACGACGTCTACGTTCCTGGGAAGTGAACTCATATCGTGGTGTTGTTCGACGCTCCCGCCACCACGTTTCGCCAGCTTGTTAACTGATTCGACGAACTCAACCGGAAGGCCATACTCCGCGGGCGTCACGATCGTCAGTCTCATGCCTTCCGTCAGGGCCACAGCATGCGCGAGTGCGGCGGTGGTGTTGTTGCCTTCACCGAGATACAGCACCTGAACGCGATGCAACGACCCAAGCGCCTCTTTGATCGTTGCCATGTCGGCGATCGCCTGCGTCGGGTGCTCGTTATCGCTCATCGCATTGATAATCGACATGCGGTTCTGATTGCTCAGCGAATGCATCTCAGAAACCGGTGCGTTCGTGCGAATCACGAGGAAGTCGAGAAACCCTGACAGCACGCGAGCTGTATCTTCGATCGTTTCTCCAGTGACGAGCTGCAAATCGTTTGGACCATACGAGATGAGCTGTCCGCCGAGCTTCAAAGTCCCGGCGGTAAATGCGGTCCGCGTTCGCGTCGATGTGCCTCTGAAGTAAATTCCGCCGACTGCGCCGCGCAGATACTGTTCAGTGTCTCTTCCCTGCGAAAACGTCAGCGCGTCGTCAACCAGCATTGCCAGATCCTGAGAATCCAGGCCGGCAAGTGAAATAAAATGCCTCACTTGTATTTCCTCTCGTTTTGTTCGATGGATTAATTAGTCAACAGTTGGCGAGTAGCTTGCGGCGGCTGCCAGCCGGCAAAGATCTGGGCCAGCTCCGCCTCTTCTGCGTGGTGCTCAACCGGCACGTCATCCAAACTCTTGACCAGCATCTTTTTCGCCGTACGCCCGAAGGCGAGGATTTGGTCAACTGTGAAGCCCTTCTGAAGCAGGTACGGAATGGACCAAATACTGAATCCATAAAGTGTAAGCGGGATGGAAGTATTAACCTCGCGGAGCAGGAATTCCACCCATTCGGCCCCCTCTTGCCACCTCATCGTGTTGTGTTTCCAACTGTAGTACTCGCCCTCGATACCAAACTCTGCACGGCGCCTGTTGATGGGAGCGACGGGATTGTGGAAGTAGAGCTGAACGTTAAAGAAAGTCGGCGCTGTCTCCTGCACGAAATTCAGAGTGTTCATTACTGACTCTTTAGTCTCTGCCGGGTAGCCGGTAATAAACGAGCCGAACGTAAGAATGTCCCGTTCGTGGAGTTTTTTAATGCCCTCTCGATATCGCCGCACATCAGCAAACTTTTCCATCAGCTTCAGAATCCGTTGGTCGCCGGATTCGATTCCCAGATACACTCCGAGACAACCACTCTCCTTCATCAAGTCGAAACATTCGTCATCGGCGTTCGAACAGCGGAAGAAGGAGATCCACTGTAAGTTGAACTTCTCTTCGATCATCATCCGCAGCATCTGCTTGAAACGAGGTAAGGGAACGTTGAGAGTGTCGTCCACGAAGATCAGATACTTGAGGCCCGAGTCGACCAGATAACGGAGCTCGTTGCGAATGGCATCCATACTGGCCAGCTTGTGTTCGCCGGCTATAGCCGGATAACTACAGAACGCACATTTGAACGGGCAGCTCCTGGCGGTACGCATGTAGGTGGTGGGAGTGAAAAAGTTCGGGTTGAAGGTCCGCCAATTGATGGCGTTCTCGTCAAGGCTGTTGTCCTCTTCAACGCGCAGCGTCCGGCGGAAAGAATCGCCGTCCATGTAAACGAGATTGGGAACCAGCGCCAACCCGGAATCACGTCCGCTTTGCAGCACCTTGAGCACTCGCGCGAGCGTTGCCTCTCCCTGTGAATCGGTAACGTAAATATCAGCTCCGATCATTTCGAAGAGCGCATTCTGCGAGGCTGGATTGTAGGCGGCGCAAAGGTTGTAAACGTATGGTCCACCAAGGATGATGCGCGTGTCGGGCTGTCGCTCGCGGATGAACTCGATTATCTCTTTGATCGGCTCCTCTTCGACATAGTAAGTAGTGGTTATAACTACCGCGCGGACCTGGTTCTTGAGCAGGTCGCTAAGATGATCCTTCGCAAAGTTGAAGAAGTTCACCAGCTCCGTCTCGAAACCACAATGACGCAGGTAATTCGTCAGGTAGACCGCGCCCAGGTTAGGCACTTCAAACGCGTTGAGGTTCGGATTCGTGCCGTGAGTTTTAGTGATCGCATGGTTGAGAAGCTCCATGTAATCACGGCGGGCGCCATTCAGCAGAACTGAATTGGTTTTCAGCTCTCCGTATACGCCGGAGTAATCCTTGAGGGGTTTATGTTTTTCAGCCAGGCGCGAGACCGGTACGTCGTTATAGCCTATTACTATGCAGTCCAAGATGCTCATTTAACTCTCCTTAAAACTTCTGTGTTGTAGTTCCTGTTTGAGTGAGGATATGGAAAGGCACACAAAGGCCACCGCCCTCAGCCTGAGGGCCGGCGCCTTTGGATTGTGTGCCTTTGTGTTTGGTTTGTGTGGCTTAGCTGCCCGTGGCCAGACGCACGTCGTTCGATACGCTGCTGATGGAAATCTGTGGTCCACCGCTGCCAATCAACGCCCGTACTGTTGAATTATTACTGCGGCTTTGCACAGTTACGTTCGGAATCTCAAGCAAGAGCTGGCCGGTGATACTGTTTGTGGACAACCGTGCATTCACTTGCCCTTTGAAACGGAGGTCGACACGTCCGCTAACCGTTTTGATGTCCATGCCGCGCTCGCCGAGTTTCGAGATCGCAGCGGACACGCCACCACTCACACTGGAAACCGTCACCGATCCGGATGATTGCTCCAGCTTGACGTTCCCACTTACGTTCTTGATATTAACGCCCTGATTCACTGAACCAAGAGTCACCGAGCCACTGACGCTGCTGATATCCACCTGGCTGGCTGCACCCACTGTGACTGCGCCGCTGACACTGCTCATTGCAACCTTACCGGTTACGTCGCCGGTTTTAACCGCGCCGCTTACGCTCTGCACGGACACGTTAACCTGGCGGGGCAGTTTGAGTTTTACCCAATGCTGCACATCCGGGTTCATTCCCGATCCCGAACGACGCTCGCGTGTCTCACCCCGAATGATCAAACTTCCCGGCTCGCCCTCGACGTCGATCCTGTAACTCTCGAGGTCGGCACGATTCTCGGCAGAGCGCACAATGTAAACCTCTGCGGTGCTCACGTCCGCTGTCTCAATCTCAACCGCGCCTCTGATGCTCGACACCTCGACGCGGGCGCCGGGTTTGAGCTCAAAGGTTTTCCGAAACTCGTCTTTCTCACGATAGTTCTTATCTTTGTTGCTTGCCGCAAGTGAAGCTGGCAAACGAGGAAGTGCCATTGCGAGGGCACCGACAATCAACAGGAACATAGTGTGTTTCATCTTCTTTTAGACTCCTGACGTAAATGATGGCGATCAATGAATCGCAAGGTTTTTAGTCTATGGGAGGATTTGAGTGCGTGGAAATTATAACCGCTCAGGCTGAAGGATTCTAATGCCTAGAGCGAGAATCTTTGCGCCAGCTCACGGTTGTGCAACATGTAGTCTCGGAAGCTCAGCGACTTCTCGAGCAGTGCCTTGTCGGCTCCGTTTTCGCAGATGCCAATCAACCAGTCGAAGAACACAGCCAGGCTGACGTTCTTGTAAAAGTGTATTCGCGACAGTAACAAAACGACGTCGCGATAATTCATGCGGTTGACTACGTGTTTCAGCGCGTTAATGCTGTTCAAAAACTCTTCATCGACCGGTTCGCGCTCGATCATCATCGGCTCAGAGCGCTTGATGCGGCTTGCCTTGCCTTTGAAAACTGACTCGAGCGGCTGGCCGTCGAGACAGAAATCGAGCACGAGCGAGATGCGTGGGTTATCCGAGAGATTGCACGCCGAATGGATGTTCGCGACGTCGAGATACCAAATTTCGCCCTTCCGCATGTGGAAGACTTCATGTCCTTCCGAGTGCATCGAGTTCAGGTCCGTGCGGATCGGAAGGTGCAACCGGGCCAACCGTCGCGAGTCTTCTTTGAACTCGACGTAGTCGCGATGAGGTATCAGCACAGCGTCACTCAGCAGATTTGCCCTCACCATCTTCAACCTGTCAGTGTGGAAGTTTTGCTCGATGACAGTGGTGATGTATTCCAACTGCCGGCCGAGTCCGGTCCGAATCGCGCCGCCTTTTGTACCTTTGAAGAGCGTGTCCTTCTCGTCTCCACTACCGTTCCAGAGGACATAGTTTTTCCACGTGCCGAAACGGTATTCGGAGTACTCTTCTTTGACGTCACTAAACTGGAGGATTTTTTCGATCTCTTGATCCAACAAACGGTCATCAAGCTCAATCTTATTTACAATTCTAGAATTCATTCCGAGTTTCGCCTTTCTATGTCTTTGCCTCAACTTGGGTACGGTCAGTACCATCCGCGGCAGCGGGTGGGTGCGCAGCCGCTTAATTGCGCTCTAACCAGGAAGAGGAGAAGAAGTTATAGATGGGGGTTCCCACGCCGCGCTGCAATGCGAGATCGTAGACGTGTTTACTGACAGCCAGATCCAGCACGCCCAATCCGAACGGGCTGAACACAACCTTCCGCTTACCATTTTGCCTGACCGCAAACTTGCCCAGCAGGATGTCCGCGAGCTCGCAATTGACGAAGCTGCGATTTCCGACTAACTGCTCCGCGAGGTGCAACGAAGTATTCGCACGACACGCATGGTCCACGTCGTCGGCCACGTTCTCACATGACAAGATCACCTGCGGCATCAAATCACGCAGCGAGATATGGAGAATCGTAGCGTCGTTACGACACGACGTGAGATCGGAAACGTATGGCTCGGTTGCCGTCGTCGCAAACGACACCAGCGAACACTTCTCAAACAGCCCGTCCAATTGTTTCTCGACCGTGACTTCGAGATCTGCAAATGCCGTCTCGCACTTGTTCTTGAACTGCAACGCGCGCGCAGCATCGATGTCGAAAACCGCGACGTTCCGCGTCTTCGCACCTGACGCGAAGAGCGACTTCACGATCTCGAAATTTATCAAGCCCGCGCCGACGATTCCGAGCGTGTATTCTTCATGTCCATTGTGCAAATGTTTGGCTGCGAGTGCGGCGCTGGCAGCGGTTCTCTTGGCGCTGATAATCGAGCCTTCAATGAACGCCTGCGGCCTGCCGGTCTCAGGTGAATTCAAGACCACAACCGCCGATGCGCGCTCCATTCCCTGGCTCAGATTTCCCGGAAACGAAGATATCCACTTGACCCCGGCTACTCCGAACTCCTGTCCAAGGTATGCAGGCAAGGCGATGATTCGATTCGTCTCATTTCCCGGAAAACGCAGAAACGTGGAATGCGGTAACGAGCTGTCTTTCTGTGCGTGAGCCTCATAAGCTCTTTGCACGATATCGATCAAGACCTGCTCCTGATCTTCAAGCAACGAAATTACTTCATGACTTCTGAGGATTAACATCTAACCACCTATTCTCAACTGTGTGCTGTTTCTTTTCGCAATGGTTCCGGAAGCAGGATCGCGTCTTGCGGAGAGACATTGACGCGATACTGTTCACGTGAAGCTCGTTTAATCGATTTTGAACCCGGTGCCTTCATGGTCTGAGCGGAGTCAATCTGCTTCGCGAGCGCTTGAATGGTTGCGTTCTCGAAAAAGCTCCTTAATCCGACTTCGACGCCGAATCTCTTTCTCACTTGCGACACGAGGCGCGTCGCCAGCAGCGAGTGACCACCCACTTCGAAGAAATTATCGTGAATACCGATGCCGTTGAGTCCGAGTAACTCCTGCCACAGCTCGGCCAGCAAAGTCTCGGTCTTCGTCCGGCTCTCGGTGACACCGTTATCGTCGGAGGTATCTCGCTTCATACATGCAAGCAACGCGTTGCGATCGACCTTGCCATTCGTTGTCAACGGCAACTCGTCCACAAACGTGAATCCTTGCGGCATCATGTACTCCGGTAGTTTTTGTTGCAGGTAACTGCGCAACTCGCCGGCGGTTATCTCTGACTCGAGTGTCAGAAACGCGAGCAACTGTTTGTCCTCGACTTCCGCGCGTTGCGCGACGATGACAATCGCTTGTCGCACCGACTGGTGCTGGCAGAGCACAGTTTCAATCTCGCTCAACTCGACGCGGAAACCGCGCACCTTGACTTGCTTGTCACGTCTGCCGAAAAACTCGATCAATCCGCCCGGCAGGTATCTCACGAGGTCCCCGGTCCGATAGAGTCTTTCCCCTGGCTTGTCACTGTACGGATGCGGCACAAACTTTTCGGCAGTCATCGCAAACTCGTTCGCATAGCCGCGCGCGAGTCCCTGCCCGCCGATGTAAAGTTCACCCGCAACGCCGGTTGGAACCGGTCGCTGATGCTCGTCGAGAATGTAGATTTCCGTATTGCTGATCGGATAACCGAGCGGCACCGAGCCAATGACGGGATGATCGTCTATTGAATAGCAACAGGTGAAAGTTGTGTTTTCAGTTGGACCATAGCCGTTGATTAGACGACAGTCACTATTCTCAGCGAGAAACTTATTTACATGGGCCACTGAGAGCACGTCGCCGCCTGCCAGCAACTGTTTCAACGATTTAAGATCTTCGAGCTGTTCATCAACCATCAGATTGAAGAGGCCCGCAGTCAACCAGAGCGTCGAGATTTGATGTTTGCGGATCACTTCGCCGAGTTTCTCCAGCGACGGTGCTTCCGGCGGCATCAACACGAGGCGCGCGCCGTTCAACAGTGCGCCCCAGATCTCGAACGTCGAAGCATCAAACGAGCTCGGCGCGAGCTGTAAAAACACTTCTTCGCTGCTGAACCGTGCGTAGCTCGTATTCTTCACTAGCCGTACGACGCCGCGCTGCTCGACGTTTACGCCCTTGGGCTGCCCGGTCGAACCTGACGTGTACAAGACATACGCCAGGTTCTTGCCGCTCGTCTTCGTCTCCGGATTCTCACGACTCTCCGCTGCAAATAACTCCGTTGCTCTCTCAAGACTCACCACCTCACTACAAAAACCTGTAAATGCCGTCACCGCTGCCTCTTCCGTCAGCAGCACTTTGATCTGCGCATCGTTAACCATGTAGCGCAGCCGCTCCGCCGGATACTGCGCGTCCAACGGCACGTACGCGCCTCCGGCTTTCAAAATTCCCAGCACGCCCACGATCAACTCCACTGAGCGCTGCACGCATAATCCCACTGCGACTTCTGGTCCAACACCCAGACGGCGCAGGTAGTGGGCCAACTGATTGGCGCGCTCGTTCAGCGCTTTGTAAGTCAGCTGCTGCTCACCGGCGATCAAGGCCACAGCGCGCGGAGTCTGTCGTACCTGCTCTTCAAACAACTCCTGAATGGTCGACTCAACCGGCGCGCTCGCTGTGTGGTTCCAGACTGCAAGCAGCTCGTGCTGTTCCGTTCCGGTCACGAGCGGAAGCTCGGAAATACGCCGCTGCGGCTCGGAAACGAGACCTTCGAGCAAGGTTCGATAGTGTCCCTGCATTCGCTCGATCGTTGCCGAATGGAATAGATCGGAGTTGTAGTTGAACGTGCCGGCAATACGTTGATCTTCCGTCTCGCTCAACGACAAGGTGAGATCAAACGGCGCCCGTCCGGATTCCACCTTAACCAACTCGAGCTTCAAACCGGGAAGCTCGAGCTCGGCGGTGGGAACGTTTTGCATTGCGAACGCCACCTGAAACAGCGGTGTGCGACCGGGGCTGCGCGGCATATCCAGTGACTCGATCAAGAGCTCAAACGGCAAGTCCTGATGCGCGTAGGCTTCAACCGCGACTTCACGCACCTGGTTTAGATAAGCGGTGAAAGCCGGATCGCCGCTGACGTTACCTCTCATCACCAGCATGTTCACGAAAAACCCGATCAATCCTTCGACCTCGGCGCGATTACGATTCGCAACCGTGGCTCCGACTAATACGTCCGTTTGTCCTGAGTAACGCGCCAGCAGAACCTGGAAAGCCGCGAGCAGCACCATGAAGAGTGTGGCATCCTGTTCGTCCGCGAGCTGCTTGAGCTCTTTGACAAGTGTCGACGGCAGTTCGAACGGCAGCGTCTCGCCATTGAAACTCTGAGCTGCTGCACGAGGCTTGTCAGTCGGAAGATTCAGCGCTTCAGGAGCGTTTGCGAGCTGTCGCTGCCAGTAGGCGAGCTGTTCATCCAGCACCTCACCTTGTAACCAATCGCGCTGCCAGATAGCGTAATCGGCATACTGCACGGGCAACTCCGCCAACGACGCTTCCCCGCCGTTCAAATAAGCTTCGTAAAGCTCAGACAACTCCTGCATCAGCACGCCGATGGACCAGCCGTCGAAAACGATGTGATGCACGGTCATCAGCAGCAAGTGCTCGCGTGTGTTCAGCCGCAGCAGCGAGAACCTGATTAAAGGACCCGCGCTCAAGTCGAATGGCTGCTGTGCCGCGACCGTCGCGAGTCGCAGCGCTTCAGTCTCGCGTTCACTTTCCGGAACGTCACTCAAGTCAGTAACGGGAATGCGAAGACGACGTGAAGGAAGCACCACCTGCGCGGGCTCATCTTCGGACATGACGAAAACCGTGCGCAGTATCTCGTGACGTCTGATCACCTCTGTCAGGCTTTGTTCCAGAACATTGACGTCGAGATCGCCGAGCAAACGTACGGCGCCGGGCATGTTGTAAGCCGTGTTGTCGCGCTCGTACTGGTGCAGAAACCAGAGTCGACTCTGCGCATGCGACAAAGGAGCGTTTTGCGTGCGCGAATGCGCTTTGAGGATCGGAAGATGCGAATGTCCTTCGCACTTCTCAATCAGCCCGGCAAGACTTGCGATCGTGGGATTCGCAAAGAAATCTCGCAACGATACTCTCATCCCGAACCGGCTTTCGACCTGCGACATCATTCGGGTGGCGAGTAATGAATGCCCGCCGAGCAAGAAGAAGTTGTCATCCACACTCACCGCTTCCAGCTTCAACACTTCCTGCCAGATCTGCGCGACGCCGCTTTCAGTCTCGGTTCGGGGCGCGAGCGTGGTTTCGCGTGCTGACTCTGACCAGGGAGGCAAAGCCTTGCGATCAGTCTTGCCATTCGGCGTCAACGGCAGCTCATCGAGAAAGATAAATCCCTGCGGCAGCATGTATGCGGGCAGTCGCTCGAGCAGCCAGTTACGCAACTCTTCCGCCGTCGTTTCAGAGTGCATTACGACGTAAGCAAGCAACCCCTTGTCAGCGTTTCTCTCAGTGACTACCACAACTGCTTCTTTCACCTGTGCGTGACGGCGCAGAGCCGATTCGATCTCTTCCAGCTCGATGCGATAGCCGCGCACCTTCACCTGATGGTCCACCCGGCCGAGATACTCGAGCATTCCGTCCTGTCGATACCGCACTAAATCTCCGGTGCGATAGAGTCGCGCACCGGGTTTTGCGCCAAACGGATCCGGCACAAAGCGGTCGGCGGTTATATCCGGACGATGCCAGTAGCCACGTCCCAACCCACGACCCCCGATGAAGAGCTCACCGGGAACTCCGACCGGAACCGGTTGACCGGCGGCGTCGAGGACGTAAAGCTGTGTCTCGCTCAAGGGACGGCCGATGACCGGAGCGCCTGTTTCTTCCTGGGAGATCAGCGCATAGGTCGAGTAAGTAGTGTCCTCTGATGGTCCATACAAGTTGAATACTTCGCGTGTCGTTCCCGGCGCGTAAATGCCATCAACGAGCTCCCGGCTCAAAGCTTCCCCTGCGAGACAAAATGTCTTCACGTTGGGCGGAACTGAAGCAGCTCGCAGCAACTCCGCGATCGCCGAAGGAACCGTGTTGACGAGCGTGACTTCGTTTCGTGCCGGAAGTAACGGAAGCTGCAATACGTTTTCACTGAGAATCACTGCGCCGCCGGCATGCAGCGGAGCAAATAACTCAAACACGGAGAGATCAAAACTGATCGAGGTGGACGCCAAGACTCCGGCGAGTTGCTCACGCGTGAAATAATCACGCGCCCATTGGACCATCACCACGGCGCTCGCGTGGTTGATTACGACGCCTTTGGGAATACCGGTGGAGCCGGAGGTGTAGATGACGTACGCCATGTTCTCGGCAATTGCTGTGGGAACAGGCGTAGATGCAGGTTGATTGGCGATGACATTTCGGTCGCGCTCGAAACAAACAACTACATTACTGTTCGCCGCAAGTTTTTCCGCCAATCCGAGTAGACTGTTTTGCGTGATCAGAATTCCGGCGCGGGTATCCTCGAGCATGAAACGCAGACGCTCCTCGGGATACGCCGGGTCGAGAGGCAGGTATGCGCCACCAGCCTTGAGCACAGCCAGAATTGCAACTACGAGGTCGGCGCTGCGCTCGAGCAACAATCCCACAAACCTCTCGGGACCTACCCCCAACGCTTTTAAATAATGCGCGAGCTGATCGGCTCTCGCTTCCAACTCCCCATACGAAATTCGCTGCTCGCCGCAAATAAGCGCCACTCGCTCCGGCTGAAGTCTCGCTTGCTCCTCGAATAATTGGTGCAGGCAGAGATTCTGAGGATAAGCCGTGGAGGTTTGGTTCCAGTCGACGAGAAGCTGCTGTGCTTCGGCTTGAGTCAGCATCGGCAACTCGGCAAGCGATTGCTCCGGCGTTGTTGTAATTGCACGCAGCAGTGTCTTCAGATGACCAATCATGCGCTCGATCTGACTGCGCGTGAATAGATCCGTGTTGAACTGCAATGACCCGGAGATGGTCTCTCCCGACTCAACCATCGTCAGCGTCAAGTCAAACTGTGAAATCTGCTGGCTCAATGCAACCGACTCCAACTCGAGCGCTCCGGCTCGCACACGCCGGCCCCCTTCGCCCAGCACGAGCTCAGTCAACTCATTCAACAAGTGCGCCTTTTGCAGGATGAACATCACCTGGAAAAGAGGCGAACGGCTGGCGTCGCGTTGTGGCTGCAACTTTTCGACCAGCAGCGGAAACGGATACGACTGGTGCTGCAACGCTTCCAGTACCGTGGTCCTGGTCTGGTCCAAAAATGACGAGAATGTTTCGCTTGCTTTCGGATGTGATCGCAAGACGACGGGATTGACGAAGTAACCGACTAAATCCGCGAGGCCATTTTCGGTTCGTCCGGATGTCGGGGAGCCAACGAGAATGTCTTCCTGACCTGTATATCTGAAGAGCAGCACTTCGAACGCGGCCAGCAACGTGGTGTACAACGTGGCGCCATGTTCACGACTCAGCTCTTTGAGTCCGCGCGTGACTTCTTCATCGAGTTTGAACGACTCGGAGCTGCCGCGATAAGTCTGCACAGGGGGACGCGCGTGCTCTGTGGGCAAGTTGAGGAGCGGAAGCTCGCCGTTTAATTGCTTCTGCCAGTACTGCCAGAGGCGCTCGCCTTCCGGTCCGGCCAGCAGCGCTTCTTGCTTGTGAACGTAGCCGGCATATTGAAGCTCGGGGGGCTGAAGCTCGAGCGGACTACCGGAGACTGCGGCGGTATAAATCGCGCCGAGCTCGTTCGTCAGCACCGACAACGACCAGAAATCCGCGATGATGTGATGCACCACGATCAGAAGAACGTGATTGTGCTGCGCGCGCCGGAAAAGATGAACACGGAGCAGTGGTCCGTTTTCCAGATCGAACGGTCGATTAGCCTCTTCGACCAGTCGTTGATCAAACAATTCATCCCTCCAATCAGACGCGTCCACTTCCCGGAAGTACGGCTCAGCGCTTTCCGCGACACGCTGCACCGGAGCGCCCTGTTGCGTGCTGAACGTAACGCGCAATGAGGACTGTCGATTGACCAGTGATTGAAACGCGCGCCGCAAGGCGGAGACATTCAGATCCGAAACAACACGAACCGCAGAGGCAATGTTGTATGCCGAACTTTCGGGCTCCAGCTGGTGGAGAAACCAGAGCGCCTGCTGTCCCGCCGAAAGCGGCTGGTCTGTGGAAGGCTCGCTGGTCGCCTGTATTTCTGCCGCCTTTATTGGACCAACCTGTGCTCGCGCTGCGATCTGCGCGATGCTCGGACTTTCCAATAACTCAGCCATCGACAAGACAACGCCGAGTCGCCTTTCAATCGCATACGTAAGCTCGATCGCTTTCAATGAGTCGAGCGCGTAAGCAGACAACGGCTGGTTGACGTCGATCTTTGACACGTCTACGCCTGAATGCACCGCGACTTCTGTTCGCAGCCAATCCTCTACCGATTCAAGTTCTCGATCGTTTGCAGCGTGTGACTGGTAGTGCCAGTCAGCTACGGGCGCGAACTCACCGGACACGAATTTCTCGCGACACGCAAACCGTTGAATCTTCCCACTCGACGTTTTTGGGATGCTGCCGGGCTTGAGCAAAACGACCGCATGCAATTGCAGCTCATGCTCTTCGAGAACCGCGTGGGTAATAGCCCGGACGATCTCTTCAGCATCAACTCGCCCTCTGCCATTCAACTCCTGCGCGACTACCAGACGTTCCTCTTCGTCTGTCTCGACCACAAACGCAGCCCCACTGCCAGGCCGTAACGCCGGGTGACTCAGCTCAACCGTGCGCTCGATATCCTGCGGGTAGTGATTGCGCCCACGAATGATGATCAGGTCTTTCAAACGTCCGGTGACGAACAGCTCGCCGTCCAAAAACGCACCCAGATCACCGGTCCGCAATAACGACTGCGGTTTGTCTGTGGGAGTGAGCTGTTGGAACGAGCGCTCGATTTCATCCGGACGATTCCAGTATCCGGCGGTCACGTTTGGACCACTCACACAGATCTCACCGATCTCTCCCGGCGCACACTCAGCCAACGTTTCCGGTCGCAGAATATGAATTTGCTGGCCCTGAGCCGGTCTGCCGCAACTCACGAGCCAGCGAGCCCCCTCGGCCGTTTCCGTGATGAGATTATTTTGCAGTGCTTCGCTATCGACGCTCTTCGCTGACGGCGCATCATTACTCGAAACCAGTAAAGTGGCTTCGGCTAATCCATAGCAAGGGCGAAAGGCTTCACGTCGAAACCCACTTGGACCAAAGGCCTCCGCAAACGCATTCAGTGATGAAGCGCGCACTGGCTCAGCGCCATTGAACGCGATCTTCCAACTGCTGAGATCGAGCGACGCGCGTCGTTCCGGATCGATTTTTCTAACGCACAAGTCGTAGGCGAAATTTGGACCACCGCTCGTGGTGGCGCGATAACGAGTAATCGCGGAAAGCCAGCGAAACGGTTCCTGTAAAAACGACACTGGCGACATCAAAACGCATTGCGAACCGGAGTAAACCGGCTGTAGCACGTTTCCGATCAAACCCATGTCGTGATACAGCGGCAGCCAACCGACAATCACCGACTCTTCTGTTTGCGCGAATGCCTCCTGGATCATGCCCTCGTTACTGAGCAGATTGCCGTGCGAGACCATCACGCCCTTGGGCGTGGCAACCGAGCCGGACGTATATTGCAGGAACGCCAGATCGCTCTCGGTAACCGACAGGTTGCGCCAATACTCAGCGAGATTCTCAGCGACGGAATCGGTCGCCAGCCAACGCAGGGCTTTGAGATCCGGACAACGCGACTCCCACCCATGAGTTTTGGCGAGCAACGCTCGGGTTGTCAGCGCAATCTTCGCGCCCGCATCAGCGGTGACTGATTGCAGTCTGAGCAGCGACCGGTTTTGACGCGGTGGATACGCCGGAACGGCGATCGCTCCCGCATACAAACAGCCCCAGAAAGCACTCACGTAGTCGAGTCCCGGCGGAAACAACAAGAGCACTCGCTCGCCACGCGCATGCAATTGCTGTAACGCAGCGGCGATCGCGCGGGCCCGTTGGTCCAACTGCTGGTAAGTGAGAGTGGCAGCTTCCGCTTCGCTTTCGTCCAGGAAGGTGAACACCCTTTGCAGCGGCTTCTGCTGCACGCGAGATTGGAGCAGCTCGACTAAATTGGAAACTCTATTACTCATTGCTTGTTCACCGGCTCACTAATTCAGTCATCCCAACCAGGACTTTGCGTGCTCCTTTGTACGGCGCGCGTCCGTGCGCGACGAAGATGTTGTCGAGCATCAACACGTCGCCACGCTGCCACGGAAAACTAACGGTTTCGGCGCGGTAAGCATCGTGCAGCTCTGCCAGCGTTTCAGGCTCGATTGCAGAACCGTCACCGTAGTAGGTGTTGGTGGGCAGGTTGCTTTCACCGGCTGCGAGCAGACCTTCGCGCAACGTTGGCTCGAGAGTGAAAACGTTGAAGAAGGTCGCGTGATTGAACCAGACCGTCTCGCCGGTGACGGGGTGCTGGATCGTGGTGGGCAACACGGCGTAGGTTCTCAGCTTGTCGTCGCGCCACTCGAATTCAATCTTGTGTTGCCTGCAATAGTCTGCGACTGTGCCTTTGTCTGTTGTTTGAAAAACCGTCTGCCAATCGAGCCCGAAGCCATCGCCGTAATTGCGTACGTACATCCAGCCTTTTTCTTCAAAGCGCGCCCGGGTTTGCGGCGAGAGTCGTTGATAGACGTTGCGGCAATCGGCGAGTGGAGTCGCGCCACCTTCGAGCGCCGGTGTTTCGCAGAAGAAAAAGATTTTCAGATTGAAGTTGCGGCGATACGAATTCTCGTTGTGGACGAAAATGCTTTGCGCAGCGGGGTAGTCGGTTGACGTGTAGATGTTGCCATCGCTGACTCGGCTGCGCGGTGATGAGCGCTCGCTATATTGCAGCGCTTCACCGGACACTTCCTTAATGAACCGCTCAAATTCATCAACCGTGACGCCCGCGAAATTGCGAAAGAGAATGCCGCCATGCTCAACGAGACTGGCTTGAACAAAATTTTTGTTGCGCCCCGCCCACGCGGGCAGGCTAATGGCGCTGCTGCTCGGAGTGATCAGCAACGGCAGCCTGCGTCTCTCAAAGAGCGGCTCTGCCTTCACCATACTTCCCGGCGAAACATTCACGAGCGTGCGCGTACCCACACTCGTCCCAAAACCGGAGTTTTTTAAACTTTTCATTTTTTATTAAATGGCAGCGGCGAGGGCTTCGTCGGGGTGCTCCCAGAGATCGGCGACGTCACCGAAATGTTCGGTTACCCATTCGTTCGAATAGATCGTGTCGAGATAGCGCTCACCACGATCCGGGAAGATCAACACGCAATTCGATCCCGCGCGCAGCTCGCTTCGGACTTGCTCCACCGCCATCAACACGGCGCCGGAAGAGCCGCCGGCAAGAATGCCTTCAGTGCCCACTAACCGGCGACAGCCAATAACGCATTCGAGATCGGTAACGTGGATCACTTTATCCGCGAGATCGTCCTGAAATAATCTCGGTGTCACTGCCGCGCCATGACCCGGTATGAGCCGCGGCGCCTTGCGCGACCCGAAGATCACACTGCCGACCGCATCAACCGCATAAACTTCAGTCGGCAGATGATGCCGGCGAATGTACTCAACACAACCGCGTATCGTGCCGCAGGTACTCGTCGCACAGAACAAATAATCGACCCGCCCATCGAGCTTTGCCGCAATCTCATCCATCGTTTGATGGTGCGCCCCGGAGTTTCCTTCGCTTGCATACTGGTTGGGCCAGAAACTGTTTTTGATACTGTGCCTGAGCTCGCGCACGCGATCGATCCGCGCCTGTAAGTAATCGCGACCGTTTAGTTCCTCCGTCAGCACCATATTCACTTCCGCGCCGTATGTTTCGAGCAAGCGAATGTTCTGTCTCGTGGTCTTGGGATCGACCACGCAGATAAATCGCAGCCCGAGATAAGAACACGCCTGCGCCAAACCAATGCCCATGTTTCCGGAGCTTGATTCAATGATCGTCGTCTGCTCCGTTATCTCACCGTCGCGCAGGCCCTGCCTGATGATGTTGATTGCCGGCCTGTCCTTCGTGCTCCCTCCGGGATTGAAACCCTCCAACTTCGCAAACAGATTGAAGCGAATGTCTTTGAAGACTTTCTCCAAGCTGACAAGGGGTGTTTGTCCAATGGCAGATAGAATTCCCTGGTTCATTTATTTCTCCTGCTTGCTCTGATTCTTGAGACTTAGCCGGCGACTGAGGCTTCGTACAGCTCTGGCAGTTGAGGAATCGCGTGACGGGATGGAAGCGCGATTTCTTTGTGTCCAAACAATCTTTCCGAGGTAATACCGAGGCGGCGACAATCGTCCACGACTTTGTCTGACTCGACTATCGGTCGCGACTGCGGCGTGTACTGAATCGAAGTCAGGAACGTGAGCCATGGCTCCTGGCCCATTGCATAGATGTAGACTTCCTTCGCCTTCAACTGCTTCACGAGCTCCATGCCTTTCGCGTGATCCGAGCCATCCAACCGGCGCGATTGGTCCACATTCCTGGTCACTGGATTTGCCAGCAGCGGGCCATACAACCACGTCAGTGGTCCACCTTCACACTCCATTCCCAGAAACAACACATCAACGTCGCCGACAGTCTCATGGACGTGCTTGTAAAGTGCCGGCTCGATGTTGTTCGAATCGGCGGCACACATGATTTTTCGCCCCTCGAGTTCCACCACGTAAGCCAGTTTTGATCTGATGCTGAGGTCGGCATGCTCACCGAGAAAAGGGAGAGCGGTAATGTGGCCTCCCGGAAGACGGATCGATTCCATCTCGTCGATCTCCTGCACGTTATCAAAACCAACGTTCTGGAGAATGAGCTTTAATGATGGATCAGCGAGTCCGCCGCCGTTGTTTTTGGGTACCAGAATGTGCTTGATCTTGTGACGCAACTGTAAGAGCGTCTCAAACATGCAGTGGTCCTGATGGCTGTGAGTGATCGCCACGTAATCGATCGTCTCGGGCAGATCGGCATACGTGTAACGCTCGACCCCGTTGTCGTACTTGTAACTGATCAACGGATCAAACAGGATGCTGGTTTCGCGGGTTTCGATCAGAATGCAGGCGTGACCAAAGTAAAGGACTCTTACTGAGTCGCCGTCATAGCGAGCCGGCGGCTGCGGCCGTTCCCCGGTAAAGAAGGTCGAGAAGAGTTGTTTATCCTCCTCGGGTACCTGCAACAGCTCGGCGATGAATTCGAGCGGCTGCGGCTCTGTTTTCATCCTGAACAGCTCATCGAGCGCCGCTGAACGAAAAGGAATTTGCAGGTGGACCTTGCCGCTGTCACCCAAACTCGGCGTACTGAGAGCAAACGCGCGCTCATCCTGTTCAACGAGCGAGAGCGAGATGCTTTGCGACGCCTCATTGTAGTAACGGCTCTTGTAAAGCAGACCTTCGATGAAGCGAAGTGACGGACTACCGTTCAAGTCGTACAGTAGCTCGACGAAACCTTTTAACGCTTCCGGAACTTTCTCGTAGAGCGGCTCCAACGACATGCCTTTTGCGTCGCTGCCCAGGACGGCGTTCGTCTTTTGGATGGCAGCGGCGAGCTCCAGGAGTTGAGCCTGGTCCTTTTTAGTGTTCTCGATCAACGTTTTGATCTCAGGCGCGCGGCCGGCATCGTAGTTGATGAATGGACCACCTCTCATGGCCGGGTTCTTCAGTGCGGCAACATGTATTTGCGGCGCCGAAACGAACGACTGCATGATTTTGAGATGGTTCACAACATACATCGCCGCGGTGGCGGGCGAGATGAGATACGGCCATGAGTACCACTGATTCGACAGTGGTTCGACAAGCACGTTGGGTTTTAAATACACAGACTCGTTTTTCATTTCTTGCCTCGAAGTTATGACTTGCAGTTGGAGGGTGCGGTTCGGAGTTCTAGTCGGCTTGACCGGCCAGCATCGTGCGGGCGTCAGCTTCGGAGATGTCTTCCAACTCTGCCAGCAACTCATTCAGCTCAGCAGCGTCGGCCTGCTCAGCCTGCAACTTAATGATGTGCGCAGCGAGATCCGAAAGCTGGGGCTTGTCGTAGATGGTACGCAGCGGCAACTCCAGATTGTACGTTTTGTTCAATCTCGAAATGAGCTGAATAGCAAAGATCGAATTCCCACCGATAAAAAAGAAGCTGTCGTTGCTGCCGATACGCTCGACGCCGAGCAGTTGCGACCAAATACCCGCGATCGTCTGCTCGACCGCGTTCAGCGGCGCCACATATGCATCTTCCGAGTCTCGTTGTGTTTCCTTCGCTAATGACAAGGCTTTGACGTCGAGCTTGCCATTTGGTGTGAGTGGAAACCTGTCGACAAAAATGAAAGCGCCGGGAAGCATATATTCGGGCAAACTGTTGATGACGTGGTCTCGCAGCTCAGCAGCCGACAAAGACACGCCGCTGGCAGGAACGATATAGGCAACGA
The DNA here is from genome assembly GCA_036379695.1 of Pyrinomonadaceae bacterium. Classification (GTDB taxonomy): domain Bacteria; phylum Acidobacteriota; class Blastocatellia; order Pyrinomonadales; family Pyrinomonadaceae; genus PSRF01. Next base: position 3,357 of record DASVGE010000101.1, on the reverse strand, counting down.
GCTGCTTTCCTTCGCCTTCACCGAGAGCTTCAGCTACAACTGCCACTTCGCGAACCTTTTCGTGCCGGTCGAGCACGCCTTCAATCTCACTTAACTCGATACGGAAGCCGCGTATCTTGACTTGCTTGTCACGTCGACCCAGAAAATCGATGCTGCCGTCAGGCAGGAATCGCGCGAGGTCGCCGGTGGCGTAGAGACGCGCGCCGGGTTCGTCACTAAACGGGTGCGACACGAACTTCTCGGCTGTCAACGCCGGGCTGTGCAAATACTCCCGGGCCAAACCCGCGCCACCGATGTAAATCTCACCAGCAACTCCAATAGGTACCGGTCGCAGTTGTGGATCGAGCAGGTAGATCTCCGTGTTCGCGACTGGATAACCGATGGGAACAGTAGCGCCACTCAGACTCTGCTCTGTTACCGCGTGATAGCTTGCGAACGTAGTGCTCTCTGTTGGTCCATAAACGTGAATCAAGCTGCCTTCCCCAAGCTGCCGGTATGCCTTTCTCATGTGGGCCACCGAAGCAGCTTCGCCACCCGTCAGCACTTGCTTCAAGGTGTGCAGATCCTGAAGTTGTTCGTCTACCAGGACATTGAATAACCCCGTGGTAACAAAGATCGTGGAGACGCGGTGCTGTTGAATTACTTCAGCCAGCGTCTGCAGCGATGGTGTTTCCGGCGGCATCAAGACCAGCCGCGCCCCATTCAACAGCGCTCCCCAGATCTCGAATATCGAAGCGTCAAACGAGGTGGGAGCTAGCTGCAAATACACTTCCGCGGCACTGAACCGCGCGTAATTCGTGTCTTTCACCAGCCGTACTACACCGCGTTGCTCGATACTCACGCCCTTGGGCTGTCCCGTCGAGCCTGACGTGTACATGATATAAGCCAAGTTCTTTCCGCTTGTCGCCGCGACCGGATTCTCCGCGCTCTCGAATTCCAGCATCTTCGCTGCGGTCCCCAGCTTCAACACTGCTCCCTGGTAGTCGGCAAAAGCAGTCACGGCTGCGTCTTCCGCCAGCAGCACTCGCACTTCCGAATCCGCCAGCATGTACTGCAGTCGTTCGGCAGGATACTCCGCATCCAACGGCACATAGGCGCCACCGGCTTTCAAAATTCCCAGCAGTCCCACTACCATCTCTACCGACCGTCGCACACATAAACCCACAGCCACTTCCGGTCCGACACCCAGCCGTCGCAGGTAATGTGCGAGTTGATTGGCGCGCCGGTTCAATTCCTCGTAAGTGATTTCCTGCTCACCGGCAATCAGCGCTATTGCCTGCGGCGCCTGTCGCACTTGTGCTTCAAACAACTCGGCAATGCTCAAGTCAGAAGGCAAAACGCCTTCACTGTGGCTCCACTGTTTGATAAACAGCTCTTTTTCTTCTGACGTTAAGAGTGAAAGATCGGAGACGTTTTTCCAGGGGTTCGCAACGATGTCTTCAAGCAGAGACCGCAGGTGTCCGGCGATGCGTGCAGCAGTGGCAGCATCGAAGGACCGGCGGTCGTACCGGAGTGTCATTACCAGTTGTTGACCAACCGCAATCACGAGCGTCAACCGGAAGATATCCGTTTCGACTGTATGGATGCTCTTGAATTCCTGACTTGCGCGTGCAAGCTCTGCTTCCACCGGAAAGTTTTGTACAGAGACGATGCTGTCAAACAAACTCTCCCCGTTCGGCACTTCGCTCCATGCCTGTACTTTTGTGAGCGGCGTGTGCTCATACTGCCGCAACTCGACCTGTTGGTCCTGGATGTCCTGCATCCACTTAACCACGTTTGCTTGAGTCGGAATTTTGATGCGCGTGGTGAGGTTGTTGATGAAGAGACCGATCATCTTCTCCACGTCCGGTAAGCTTGTCGGTCGTCCCGATACGATTGAACCAAACGCCACGTCGAGCTCACCGCTGTAACGGCTCAGCAGGAGCGCCCAAACGCCCTGGACTATGGTACTGATAGTCAACTGATGTTTGCGCGCGAATGACTGCAAGCCGTTGAACAGCGCCGGCGGCAAGGGCATGACTTCCTCAGCGAATTCCAGCTCGGTGCTGAGCTGGCGGCCGGGAGTGCTGTCCAAAACGAGCGGCGTGGGCGCCGTAAAGCCTTTGAGATTTTCGCGCCAGAATGTTTCCGCTGCATTCAAGTCCTGCTGTTGCAGCCACGCAATGTAATTGCGAAAAGGCTTCGCCGGCTCGAGCTCGGGCTCCTGCCCCTTGCAGAAGGCTTCATAAGCCTTGAATGCTTCGCCGAAAACAAGCGCCGTGGACCAACCATCCATCAGGATGTGGTGATGGCTGAGAAGAAACCTGTAGGCGTTATCGCCGGTTTGAAAAAGGACGATGCGCAGCAGCGGAGCTTTGTTGAGTTGAAATCCACGTGTTCGATCCTCTTGCAGGTAACTTGTAAAGCTGGTTTCCTGGTCTTCAACGGACAGCTGCCGCCAATCTTCTATTTTGAAAGGCAACTCCACTCGCCGTCCGACAACCTGCATGGGTTTTTCCGAGTTCTTCCATACGAAGGCGGTGCGAAAGATCGAGTGTCGATCAATGATCAGTTGCCACGCGCGTCGCAGCGCAGATATATCTATGCCCTGGCACTCGTAGGGGATTTGCGTCACATATTGACCGGCTTCCGGTTGATACAGGCTGTGGAAAAGCAATCCTTCCTGCATTGGCGAAAGCGGATATACATCTTCAATATTCTTTGCGCTCATCAGAACTAAACTCCCTGAGATAATTAGAATTCAACTTCGCTCAAAATCTGATCAAGCTCGGCGTCGTCAAAATCAGACAATGAAAAATCGGACGCGGTAAGTGCCTCGACGTCGCTCGACCGGCAATGCTTAATTAGTTTTCTGAGCTCATCGAGATATGCTTCTGTAAGCTGCTCGATGGTTTCCCGTTTGTGGTGATTGACGCTGTAAGTGCATTGCACTTGTAAACTGCCCTTCACGATCGCGAGAGTTAACTCGAGTAGATATGGTCGACGGCCGTGTTCGCTCTGCATCGCGCCAGGAGATTCGGGAGCGCCGGAGAACAACTCACCTTGCCCCATGATCTGGTCGACCTGGCCCAGGTAGTTGAAACTTACTTGCGCGTTGGTCTCCTGCAACCGCGTAGCCTCACTCTTGAGATAGCGCAGCACGCCGTAGCCCAGCCCGCGATTGGGCACGCGTCGCAATTCTTCCTTCACGTGCTTCAGCGCCGCGCCCGGGTCCGTTTTGCCTGCCAGGTCCAACCATACCGGATACACGTTCGTGAACCAGCCCACCGTGCGCGTCAGATCCAGCTCCGCAAACAGCTCGTCGTGGCGGCCGTGTCCTTCCAGATCCACCAGCAACTGCCGCCCTCCACTCCAGCC
>DASVGE010000100.1:0-7166 GCA_036379695.1 Pyrinomonadaceae bacterium | reverse complement strand
GATATTTTCCTAAGAATTTTGACTCCTGTGGTTCGACCAGGTCGCTACCGCTCCCTGTACTGACCCGATCCAAGAGTGACTCCGACTTTTGACGCAAAGCTTTTGATCCAATAAGCTGACCCACCCGCTACCGCGGGTGGTGACCTCTTCCAAGTGAGATCAAATCTAGAACTTGATTGCACCCGAAATCTGGATCGAATGACCCTGAAAAGTAGACCTGTTCGAGAACTCCTGAAAATATTTAAAGCCGAGGTTGATCCGGCGCGGCAGGTTCACGCTCGAAGCGAAGCCAAGCGCGTTGACTTTGTAACGTGCTGCCTCCTGATCCGGCGTGACACCAGGGCCGCGCTTCGCCGTGGTCTGTCGCTGGTTGTAACCGGCTAGTCCGATTTGCAGCCACGGCTTGTCTCCTCCAAAAGGAAGTGCACGCATCAGCGAGAAGTCGAGGTTGAAAGTCTGGCCTGGTTTTATGCGCGTGTCTTCCTGCTCGGTGTGGATCTCATACATCTGAAAAGCGGAGACGATCGTCTTCCTGTCCTTTGTCAGATAGAACGTCTGGCCCGATGAGAAGGCGTGCGTCCAGTAACCCGACCCTACGTTGTTGTTCGCGCCGGCCCTGAAGCTTCCGGTCGGAGCCAGGAAGCCGTAGACGGCACGAACGGCGACCCGTTCTTTGTCCCAGCCAAGAATGAACGGCTGGTAGTAAGAGTCAGCAAAACCGGCGCCGCCGCTGACCGGACCCGTGAAGTCGGCCGTAAGAGAGTTTTTTGCAACGGGCAAGGTCGCCGTCATCGAAAACTTTGCGCCGCCCAGAATCTTCTTCTTACTCACCCACGCCAGAGTATTCATGTCCATCACCACAGAATTACTCCCCGTGGCCAACACCTGACCGTCTGGTCCCTTCGACTTATCACGCGAGTAGATCAGAAGCTGGTTCGAGTAACTGAAGCCCGGCTCGGGTGTTACACCGGAGTTGGTAGCACTCATGCCGAGCGGGTACACGCCCCTGTTCTGCGCACTCACCTGCGCAACCAGAACCAACCCGCAAACGGCTGCCAATAATGCGGAACGCAGATCTCTGATCATCAGTGCACTTCTACGTCCGCAGTTCGGAGAGCCAGCGCAAGGCGCGCAGCCCCGGCATGAAGCAGTATTCGCCGCCGCGCGTGACGACGAAGTGCGGGATGCCATGCAGGCGCTTTCGTACTGGCTTGCGTGGCACCGTAAAACCGTTCGGTTCACCATTCGATCCGGCAATCGGATCTTTATCATCGCCCGCTCCGAAGAAGATGCCGTCGTTGATCCACTCAGACTGAACGAACTCGAATTGGCGGCCGAGGTGCGCTCCGACGAAGGCGAACATCAGTCCACGATCGGCGCCGTCGTCTTCAACAACACCTTCAGGAAGCGGTGGACCATAGGCGGTACCGCGCCTGATCATCCGGTGTATGCGCGCCATACCGGCTATCTGTGCGTCCCGCGGGTTGGTGCGCCGGATGTGTGAACCGCAGGGAGTTTTGAAGCCCATCGGGTCGTCTGCCTGAAAGAGGAAATCGTTGTTGCGATGCGGGTCTGCGCCCAGCGCGGGATCGTCGTGAAACGGACAAAGCGCGAGAGGCGCACCGCTACGCCAGCGCCCCATCATCTTCGCCGCCATCAACTCCTCGGCCTCTGGTCCATCCGATTGAGACTTAAGAAACCGGCGAAACTCTGCTACGCGCTGGTGCAGCTTTCGAAAGACTACGTACGTCCCGTTTCGTCCGAGAATTTCGGGCACAGTCTTTTGAGTCCCGCCCATCTCATCCGGGTAACCGAGTATGAACTCGCCGGCTTTGAACGGCTGTTCCTTCGGGTTGGTTCCGGGGATCCCGCTGCCTTCGATCGCGGGGTGACTGATGCCGTCTCGATATCCGAACGGTTCGGTTTCGGTTGGTAATGCGTGGCAGTTCTGTCTCCAGATCGCCTCGATTCCTGACATCTCGCGATACGACTTCCGGGCTCGTTCAAGGACCTTTTCCAGCCGTGCCTCATCAGGTGAGACAGCGACGATGATCACGTGCACGTCACCGGTGCCGAGCGGTTTCTCCCAGTGCTCGGGCGCGCTCTCGCCGGTGTCGCCGAGGTCTTTCGCGCGTGCTGCCATCCCCTGCCGGAACTCCCACGAGAAACTATCGAGTGCTTCCTGCGGTACTCCCAGGGCTTTGAAGCCGTGGTGCGTCAGCGCGACACTCACCCACGTATCTGCCAATGGGCTGGTCGGGTTGGCCGCGGAGGGCACCACGTTGGCCACGCGCTGCATCAATTCACGACCTGCTTTAGCTTCGTCGATGCGTAACGCGATATAGGTGGCAACGTAAGGCGCGGGTCTTGGTCGCAGGGCTCCACTCTGAATGTCGTCAAGCTCGAGCACGAACGTTCGCCTCTCTCATTTCGCTGTCGCGAGGTTTCGCCAGAAGTTATGCAGGCTCTCATCCGCGCCAAACAGTGTGCTGAAGATGGTCGAGTCTGCGAAGAGCACGTCGCCGGCGCGATCTCCTTCCGGCGGCATCCAGAGGAACATGTTGAATTCTGTGTTTCCTTCCTCCGTGAACGGGTGCGGGTTGGACATGTCGATCGGCTGCCGCGCCAGCACTCGAACCGCACCGCTGTCGTCAGTAACCGCGTAGTGCGGCAGGTGCATGTGGAAGTTGAAAGTCGTGACGCCCTTCAGCCAGCCTTTTGTGTCCAGATCTCTGTCGATTGAAAGTGGCGCGAGCTTATTCGTTGCAGGGTCGCGCAATGGTCGCAGGCCGTGGCGGTTCTCGACCGGTATACCGAGTCCTTTCATCAATGATTTCGTGTAGAGACCGAAGCGTTGCTGGCGGGGCACAAGGGCGTCGCCATGATGGCTGTACTCCATGTTCCGCACGTTTGGATCATCCGAGACGCCGACGTCGTGGTGTGGGCCGAGGATGAGGCATGTCCCCTCGCGATTGAGAAAGCGCCGCACCGACTCAATCTCCTCCGCCGTCGCCTCCTGACCGGTGACGTTGTGGTCCAACCCGAAGACGAGCAGCGTGTCCGTGTCGCTCAACACGCGATCGTCGAGCGGAAGCTTGAAACCGGCCTGGTCGATCCGTTGGAAAACTGGAACCGGTTCACCTGTGATCTCGCCGGTGAATTGCTGGAACGGCGCAAAGGCCCAGAAGAACAGTTCGAGTGACCCGGCAATTCCCTGCTGGAACTGTAGTGGGTCCGACCATCGCGGCTCCTCGTACCTGGGCCATGCCACGCGCCTGACTTCCGTCATCGTCGAGAAGCGGTTGTCCAGTTCGGCCGGGTTTCTCCCCGCTTCAGCCGGGTAACTCCACGCGATATACATGCTCACCCGCCGGCGGCCGGGCGTGTACTTCCTCGGCACGTGATTCTGGTTGTACGTGCGTGCCACGTTGCTCATGATGTGTCGTCCTCTTGATGTTCAATGCGTCACTGCAACTGGTCGAGCATGTTGGTGAAGGCGTTCTTGACTGCCAGAGCCTTCTTGATCTCGTCGGCGGAATAGAATGGATACTCACCGTACTCGAGGAAACTCGGGCACTGGTGCTCCCTGACGAATTTGATGAACGCCTCCGGGTTCGTTTTCCAGTCTTCGGGGAATCCCTGGAGGTTTTCGAAGACGGTGTTCACGCCGAGACTGATGAACAACGCCACTGCATCTTCCGTGTACTTGTCGAAATCGGTGTCGAAAATTCCCTGGTACATGAAGTAGGTGACCCCGTCGATCGGGAACAGCACCCAGCGCAGGTAATGCAGCTTTAATGGAGCCAGGCAGTTGGGCATAGCAGCAACGGCCTTCTCAATGTTTCGTGCGTACTCATGAAACACCGGCTCACGGCCCGGAATGATTTTCGCGATGATCGTGAACCCGTGACAGGCAGGGGACTTCGGGAAGATTGGTCCATACTTGCCCTGCGGCAACGTCGTGACGTCCTCAGGCATCGCCATCGCCTGCGGCTTTATCTCCATACGGATGCTCCTTTGATTGACGGAAACGCTATCGCGCGCCCGGTTTTCAGGAATCCTACTGAGAGGATGAGGAGGCAAACACTGTCATTATTGACAGGCGGGGGTGAATTAACATCAGGCACAAAGGCACAAAGACACTAAGTAACAAAATTAACTTAGTGACTTTGGGCCTTTGTGGTTGAGTTAGCGCCGGCTTCCGACGATTGCGCGGAAGTGGCGTAGTTTGGCGTCGAGTTCTTCGGGAGTTAACGAAGCGTACTTTGCCGGCAAGAGACGGCGGCTGGAGCTTTCAAATACGGCTAACAGTTCCATGTACTCCAGCAACTCCGCATCCCGGCTCGGGAAATAATCGATAGCGGCCTGCTTGAAATGTTGGTCCAGGACGGGTGCGTCGCCACCACTCTCGCGCGCGGCTTCTTCATTTGCCAACAACAAAACCGCCTCGATGTCGGCGTTGCTGTAACCGATCAGCTTGCTCGAGAAGCTGTCGCGGATTGAGACCAGATCGACGTCCGTCTTGATCTTGTTCTTGCGCAAGAGCGCCTTCGCCACCAGTTCGACCTCTTCCGCTGTCTGCACGTACAGAAACGGAATCTTCCGATCGAGACGTCCGGCGCGTTTGAGATCAACGTCGAGCTTGTCCGGACGATTCGTCATCACCAGAAACAGTATGCGCCCGCGATTCGACGTGTCAGACATGAACTCTTTGATCCGCGCAATCACGCGCGACGACGTGCCGCCGTCACCCTCGCCATCAGTGTTACCAAAAGCGCGATCGCCCTCGTCGATGATCACTACCACCTGCCCGATCGCGCGAATCACGTTCAGGATCTTCTCGAGATTGCCTTCAGTAGCGCCGACCCACTTCGAACGAAAATTCTTCAGCTTGATCGTCGTGAGTCCGCACTCTTTTGCAAATGCTTCCGCAACAAACGTCTTGCCCGTGCCCATCGGGCCAGTGAAGAGTATGCCCATCGGCACGCGGGCGGTGCGCCCTTCGCGAATGCTCTCGGCTATCACGAGTAAATCCTTCTTAACCTCTTCCATGCCGCCGACGACTTCAAACCCGTGAGCGGGCTCGACAAACTCCACCAACCCGAAACACTCGCGCTCCAGTATCTCGCGCTTTCGTTTCGCGATCAGCCGATCCGTCTCTTTGCGCGCGCGCTCGATCGGGCTCGGCAGCGATGCGTCAGGCGCCGGCATTGGAGCTGCCGGCGCCACCAGTTCCCTTACCTCTTCGCGGCTCAAGTTACTCGTAAGCGCAGCGAGTTTGTGAGCACGCGCCGCGGCATCAGCGCTACCGCCAAGCAAACCGGAGATGAACGACTCGCGATCCGCCAACGGTTCTTCGGCGGCCGGTTGCGGCGTCAGGATCGACGCGATCTGAATCGACTTCAAACCCGCCGTGATCCCCGCGTAACGCTCCGCGTCTTTCTCGGTCAAACGAGTGTCAGCGAGCTGAGCCGCTTCCCGGCGTGTTGCGTGGTCCGGCATCGGCACTTCGACAACCGCCACTTTCGGATTCGAAATCAACTTTGGTGCCAGCTCGGTCAGGTTCTCCGAGATCAGCAACACGACGTTGTCACCACGTTCAATCTCCGGCAGCGCTGACCAGCGATGCAGCGTAACGATCGCCGCGCGATCCGCCTCTCCCTGGAAATTCGGATCGCCCGCTGGAGCTATCGCCTCCGCATATTCCATGATCACGGCCGTTTTGGTGGAACCAATCAACAACCGTTCAAGCGCCGCGAACACGCGATCCTTTTCCGCCGAGAGCAAGAGATCTTCCAAACCGCTCACACCCTCCGCGCGCTTCGTGAACCGCACTCCGGTAGCGACGTTGTAGACCGCGATCGTTTCCTTCGAATCCTTCAACAAAACATCTGTCAGAAACTCCGTCAGCGCCATCATCTTCCTGTTACACAGCACAACGTCGTAAACGTTGCCGTGCAAGACAAACATCGACGCTTCGCCACGCAGGTAACGGCGTCGCAGATCTTCAGCCCAGACAGGAAGCATTCGCGCTTCGCTCATACGTTGAATTCCTTTAAGCCCATCGGATTTAGGAGCCGTTCAGTGTCAGCAGCGGTCTGTTTGATCGATTCAACTCCGTCGAGCAGTTCGTCGAGCTGGCCCGTCAACTCCTGCGGCGACTGCATCGTGACGATCTGATCGGAGATCAACTGGAAAGAGTTCTCAATCAGATCAAGCTGGCCCCGCGCCACTGTCAGGTAGTGGTGAATCTCTTTCATCTTGTCGAAGCGTTTATTGATAATGGCGAGGTTCTTCTGCGCAATCTCAGTTTCAGAGTCACAGTGCTCATCTTTTCGGGTGATGTTTTCCCAACGCCGCCGATCTTTTTCCAGCTCACTCAGATCGATCGAATCAAGATAAGCGTCATAGCGACTGCACGTGTTGGCCATTTCGATGAACGCTTCGACGAGTCGATTGGTCTTCTGCAATTCAGTGCGCAGGAGTTCGCCGGTGAACGACGGATTCTGCGCTGCCAGCGAGTGGATCTCCTCCTGTCGCGCGAGTAGTTCAATGACGCGTTCGCGATCTGCTTCGTCGAGGTTCTTCAAACGTTCGGCACGCTCGGCCTGTAGCCGCGCCTCTTCTTCCTTGTCGAAAGCCGGATCCCAGAGCCACTCCTGAAGCTTCTTCGATCCGGGCGCGTTCACGACCCAGAGTATTTCAAGCCCGACCGTGACGATCGCGAGCAACGGGTTGAGCGTGAGAGCGGAAGCAGCGAGCCCCCCGGCCAGCAACGTAAGGTTGTAAGGATTGGCAAAAGCAGCCTTGAGATACGAGCGCTTCTCGTGGATTTTTTGCCGGACGAATGCCTGCGTCGCAGCCAACGTGTCATCGCGCAAAGGCGTTACGTTGACCGGCACGCCGTCTTTTCGCATGGCCGGCTGCTTTAGTGGCTTAGTGTCTTTCTGGTTCAAGACTTACTCGGGGCGTAGATTAGATCCAGCAACTTCTTCTCAACTGCACGAAACTCCGGTGCTGATTTTAGCGCAATGTCGCGCACGGGGAAGGCCGGAACGTCGACCTGGTGCAGGATGCGAGCCGGACGTTGCGACAACACATAGATCGTATCGCCGAGATAAACGGCTTCGGAAACATCGTGCGTCACAAACAGAATCGTGTTGTTT
>DASVGE010000099.1:0-14438 GCA_036379695.1 Pyrinomonadaceae bacterium | reverse complement strand
AAGTCAGCGAGTTGCGCATATTTCAGAAAAGCAATTTCCCACTCACAGTGATCGTAGGAGCTTCGCAGGCATTAACGCTCGAGCTCGTTTATGACGAGAGCAGATTCAGTGCTGCATTCATGATTCGCCTGCTGAAACATTTTCAGCAACTGCTACTGGAGTTAGTCGTCAATCCACAGACGCGCATAGCCGAGTTGCCGTGGCTGACGGAGGCGGAGCGCCATCAGGTATTGGTGGAGTGGAATGATACTGAATCAGTCTATCCCTCTGCTGTGCCTCTCTCGCTGCTCTGTGCGCAACAGTTGTCTCACGCGCCTGATGCTATCGCTCTGCAATCTGACGATCTGCAAATCTCTTGTCTGTGTCTCCATCAACGAGCCAATCAGCTCGCTCATCTCTTTCGCGTGAAAGGCGTTGCTCCCGGTCAGGTCATCGGGCTCTGTTTGCCGCGCTCTCCCGCCCTGGTCATTTCCATTCTGGCTACGATCAAAGTCGGGGCCACCTATCTGCCGCTGGATCCTTCGTATCCGCCACAACGTCTCTCGTTCATGCTCGCCGATAGCGATGCAGCTTTGCTGTTGACGAATTCAGAACTAGTCGCCGCGGCTACTCACCGCGCGCTTTCTCACAGTGTGCAGATTGTTGTTGACCTCAGCCGTGACCAGCACTCGATCGATTCTCAGCCTGCTGCCGACCTGGTATTGCCTGAGCCGCTCGCGGCTGGCGCCGGACAATCGGCTTATATCAACTACACCTCAGGCTCGACAGGGAAACCCAAGGGGATTCTTATTCCGCACCAGGCCGTCTCTCGTTTGGTATGTAACACCAACCTTGTCCAGCTCTCCTCTCGCGACCACATCGCCCAGGTATCAAATGCAAGTTTCGACGCCCTGACCTTCGAGCTCTGGGGGGCGCTACTGAACGGCGCGCGTCTTAACCTCGTCTTGCCTCAGACAGTTTTGTCCCCAGTTGATTACGGCAAACAGATCGTAGCGCAGCAGCTCAACGTGATGTTTTTGACTACCGCACTCTTTAACCAGATGGCACGGGAAGCTCCCTGGGCCCTGGATTCAGTCACCGATCTGCTGGTTGGCGGGCAGGCAGTCGAACCGAAATGGGCCAAAGCACTATTGGACCGTGGCTACGAAGGCAGATTGTTAAATGGTTATGGACCAACAGAGGGAACCACCTTCAGTTGTACCACGCGGATTGAAGGCATCACCGACGATACGACAACAGTGCCGATTGGCAGGGCATTGTCGAATACCGAATTGTACGTACTGGACCAGGAGCAACGACTCGTCCCTGTCGACGTGACAGGAGAACTATACATAGGCGGAGACGGGCTGGCGCTTGGCTATATCAACAACATCGAGATGACGGCGGAAAAATTCGTGCCGCATCCATACAGCCGTAGACCAGGAGCAAGGTTATACCGATCCGGCGACCGGGCGAGATACAGGGGAAACGGATTGATAGAGTGCCTGGGCAGAGTCGACGCACAGGTGAAAATAAGAGGCTATCGAATCGAGCCCGAAGAAGTTGCCAGTGTGTTGAGACAGGATAAGAGAGTAAGCGAAGCCGTCGTGGTGATCGGCGCTGACTACATTGGAGAAAAGCAGTTGGTCGCCTACGTAGTTGAGAGAGAAGGCGCGCAAATCAATTACCACGACTTGAAGAACCACCTGCGTGAAAGTTTGCCGGAATACATGATGCCGGCCGTGATGATTAAGTTAGACCGGATACCATTAAACCCGAATGGAAAGATCGATTTCAGTGCTCTGCCAAAAACAGGCGGTGATGCGGGTGAATCCATGGCGGTATCTCTCACTCCGCTGACTCCCATTCAACAGGCGCTATCCGAAATCTGGACCGACGTTCTCAAACTGGAGAGTTGCCGTATCACTGACAGCTTTTTCGATCTGGGCGGACACTCGCTGCTGGCAACGCAGGTCTTATCTCGATTGAACCTCGTGTTCCAGGTCTCTCTTCCCTTACGCGTGCTGTTCGAAACGCCCACGATCGCCGCGCTGGCCCAGATCATCGAGGAGTCGAGACGCGAGGGAAGTTTTGCTCTACTGCCGCCGCTCGAGCCAGTGTCGCGCGCGCAGGACTTGCCACTGTCATTTACCCAGCAGAGGTTTTGGTTCATGGACCGACTGGTACGAAACTCGGCCCGGCATAACGTTCCCGCCGGAGTCGGTTTCGCCGGCAAACTGAACCTTGCGGCACTCGAACAAGTTTTCAGCGAGATCGTCCGGCGACATGAAGTTCTGCGGACCACCATCGGACAAGCGGAAGAAGATGCCATTCAGATCGTTCATCCACACCGGCCATTGAGCCTTCCGATAGTTGATTTGCAGGGACTCGACGAACACAAACGCGGCGCCGTCGCCAGGAAACTGTTAGACGAGCAGGCACAACGGCCCTTTGACCTCATTCGTGGTCCGGTTCTGCGTCTTGCTGTGATCAAGTCAGGCCCGAACAAACATGAACTGCTTATGAACAGCCATCACATCATCACCGACGCGTGGTCTACGGGCTTGTTCGTACGCGAGTTGGTGACGCTCTACCAGTCGGCCCTCGAGGGAAGGCCTTCGCCATTGTGCGAACTGCCGGTGCAATATGCGGATTTCGCAGTCTGGCAAAGGCGGCTGCCGGTGGAATTCATCAACGAACAATTAACCTACTGGGAGAAAAAACTTTCCGGCGTTCCATCGATTCTGGAAGCTCTCACTGACTGTTCGCGGTTGCAGAAAAAGCGGACCAATTATGGCAACCATGCTTTCTTCCTGCCTCCCGGTTTACACGAGACACTGACCACGCTCAGCCGCCGCGAAGGCGTCACCTTGTTTATGACGTTGCTGGCCGCTTACCAGACTCTGCTTTATCGCTATTCAGGACTGGAGCAGATCTGCGTCGGCTCGCCCATCCTGAATCGTCACCAGGCGGACACACAAAACCTGATCGGTTGCTTCATCAACCTGCTGGCGTTGAACACTGACGTAAGCGGGAATCCGAGTTTTCGCGAACTGCTCGGTCGCGTTCGCGAAGTCACGCTGGGAGCTTACGATCATCAGGATCTGCCATTCGAGATGGTTGTCGGAAAACTGCAAATGGGTGGCAATCACGGCGTGTCGCCGTTGGCGCAGGTTGCATTCTCACTTCAGAATGCATCCTCCGAGCAATTAAAGCTGCCGCACCTCACAGTGAGTCCACTCGCGATCAACGCCGGAGCCGTCGAGTTTGATCTGTGCCTGCTGATGCACAGCGGGGCGGAAGGCGCGGGCGGTATGTTTGTTTACAACGCCGACCTTTTCGAGAAGTCCGAGATCGAGCGTTTAGCGAGTCATCTATCGCAGATTCTGGAACAGGTTGTAAGCAATCCTGATTGTTCCTTGCTGGATCTGGAGCTCAGCGGCACTGGTGAGCAGCGCCGGCCAAAGCTCGCCTCCGGGGCCAGCGCCCAACTAGCCACGGAACAGTTCACTTTCTAACGAAGAATGGCTTGCCTCAACATCAGACATCGGGCATGGACCGGGTCAGTACAGGGAGCGGTAGCGACCTGGTCATCGATGGGAATCAAAGAATTAGGAAATATCGCATGCTGATCACTGACCAGGTCGCTACCGCTCCCTGTACTGACCCGGTCCAGGAATGATTTTGGACTTTTGAGACAAAGCTACATAGAGGAAAAAAGATGACCCAAGGAGAGTCTGGGATTCTAGTCCTCGATCGCGAACTCGTCGAAGCGCAGCAATATTGGACCAGTCGTCTGGGGCGTGGTGTTACCGGCGCTAACATCCGTTTGGATTTTCCCAGGCCAGAGAAAAATTCAGGACCTTCGGCGTCAATGGAGTTCGCGCTGCCTGAGACTTGTTTGCACAAGCTGTCAGGACTGACCGGCGAAAGTCATTTTCTGCAGTACACGACGCTGCTCGCAGCGCTGAAGCTTTGTCTGCACAAATACACCGGAAGAAGAGACATCACTGTGGGCAGCCCGTCGTTGCTCAACAGTGAGGAGCCGGCCGGCGGTAGTAATCTGGTGGTCATCCTCGATGACGTCGATCGCAAACTCACATTTCGACAACTGCTGCTGAACGTTCGAACCACCCTGCTGGAAGCTTATGAAAGACAAGACTATCCGTTCCAGCGTTTAGTTCGCGATCTGGGTTTGAGCCTGGATCAACCTCAGTCTCCTCTATTCGACGTCGTCATGTCGTTGGTGCCGCTGCATGCGCCGGTGCTGAACGTGGGCCAGGATATGACGCTCTGCTGGCGCCACGTGGATGGGCAAATGATCCTCGGCGTGACCTACCGCGAGGAACTGTTCCGTCACGACAGCATCCAGCGTTTCGTGGGCCACTATTTTCACCTGCTGCAACAGGCACTGGACTATAGCGACCGGCCCGTTTGCGAGTTTTCGCTGTGCACGGAGGTGGAGCAACACCAGCTCCTGCTTGAATGGAATGATACGAAGGTTGATTTCGTCTTCGACAAGAACCTCGCGCAATTGTTTGCGATGCAGGTCGAGCGTACGCCGGACGCAGTGGCGCTGGTCTCGAGCGACTCGCACCTGAGTTACGACTATGTTAATCGCCGGGCAAATCAACTCGCTCGCCACCTGGAGTCACTCGGAGTGGGACCGCAGTCGCGCGTCGGGCTCTGCCTCGGCAGGTCGCTGGAGATGGTGCTGGCCCTGCTGGGAATCGTTAAGGCCGGCGCGGCGTACGTGCCGCTCGATGCGAGTTATCCGCAGGAACGTCTGGCGTTCATGATGGAGGATGCGCAACTGAGCGTAGTGGTCACGCAAGTCTCGGAATTAAAAAGTTTGCCCAGCGATTCGAAACAGCAGTTCGTTTGTCTCGACCGAGATTGGCCGTCGATTTCAGTAGCCTCGACTGAGAACCCGTCTATAGCGTCTGTCGCCGAACAGGTGGTCTATGTCAGTTACACATCCGGTTCAACGGGACAGCCGAAGGGCGTCGAGGTAACGCACCGCGGAATCGAGCGTCTTTTGCTCGGTGTCGATTATGTGCAGCTCGATCAGCGACAACGATTTACACAGCTTGCACCACTGGCTTTTGACGCCGCCTCGTTTGAGATCTGGGGAGCCTTGCTGCATGGCGGATGCTGTGTGCTACTGCCGGAACGACTTCCGCCACCAAAGGAATTGGGAAGAGTCATTCGCGACGAGCAGATTACGATTCTGTGGGTGACGACCGCGCTATTCAACCTGATGATTGTCGAGGCGGCGGGTGCGATGCGCGGTTTACGACAGATCTTTTTCGGAGGAGAAGTTTGCTCCGCCCGCCACCTGCAAAGTGCACTCGAGTACTTGCCGCAAACTCAAATAGTTCATTGTTACGGACCTACGGAGGGCACGACCTTCACGACCTGTTGCAACATTGACGCGAGACGGATCGCGGAAGACGGCACGGTCAGAATCGGGCGCCCGATCAGCAATACCCAGGTGTATGTGCTGGATGAAGAAAAGGGTCTTGTTCCTCAGGGTGTGCCTGGCGAACTTTACGTAGGCGGAGAAGGTCTGGCTACCGGCTATCTGCACCGGCCGGATATAACGGCGGAAAGGTTCGTACCGAATCCCTTTAGCAGCAAAGGTGGATCTCGTCTCTACCGTACAGGCGATCTCGTGCGCTTTGAACGCGATGGTCTGCTTGAATTTCAAGGCCGGATGGACCACCAGGTCAAGGTCAGGGGCTTCCGTATCGAGTTGGGCGAGGTTGAGTGCGTGTTGCGGAAATTCCCCGGCTTGCAGCAAGTAGTCGTGACTGTACACGAGCGGGAGCCGGGCGATAGACGACTGATAGCTTACGTAGTTGTAGCTGGCTCACAGGATATTTTGCCTCGTCGTTTGCGCGACTTTCTATCGGAACGATTGCCGGACTACATGATTCCCACCGAGTTTGTGCTGCTGGAGACCTTGCCTCTGACCGCGAGCGGCAAGGTCGATCGCCGCGCGCTGCCCGTGCCCGAGCTTAGTGGTTTCGAGCGACAGCAACCCTATGTAAAACCCCGCACGAAGTCAGAACAGATCCTGGCTGAAGTTTGGGCCGAGGTCCTGGGACTGGAGCGAGTCGGGATTAGAGACAACTACTTTGATCTGGGAGGCGATTCGATACGCAGTTTGCGCGTGATGTCAAAGGCGCAGGAGCGAGGGTTGACTATCACGCTCGAGGATTTGTTCGATTACTCGACCATTGAACGGCTCGCCGAAGTTTGCGATCCCGAGGCTCCGGCAACTGAGACGAATGCAGCCCTTCCTCCGTTCAGTTTGATCTCTGATGAGGACCGATCTCTTTTACCGAACGGGATCGAGGATGCGTATCCGTTGACCCGTATGCAGGCGGGCATGGTCTTCCACACGGAATTCAGTCCGGAGACGCCGGTCTATCACGATGTGTTCAGTTTTCACATACGAGCGCACCTGGACGCCGAGATCTTCAGGCAGACGACAAGGGATCTGCTGGCGCGGCATGCGGTGCTGCGGACATCCTTTGACCTGACTACTTACAGTGAACCTCTGCAGCTGGTCCATGAGACCGTCGAATTACCGTTCGAGGTCCATGACATAGTTCATTTGACAGCAGCCGAACAGGACACTTTTCTGGCCGCGGCGTTGGAGGCCGAAAAGAAGCGCGCTTTTGATTGGAGCCAGGATTCACTGCTGTGCTTCAAAATTTTTCCGCGCGACCACGACACGTTCCAGTTGATGCTTAGCATGCATCACGCCATCCTCGATGGCTGGAGTCTCGCAACTCTCTTCTCAGAACTTTTCAAGCACTACTTCTATCTACTCGGTCTAACCTCGGAAGACATCGAACCCGCTCCCCGAACACTCTTCCGGGAGTATGTAGCGCTCGAGCAGAAGGCCATGGGGTCAGAAGAGAGCCGGCGCTTCTGGCACGAACGTATGCGCGGGAGAGAATTCACGAGACTGCCACGTTGGTCCGGAACAAAATCCGGCGACGCAGTTCCGCAAAAGCGCCTTCACGTTACGCTGATCCCGTCTGCAGTCTCCGACGTACTAAACCGCCTGTCGCAAGTCATCGATGCGCCCATGAAGAGCTTGTTGCTGGCGGCTCACATCCGCGTGCTGAGCATGTTAAGCGGACTGGACGATGTGTTGACGGGTCTCGTGTTTCACGGGCGGCCGGAAGTGACTGATGGCGAGCGGGTGTTGGGCCTGTTTCTGAATACCTTGCCGTTTCGCTACCGCCTGGAAGACGAAACCTGGCGTCAGCTGGTGAGTTCGGTTTTTGGCGCGGAGCGTCAGATGCTCCAGCACCGCTGGTTCCCAATGGCGGAGTTGCAACACCAGTTGGGCGACGATCGACTGTTTGAAGTTGCTTTCAGCGTACAACACTTTCACGTATACCAAACGCTGGAAGGTTTCGATGAGCGGATGGCCCTGATCGGTGGCGAAGGTATCACCGAGACGAGCTTCACCTTGATGGTGACCTTCGACCAGGATCCTTTTACAGCCAGACTACAATTGAGTCTTTCATATGACGATCAGGAACTGCATGCAGATCAGATCGATGCCATTAGCGGCTACTACCTGAAGGCGCTTTCCCTGATGTCACAAAATCCTGGTGCCGCTTATTTGAGTCAGAGTTTGCTTTCGGACGCAGAACGGTCATGGTTGCTGCGAGAGTGGGACCAGGTCACGGCTGCTGGTGGTCCAACTACTGTCCACGCGTACTTCGAGCAGCAAGCGGCGGAAAGAGCCGACGCCATCGCGCTCATCAGCGACCAGCATTACCTTTCTTACGACTCACTTAACCGCTCGGCTAACCGGCTCGCGCACCGGCTTATCGCACTTGGCGTTGCTCCCGATACGTTTGTGGGTCTCAGCTTCGAGCGTTCCGTGCAAATGGTCATCTCCCTGTTGGCTATACTCAAGGCCGGCGCCGCTTACGTTCCGCTCGACCCTGCTTATCCCAAAGAACGTCTCTCGCTGATGATTGAAGAAACCGGGCTCGAGACGATTCTCACCGATCGGCTGCACAGCGACGGCGTGGCAGAGTGTGGCGCGACGTTGGTCCTGGTTGACGACGTAAAGGGAGATCCTGCTCCCGACTACAACCCGCAACTCCAGTTGAGCGATGAGCAGCTTGCTTACCTGAGTTTCACCTCTGCCTCGACTGGTCGTCCCAAGGCTGTTGCCATACCTCATCGCGCGGTTGTCCGCCTCGTCATACGCAGCCAGTACGCTTCATTCGGTCCCAACGAACGCATCATGCTGGGAGCCCCTTTGAACTTCGATGCTTCGACCTTCGAGGTGTGGGGAGCGCTGATGAATGGCGGTGCTTGCGTGCTGTTGCCGGAGCGAGTGCCGGATGGCGCGCTGCTGGAACGTCTTGTGAGCGAACAAAATGTGACAACCATGTGGTTGACCAGCTCGCTCTTCAACTCGATCGTCGACGAGGATGTGAATCGACTGAGAGGGCTGGAGCAACTGTTGGTCGGAGGCGAAGCACTGTCGGTCAGACACGTTCAACTCGCGCAGAACAGTCTCACGGGCACGAAGCTGATTAACGGATATGGACCAACTGAAGCAACGACCTTCGCCAGTACATATGAAATTAAGGAGCCTCTCACCGGAAGCGAGCGGAGTATTCCGATCGGAAAGCCGATCGCCGAAACCGAATTATACGTGCTCGGCCGAAGAATGGAGTTGGCGCCCCGCGGAGCGAGCGGAGAGTTATACATCGGCGGTACGGGATTGGCCCGAGGCTACTGGGGAGCGCCGGATCTGACGGCCGAGAAATTTGTACCGAACCCTTATGCGCAAAGCGCGGGCGAGAGACTCTATCGCACTGGCGACATGGTGAAGTACGGAACGGCCGTGGATCTCGAGTATGAGGGTCGAGTCGACTTACAGGTGAAAGTGAGAGGGTATCGGATCGAGCCGGGAGAGATCGAGGAAGTGTTGAAGGCGTGCATGGGCGTGAAGAATGTCGTGGTCGAGGTGCGGCCCGGACCAGGTGGCGAGGGAAAACAGTTAGTCGCGTTTGTAGTGGCCGAGAGCGGGGACGCTCATGATTGGAGGAGGTATCTGAGGGAGAGACTGCCGGAACATATGGTGCCCGGGCTGTATGTGAGGATGGATGCGATACCCCTGACGGAAAATGGAAAAGTGGACCGCCGCGCGTTGCCTGATTCAATTCACCTTCAGACGTCTTCAAATCCGAATGAAGCGGCGCCCCGAAATGTGACCGAGGAGTTGCTGGCCGGTATTTGGGAGCAGGTACTGAAGCTTGGTCCTGTCGGAGTTCACACCAGCTTCTTTGATTTGGGTGGCCACTCGCTGTTGGCTACACAGGTAGTCAGTCGAATGCGCGAGGTGTTTCAGATAGAGATGCCGTTGCGCAACCTGTTTGAGTCGCCGACGGTTGCGGAGTTGGCGCGGATAGTCGAGGAGCTTCGCCGGAAACCAGGGACGGCAGCGCGAGTAGATCCTATTCAGGCCGGTGTACGAAAAGAGCCGGTACCACTGTCATTTGCCCAGCAACGGCTGTGGTTCATGGACCACATTGTGGGACATAGTGGCGTACATCTGGTGGCTGAAGCGCTGGGGTTGGTGGGAGAGTTGAACCTCAGCTCACTCGAGCAAAGCGTCAATGAGGTTGTCAGGAGACATGAATCCTTACGTACGCGCATTGGGGTGTCGCAAGGCGAGGCGACACAGATAATCGCTCCGCACCTATTGCTTTCGATACCGTTGGTGGATCTTTCCGGGTTGAGCACCACGGAACAGCGGTCACACTGTCGACGACTTTGTGCGGATGAAGCTAAGCGTAAGATGGATTTGCGACAAGGATCGTTGGTGCGTGTCCACCTGCTGAAGCTGGGACCGCGCGAGTACGTGCTGTTGCTGGTCGTGCATCACATCATCACCGACGGCTGGTCCAGGAGCGTGTTCCTCAGCGAAATGGGTTCTTTGTATGAAGCCTATATTCAGGGGCGGCCATCGCCTTTGCAGGAGTTGTCAGTGCAGTATGCGGATTATGCAATCTGGCAGCGCCAACTGCTCCAGGGCGAGGTGCTTGAGGAACAAACCAGCTACTGGCGGAATAAACTGGCCGGTGTGCCACGCACATTGGATCTGCCGCTCCTGCAAGCGCGTCCTGCCCGGCAGACATTCCACAGCGGAAGCCAATCTTTGACTATTCCCCGCAACGAGGTCGAACTGATCAAATCTTTGGGCCGAAAAGAGGGCAGTACTCTATTTATGACCTTGCTGGCGGCATTTCAAACGGTGCTGCACGGCTACAGCGGTCAGGACAACATCTGTGTGGTCACTCCGGTGGCGAACCGGCAGCGGCCCGAAGTAGAAGGCTTAATCGGGTTCTTTGTAAATATGCTGGCGATGCATACTGACTTCAGTGGCGATCCCACCTTCCGGCAGGTGCTCAGGAGAGTTCGCGGAGTCACGCTCGACGCTTACGCTCATCAGGATCTCCCTTTCGAGAAGGTGGTGGATGCACTCCAGCTCGAGCGCGATACCGGTTACGCGTCAGTGGCCCAGGCGGTTTTTAGTCTCAATAACCAGGCGCCTGCAACTTTGACGTTGCCGGGTTTGAAACTGCAGCCGGTGGATATTGAACTCAAGACCATAGAGCACGACCTCACCTTCCTCATGCAGGAGAATCCCGACGGGCTTAACGGCGTGATGATTTACAAGAGCGATCTCATTGATCGGTCGTTGATAGCCGCTATGCTGGCTCATTTTCGACGGATCTTGCAGCTTGCCGTAGAACAACCTGACGTACGAATACTCGATCTGCCGTGGAGAGAAGACCGGCCGCGGACAATGCCCGGCGCGATTGCCGGACTTTCCACTAGTGACGAGATTGCCGACTTCGATTTTTCCTTTTGAGAGGCGGTGTGTGTATGACCGACTGTTTGATCATTGGTTTCAATGATTTCAATTTCGATGAATATGTCGGGATGGTGGGGGCCATGGGAACCGATTCCGGAGCCTACCGCGATCTCAATCTCGCGTTCATCCACTTCCGCGACAAACCTTATCGAAGTATGGACCTCCTGAATCACTTCTATTACGAAGACAGGGAAGGGACTGGCAAGCCGTTTCACAACGCCGACTTCATGTGGCCGGTCGTGCTTTACCTCGGCACGTTTCTGCACCGAAAGGGATTGAGCTTCGACTATGTCAACTTATTTCATCTCGAGAAGGAAAAGTTGAAAGACAAGCTCCTTCACGATGACATTCTCACCGTCGCCATTACCACGACTCTTTACGTTACTTCACAGCCGATTCTGGAAATCATCTCTTTCATCAGGCAGTACAACGAGAAGGTGAAGATCGTTGTCGGCGGGCCCTACGTCATCAATCAGGTAAAGATGATGGATCCCGTGAGTGCGCAGGAGTTGTTCAAGTACATCGGCGCTGACTTCTATGTGATTAGCCAGGAAGGAGAGCAGGCGCTCACGAATTTGATCTACGCCCTCAAAAACAAGGCCAGCCTGGATCAGGTAGACAATATCTCTTATCTGCAAGGCGGCCAGTACGTGCGTACGGCGCCGGTAACGGAATCGAATCCGCTTGAAGAAAATCTGGTGGACTACGGGTTATTCAAGCCGGAGGAGATTGGGCAATTCATGTCGCTCCGCACGGCCAAGTCGTGCCCCTTCTCTTGTTCTTTTTGTGGCTTCCCGCAACGCGCCGGAAAGTATACCTACACGGGCGTGGGCCTCGTCGAGGAAGAATTGAATCGGCTGCACGAGCTGGGAATCACCACGCTGACTTATCTCGATGACACGTTCAATGTGCCGAAGCAGCGCTTCCGCGACATCCTGAAAATGATGATCGCCAACAACTACGGATTTAAGTGGAACTCCTTCTACCGGAGCGATCATGGCGATCCCGAGACCATCGAACTGATGGGACGGGCAGGTTGCGAAGGGGTTTTCCTGGGCATCGAATCGGGCAGCGACGTGATGCTGAAGAGGATGAACAAGACGTCACGCCGAAAAAACTATCAGACAGCAATTCCGTTACTACAAGCCGCCGGTATTTCCGTTCACGCAAACCTGATCATCGGGTTTCCGGGCGAGACATATGAAACGGCCCAGGAGTCAATTGATTTGATCGAGGAGACCAAACCCGATTTTTTCCGAGCGCAGTTGTGGTATGCGGATCCGGTGACGCCTATCTGGGAGCAAAGAGAGGAATATGGCGTCAAAGGCGAAGCCTTTAGCTGGTCTCATAACAGCATGGATAGTCAGACCGCTTGTGATTTGATCGACAAGGCTTTCCTGACTGTCGAGAACTCCGACTGGATGCCTCAATATGGTTTTGAGCAGTGGAGCACTTTTTACCTTCAGCGTAGAGGGATGACAAAGGACCAGCTCAAGACGTTTGTGAAATGCTTTAACACCGCCGTCAAAGAGAAGCTTTTGAATCCGCATCAACAAGAGATCACTCCCGCCGTTCTGGAAAGCATTAAAAGGAGCAGCCGTTTTGATCGGAGCGAACTGCCTGACAGAGAGACCATCGAGGTTTTGGCGCCGTCATACTACAAGGCTGCGGAGCGGTTTTGGCTGACCGAATTTGCCGGAGTGCGGGTCGAATCAACTCTCGACGAATTGTGCGAGCAGCGTTCGGGTATCGCGGAAGAGCGGGTGTCGATTCCGATTGAAGCGGACCTTCCGGTGTTGGATGGTCTTGCGCCGTCGATCATCCTTGCTGCTTACAGTGTGCTGTTGTCGAGGTTGAGCGGCTCTGAACAGATCGCGGTTGTGTGTGCGCTCGGGGATGTAGCTTTCCCGTTGCGACTGGTCACGCCGTGGAATGCCGGGTTCGTTACTTTTGTGGACGAAATTCAAAAGAAGCTCGCTAACGCGATGGAGCATCAGCGCTACGGTTTTCCGATCGTTACTAACCAGTGGCGACTGCGGGAGCATGGGCTCTCTTGTCCAGTACTGGATGTAGGCTACCGGTATGGGTTCGATCAGGGCTTGGATCTGTTCCCCGAAGTTAGCAAGGGAATCAAACTCATCCTCAATACCACACCAGACACTTCGAACCCGAAGTTGAGCTGGACCTATCAGAAGAATTGGTTCCAGCCGGAAATCATTGCGCGGCTGGGATCTTATCTGTCGCAAATCCTCGCGGACGTCACGCGGAAGCCTGATGTTTCGCTGGGCAGCATCGTGATTGACGCCGCTGCACGGAATCACCAGACGCCCGCGAGCGACGATGTCCTGGAAGCTTTTAGTTTTTAGCAACCACAAAACGGCTTCGCCGCCGGATGTGAGGCGAGGCTATGCCTCGCCGCCAGGCTCTCTGAGATTTGGGCTGAGCCCCTGGTTCGGCCTTTGGCCTATAAAAACTTGGGGCCAAGCCCGAACGAGGGGCGCAGCCCCATCCTTAAATTTAGAGTTAAACGGCGAGGCAGAGCCTCGCCTCACATCCGGCGGCAAAGCCGGAGTGGATGAAGTCAAGATTTCAGGATCGTGTTGAAGTTCAAGACGAAAGCCTACATCCGGCGGCAAAGCCGGAGTGGCTGAAGTCAAGGTTTCAGGATCGTGTTGAAGTTCAAGACGAAAGCCCACATCCGGCGGCAAAGCCGGAGTGACGAGTTTTAGTCACTTGTGCAAAGCCCACCAGGAGAACATCGATGATTGAGTTGGCAAAATCGGAATCAGAAAATCTGATCTTTGATCGGAGCACCAGAGAGGAAAGGGATTACTGGACGCAACGCTTATCAAGAGAGTTTGGTCCATCGAGTCTCACTCCTGACTATCCGCGCCTGGGCTCTTCGCTCAATCGAGATTCTTTTGAATTCGTGCTCGAAGATAGCCTGTATCAAAGGGTATCCCGGCTAACGCGCGGCAACACCTTTCTCTTGTACACGACGTTGTTGGCGGCCTTGAAGGTGTACCTGTATCAGCAGGGAGGCAATCCGTGGGTGGTAGTGGGTAGTCCGGCCCGGCGGTCGGACGAAGCTGGCGCGGAAGTGGGCAACGTGGTGGCGATCGTGGATGAACTGAGCGGAGCCGCAAGCTTCCAGCAGGTGTTGCTGCAAGTGCGAGAGAGTCTGCTCCAAGCGTACGGGAAGCAGCAGTATCCGTTCAGCCGGGTGGTGCACGATGCCGGGGTGCGCGTGGAAGCTGGGCGTTGTCCGGTGTTCGACATCGTGCTGGCGCTGGAGAGCATACATGGGGCGGTGCCGGAGCTGGGCCAGGACGTGGAGATCCGCTGGCGGTTGGCAGGGGCGGAGTTACGCGGGGAGATCAACTACCAGCGTCGCTTATTCCGGCGTGAGACGATACAACGGTTTGCGCAGCAGTACGAAGCAGCATTGCGAGCGGGAGTGAGCAGCGCGGGTCAGGCGGTGCAGGAGTTAGCCTGGTCCAGCGAAGCGGAGCGGCATCAACTTCTCGTC
>DASVGE010000098.1:0-4047 GCA_036379695.1 Pyrinomonadaceae bacterium | reverse complement strand
AGGCGGTCGTTAAGAGAAAAATCGCCGGAATGAACGTTCCGGTGACCTGCAATTCGGCGATCTCGTTCGAAAGGAAATGATGGGAAACCTGGTCATAGCGGTTATAAGCGCCCAGGCCGCCGTAGTTCGCGAGCAGGTCATCGAGTTGCCGAATTACCTCTGCTTCCGATGCTCCCGGCGCAAGTGTCAGCGCAACGTCATTGAATGCGCCTTTCATGTTGAAGATTGGACCAAGGGCTTCATGGCTCATCCACAACACCCCGGAACGGCGGTTATCGGGAAACATCTCACCGCCTCGGATCTCATAAACGTACTCCGGCGATAGTGCGAGCCCAACGATCTGCAACTTCTGCCACTTGCCGTTGATCACGGCTGAGATTGTGCTTCCAGGCTTTAGCTGGTTCGCAGTCGTAAACGCGGCACTGGCGAGAACTTCATTTGGATGGCCTGCCTCGATATAGCGTCCTTCCTTGATGTACAGATCGTTCAACATCGGCGCTTGCTGATCCGGTATCGAAACGATTCGTCCCTTGGCAGGCTCTGTGAGACCCGGCACGTCCAGTGTCACATCGGCGATGACGCGAAACTCGGCTTTTCCAACCCCGGGAATTTCACTCACGCGCGCGGCGAGTGAATCGGGCGCGCGCTTCAATTGCGTAAACACTTCTGCAAAGCGATAGGCTTCGTAATACGACTGCTGCGAGGCGCGCAGAGAGTTGTACGTGCTGCGCATCGCCACAAATGAAGTGATGCCGCAAGCGACTACGAGCGTGATTGCAGCTACCTGCCCACGCAAGTGAATGACGTCGCGAAAAAGTTTTCGATTCAATGGGCGCATAACCCGAGCTCACCACATCAGCTCCGACGGCGCAGCGCGCTTTTCATTGCGTCGTTCGCTGGCAATGGATCCGCTGCGCATCTGCAAAACTCGATCTGCCATATCCGCGATCGCTGCGTTGTGCGTAATGATTGCCGTGGTCGTCTTGAGTTCCCGGTTCACGCGCTCGATCGCCTCGAGGACAAGCTTGCCGGTCGTGTAATCGAGAGCGCCTGTCGGCTCGTCACAGAGCAGGACATCCGGACGCTTCGCGACTGCCCTCGCAATCGCGACTCGTTGTTGTTCACCACCGGAAAGCTGCGCTGGAAAGTGGTTCATCCGATCGCTGAGACCCACAAGCTCCAGCGCTTCTTCAGCTCGCATGGGCTTGTCGGCGATGTCAGTTACCAACTCCACATTTTCCAAAGCAGTGAGGCTGGCGATCAGGTTGTAGAACTGAAACACGAATCCGACGTGCTCACGACGATAACGCGTCAATTCCGTGTCGTCGTCGATCGTCAAATTGTGGTCGCGGTAGAAGACTTCCCCGGCTGTAGGTACATCAAGACCACCCAGAATGTTAAGGAGTGTGGACTTCCCGCTGCCTGACGCACCCAGGATTACGACCAGTTCTCCGTCGTACAGCTCGAGGTCGACGGAACGCAGTGCGTGTACCTGAACGTCTCCCATTTGATAGACCTTCGAGATACCGCGCGCGACAAAGGCAGGCGTAAGATCCTGCACCGGCCGCAAGATCTCTGAAGCGCCTGGAACTGTTGCTAACACTTTCGTTATCCCAGTGCGCGTCGATGTTCAGCACCACTGAACAGCCAATGCAGCAGGAACAGTAAGCTGGGAGAGGCAAACACGAAGAACGCCCAACCTGCAATGTGGTATCTCATGAAATAACCGTAGACCAGATAAAACCCCAGCAGACTGCCCAGCGTGATCGCGGCTCCCGCGCCTTCCTTCCACCATGCGACGACCATGCCGATAATTACGCCGATGGGAAAGAAGATCAGCCCGGACCATTCGCCGCTCGAGATCTCTGAGGGATTACGCATTTCGCCCTGAAAGAGCACGAGCAAGAAAGTGATGCTCGCGACACTGCCGACGCGAGCTAACAATTCGACGATTGCTAACGGAAAACCTGAATCAATCCTATCGTTGAACATAAATACCTCCTCGCAGTGTCCTGGCTGGACCACACAGACACTGCACAACCTCTGTTGGGCAAGAGACATACCCAGCGAGTACCTGCACAAACGGCCGATTCAGGCCTGTTCTGCTGCGTAAAGTTCCGCAGATTTGCGCGAAATTCCCAGTAAGTTATCTGCCAATGCCAGTTTGCATCCGCAATCACATGGAACGAGATTTTCTTTGAGTAGGAAACGATGAAAGCGTCGATAAATGGGCAGCCGTATCAGTTCAAAGACGGTCTCTCGGTGCTGGAGGCATGTCGTTCTGCTAGCATCAAGATCCCTACGCTCTGTCACGACCAGCGACTCAAGCCAATCGGCAGTTGCCGCATGTGCCTGGTTGAGATCGATGGAAAGTCGCGTCCGGTTACTGCGTGTAACACTCTACTCGCTGACGGGATGTCGATCTCGACCCATACTCCCGCACTCGAGAACGAGCGACGAATGATCCTGAGGATGCTGGCGCAGGATCATCCGGGCGAAGCCCTCAACGAATCACCTGGTAAACCCTTTTACCAGCAGGCGCTGCGTTATGGATTGAGCGAAAGCGATTTCACCGGTTCGCACGAACCGCACCTCGTAGACGATTCTCATCCTTACATTCACGTCGATATGTCGAAGTGCATCACGTGCTACCGCTGTGTGCGTATCTGCGAAGAGCTTCAAGGCCAGTTTGTTTGGCAGATCATTAATCGCGGCCATGAGACACGGATTGTCCCCGATTCCGGAACAACGCTACTCGAAAGCTCCTGTGTCAGTTGCGGCGCTTGTGTGGACACCTGCCCGAGTGGAGCGCTTGAAGATAAGTCGATAATAGAGCGCGACCAACCAACGACCTGGACCAGGACCACTTGCTCTTATTGCGGAACTGGCTGCGAGCTGAGCGTCGGCACAAATCAGAACCGGATTGTCTCAATAAAGCCGGTGATTGATGCTCCGGTGAATCGTGGTCATCTCTGCGTCAAGGGACGTTACGCTTTTGATTTTGTCGACGCTGCTGATCGAATTAGTTCTCCGATGATTCGGAAGAACGACGGATGGCAACCACTTTCCTGGGACGACGCGATCGCCTTTACGGCCGAGCGGCTTCAGCAAATCTCGAAAGAACATGGTCCAGACAGTGTCGGGATCCTCGGCTCCGCGCGCGCGACTAATGAGGAAAACTATCTCGCGCAGAAATTTGCGCGCGTGGTAATCGGTACCAACAATATCGATTGTTGCGCTCGTGTCTGCCACACACCCACGGCGGCGGCGATGAAACTCATGCTGGGAACGGGAGCAGCAACAAACGCTTACGACGATCTCGAAAAATCCGAAGCCATCCTCGTCTGTGGCGCTAATGCCA
This sequence comes from Pyrinomonadaceae bacterium, assembly GCA_036379695.1. GTDB lineage: Bacteria > Acidobacteriota > Blastocatellia > Pyrinomonadales > Pyrinomonadaceae > PSRF01. The sequence goes on along the minus strand of DASVGE010000098.1, from coordinate 686 downwards.
CCGAAAACCATCCGATAGTAGGGGCACGAATCAAACAAGCAACTCTGAAGGGCGCGAAGCTGGTCGTAATAGATCCTCGACAAATCGAACTTGCCCGCTACGCCACCGTTCATCTTCAACCACGTCCGGGCACGAATATTCCGCTCCTGAATGCATTGGCGTGCGCGATTGTTGAAGAGCAGTTGGTGGATTATCGATACGTGGCTGAACGCGTCGCTGAGTGGGATGAGTTCTCAGATTTTGTTACTCAGTTCAGCCCGGAGGAGGTCGCCGATATCTGCGGAGTCGAAGCAAACCTCATCCGGCAGGCGGCGCGAATCTACGCAAAGGCGAAGCCTGCAATCTGTTTTCACGGTTTAGGAGTGACGGAACATACGCAAGGCACTGAAGGCGTCATGTGTCTTGTGAACCTCGCATTGCTCACTGGCAATTTAGGCAGACCTGGCGCTGGTATCAATCCGCTGCGTGGTCAGAACAATGTGCAGGGCGCCGCCCACATGGGCTGCGATCCCGGAATACTTACCGGTAGTGTTTCCTTACCGGAATCGCGGCTACTTTTCGAGTCAGTGTGGCACGCGCCAGTGCCTCAAACGCATGGTCTCAATCTGCTTGAAATGATGGATGCGGCGGTTGCAGGTCAACTGAAAGCACTATGGGCCATTGGGTACGACGTTGCATTGACAAAC
>DASVGE010000097.1:0-23869 GCA_036379695.1 Pyrinomonadaceae bacterium | reverse complement strand
CCCGACGCTACCGCGTTACGGTACTGACCCGGCCCAGGCAGATCCTCAAATTAGGACGTTACGATGTCCGTTGTTTTGTTGATTTGCGAGATGAGTTTGTCGAGTTGCCGTTGGTCGAAGTTCAGGAGCGGGAAATCGGCAGGCGCGAAGCTCACGGCGTCCGGTGTTTCACAGAGCTTGATGAGCGAGCGCAGTGCTTCGATGAACGCACCTGCGAGTTTCTCCACGGTCGAACGGCGATGAACGTTCTCGCTGTAAGTCCAACTTGCCTGCAGCACGCCACCACTGACGCTGGCATTGATTTCGAGCAGGTATGGGCGAAGAGCCGATGCGCTGCGGCTTGATCCCGACGATTCCCGCGCCGGCCCGAATAACGATTCCTTCTCCAACACCTGATCGAACTGCCCCAGGTAGTTAAAGGTCACCTCGGCTTTGGGTGCAGCGGCGAGTGTGAGCGCGACACTCAAATCCTCGCAAAGGTAACGCAGCACGCCATAGCCGATACCGTGATTGGTGATCCGGCGCAGTTGCTCCTGCACGTGCTTGAGCTGCTCGCCCGGTCCATCGCTGCTATCTCCGAGTTGTAAACGCACCGGATAAATCGACGTGAACCAGCCGACAGTGCGCGACAAGTCGACGTCTTCAATAATCTCCTCACGCCCGTGTCCCTCGAGATCAACCAGCAACTCAGTCTCGCCCGTCCACTGCGTGAACGCCTGCGAGAGCGCGGTCAGCAGCACGTCGTTGATCTCGGTGCGAAAGACTTTCGGCATCTCCTGCAGGAGCAAACGCGTTTCGTCGGCCGTAAGTGAAACGCTCACGTTCCTCGCAGACTCGACGGTATTTGCGTCATCAGCAAAATCTACCGACACAGGACAAACGTCGCGACGAGCTTCATCGATCCAGAACGTCGCTTCCTCTCGCAACTCGTCTGACTGCGCATACTCCTGCAGACGCTCGGCCCAACGCTTGTAAGACGTGGTCTTCGCAGGAAAATGAATTTCTTCGCCCTGGCTCAACTGCTCGTAGCCACGCTGCAAGTCTTCCAGCAGAATTCGCCACGACACACCATCAACCAGCAGGTGATGGATCACGATCAACAGGCGTCCCGGCTTGCCTTCACCGAGATTGAAATGCGCGACGCGAACCAGTGAGCCTTCATCAAAGTTGAAGCTCGCCTGGATACGGCTCGCATGCTCTTCGATCCGTGCACGCTGCTCTGCATCCGGCGTTGACGAAAGATCGATAAATTCGAGCGGCGTGTTCGCTTCGACGAAGCTGTTGATTTGCTCCACGCCGTCCGGCGTCACAATAAATCGAAGCCGCAGCGCGTCGTGATGTTCGAGTAGTCCGTAGACGACCTTTTCGAGCAACTCCGTATCGATCGGTTCCCGCGTCTCCAGCAGCACCGACTGATTCCACTGTTGCGGCTCGGCAAAACTCTCTTCAAAGAACCATTTTTGGATCGGCGTCAGAGGCACTGGACCGGTCACCTGTCCCTGTTCCGATTCGGCAGCAGCGCCAGTTCCCGCCACCGCAGCCAACTCCGCGACCGTCTGGTATTCAAATATCTGTTTGGCCGTCAACCGCAGTCCCACCTGGTTCGCACGCGCGACAATCTGAATGCTGAGAATGGAATCGCCGCCCAACTCGAAGAAGTTATCGTGGATGCCGACTCTTTGAACTCCCAACACCTGTTTCCAGATCTCCACCAGACTCTCTTCGATCGCCGTCCGCGGTGTTTCATATGTGTCGCCGGCAGTTTCTTCTTTGACACCGAGTGCAACCAGTGCCTGCCGATCGATCTTGCCACTGACCGTCAACGGCATCTCTTCCAAGCCGACGAACACCGACGGGATCATGTACTCCGGCAAACGCTCTTTCAGGTACGCGCGCCAATCGTTTCCTTCCGCCCCGACCACGTAGGCAACTAATCGCTGCTCGCCGCTGCCGCTCTGGCTCACCACTACGGCAGCTTCGCTGATTGCGTCGTGCTCGTTCAGGATTGCTTCGATCTCACCGATCTCGATGCGGAAGCCACGAATCTTGACCTGCTGGTCCAACCGGCCGAGGAACTCGATCGAGCCGTCCGCCAGGAAGCGCGCACGATCGCCTGAGTCGTACAGACGTTGACCGGCAGTAGCCGAGAAAGGATCGGGAATGAAACGTTCGGCCGTCAGTTCCGGACGATTGATGTAGCCTCGCGCGAGACCGTCTCCACCGATGTAGAGTTGACCTGGCACGTCGACGGGCGCGGGTTGCAGCTGGTCGTCGAGCACGTAGATTGTTTTATTCAGCAGAGGCCGCCCGATGGGTACGCGAATTTGCGGAGAGGTTTCACCGAATCCAGTCGGAATGTCATAGATGCTCGCCGTGATGGTCGCTTCGGTTGGGCCGTAAGCGTTGAGTAAACGAATCGCGCCGGGGTCAATCTCGGCGCTCTGCCATTGCGCCACAGCTTCGGGCATGATGCTGTCGCCGCCGACGATGACCAGCCGCAGTTGCGAACTGCCAAGCGCGATCGGATCAAGCGTTTGCGTCAACTGCTGCCAGTAAGCAGTCGGGAAATTAGCGATCGTCAATCCGTACTCGGCGCTGCGTTCGAAGAATTCGTTCGCGCTCCACACCTCAGCGCCGCGCGGGACCAGCTTCGCACCCGACCACAGCGCCGTAAAGATTTGCTCGAGTGACACGTCGAAGTTGAGCGAAGCAAACTGAAGCACGCAGTCATCCGCGCGCATCTCGTATGCCTTCTGCGCTCCCGTAAGATGACTCACCGCTGCGCGATGCGAGATGCCGATGCCTTTTGGCCGGCCCGTCGAGCCCGACGTGTAAATGACATACGCGAGATTCTCGGACGAGCAGGCGCGCACCGGATTCTCATCGCTCTGCTTCGCGATGATTTCCCACTCGGAATCAATACAAACATCTTCCGCAGTCAGCGCAAACGACGGTAGGGTAAAGAGCAGTTGTTGCTGTGTAATGATGAACGATACGCCGGCGTCCTCAACCATCCACGACAGGCGCTCCGAAGGATATGCCGGATCGAGCGGCACGTAGACGCCACCGGATTTCAGGATTGCGAGCAGACCGACAATCATGTCGATCGAACGTTCGACGTAAACACCGACCGGCGTCTCAGCACGCACGCCGAGCGAGCGCAGGTGGTGTGCGAGCTGATTCGCGCGCCGGTTCAAATCTTCGTAAGACACCTCTTCGCCTTCGAAGACAACGGCGACGTTCTGCGGCGTGCTCTGAGCCTGCTGCTCAAACACTTCGTGGATGCAGGTGTCATGCACGTAATCAAGATGAGTGTTATTCCATTCGACGAGCATGCGCTCGCGCTCCGCTCCGTTTACGAGAGACACGCGCGAGACAGGCACATCAGGAGCGGCCACAAAGCCCTCGAGCAGCGTCGTTAAATTCTGCATCATCCGGGTGGCGGTCGCGGCGTCAAACAGATCTACGTTGTAGACCAGCGCCCCGAGCATTCCGTCTTCGACCAAACCGATATCGAGCGTGAGATCGAACTTCGCGGGCGTGCTGTCGAGTTCGAGTTGACTGTAACCGAGTTTCGACAGGCGCGGCGGTTGTTTCGACGTATCGCTGAGTCCGAACGCTACCTGGAAAAGCGGTGGATGACTGGTCACTCGTTCCAGCCGCAACTCTTCAACCAGCTTTTCAAACGGCACGTCCTGGTGTGCAAATGCGCCGAGCGTCGTTTCGCGCACGCGCCCCAGCAGCTCACGAAAACTCGGATCGCCGGATAAGTCCGTGCGCAGCACCAGCATGTTAAGGAAGAAGCCGATGAGTGGTTCAGTCTCACTGCGATTACGGTTGGCGATGGAAGTGCCGACGAGAATGTCCTGCTGTCCCGAGTAACGTGCGAGCAGCGCCTGCCAGGCTGCCAGCATCGTCATGTACATCGTCACGCCTTCCTTGCGGCTGATGGCTTTGAGTTGTTCCGTGAGGGCCTCGGAAACTGTGAACGTATGGCGAGCGCCGCGCATGGTCTGAATCGGGGGGCGCGGGCGATCGGTCGGGAGGTCGAGAATCGCAGGAGTGTCCGCCAGGCGATCTTTCCAGTAAGCGACTTGCGTCTCCATCGCCTCGCCATCCAGGCGCTCACGCTGCCAGCTCGCGAAATCTGCATACTGAATCGGCAGCGGCGGAAACGGCGACGGCTCACCTTTGAGAAACGCTTCGTACGACCCGATCATTTCCTTCAGCAACACGTCGAGCGACCACGCATCGGAAACGATGTGATGCATCAATAGTTGAATGACGTGCTCTTCCGAGCCAAGCCGGATCAACGTCGCGCGCAGCAGTGGACCGGTGGAAAGATTGAACGGCTCTCTCATTCCTTCCGAAACGATGTGGCGCATTTTGGCTTCGCGCTCCGCTTGCGGCTGTTCCGCAAAGTCGTGTTGGCGCAAGGTGAGCGTCATCTCCGGAGAGACGACCTGTACGGGTGCTCCGTCGATCTCGGTGAAGGTCGTGCGCAGGCTTTCGTGGCGGCGAACGACTTCGTTAAGACTTTGTTCGAGCACGGCCACGTCCAGCGGACCACGCAGACGCATATTGCTGCCGATGTTGTAGACGGCACTTTCCGGATCAAACTGGTAGAGCATCCACATGCGCTGCTGAGCGAAGGACAGCGGAGCCGTGTTGTCGCCGCGGCGCGGAATGCTTTGCGATTTGGATGTTTCGGCGGCCTGGTTCTTCAGGCGTAGTTCGAGCAGCGCGCGTTGCTGCGGAGAGAGCGCGGCAATTCTTTCGTCCAGGTTCGTCATCATGGGCATTGTCCTCATATTGGCTTGCTGTTACTTCTTTGTGCGCCGGCTTTGCCTGAAAGTCCGTCTTATTCGCACCGGGCTTCAGCCCGGTGTGAGCGAGAAAGTGCTTTATTTAACGTTCAGTTCATCTGCGAGTGCGGTGTCGAGGTCGTCCATGGAAAGGCTTTCGATCTCGCGCAGCATGTCTTCCAAAGAGGTGTCGTCGATCTGTTGGCCCACCTGCTCTTTCTCAATCAACTCCGCGAGGGTTGCTACCGTCGGGGCGCTGAAAATACTGTTGATGCCGATCTCGATTTGAAACATCTGGCAAACGCGCGAGTTGAGTTGCATGGCCAGTAGCGAGTGACCGCCCAACTCGAAGAAGTTGTCGTGGATGCCGACTCGTTCAACTCCCAACACTTGTTTCCAGATCTCCACCAGGCTTTCTTCGATTGCATTTCGCGGTGGCTCGTAGCCGGCGCTGTCTTCGGTGATACCGATGGCAGCGAGTGCCTGGCGATCGATCTTGCCACTGACCGTCAGAGGCATCTTTTCGATAGCCACAAAGGCCGCCGGGATCATGTACTCCGGTACGCGCTCCTTCATGTAGGCGCGCAACTCTCTGGCTTCAGCCGTCGTCCCTTGCGCTGCTACCACGTAGGCCACTAGCCGCTGCTCGCCGTTGCCGCTCTGGCTCACTATCACAACCGCTTCGCTGATTCCGTTGTGCTCGTTCAGGACCGTTTCGATTTCTCCGATCTCGATGCGGAAGCCACGGATCTTGACCTGCTGGTCCAACCTGCCGAGAAAGTCGATCGAGCCGTCCGGCAGGTAGCGGGCACGGTCGCCTGAGTTGTAGAGACGCTGGCCGGCGGTGGTTGAGAAGGGATGGGGGATGAAGCGTTCGGCGGTCAGGTCAGCGCGATTAAGATAGCCTCGCGCGAGAGCGTCTCCGCCGATGTAGAGTTGACCGGGTACGCCGACGGGTACGGGTTGCAGTTGCTCGTCGAGCAGGTAGATCGTTGTGTTCGCGATCGGCTTGCCGATGGAAGGCTTGCCGTCGTCGTTTCCGCATACGGCGATGCTCGCGCAAACGGTGTTTTCCGTTGGGCCATAAGCGTTAAGAAAACGGCGCCCTTTGCTCCAACGTGCGACGATCGAACCGGGGCACGCTTCACCGGCAACTACGAGAGTTTGCAGCGACGGCAGTTCTGTCTCCGGCATAACGGCGACAGCGGAAGGCGGGAGGGTGACGACCGTGATCGACTGTTCGCGCAAGAGTTTCGCGAGCGGTTCGCCCGGCATCTGGGACGTTTGCGGCGCGAGGACCAGAGTTGCGCCGGCGGCGAGTGTGACGAATACCTCTGACACGGAAGCATCGAAACTCGCCGACGCAAACTGAAGCACGCGGCTGTTCGCGTCGATGCCGAAGGCCTCAGCTTGTGCGTGTACGAGGTTGCTCAAGCCGCGGTGCTGCAGGAGCACACCTTTCGGTCGCCCGGTCGAGCCCGAGGTGTAAATCATGTAGGCCAGATTATCTTCCGCGACTTCAACGCCAGGATTCTCTTCGCTCTCGAACGCGATCGTGATGGCTTCGATGTCGAGACTGATTACTTGTATTTCATGCCCGGGCAGTCTTTCGGCAAAACGTGTGTTGCTCAGCGCGATGGTCACTCCGGACTCGCGCACGATGTAGTTCAGGCGCTCCATCGGATACGCCGGATCGAGCGGGAGATACGCGCCGCCCGCCTTCATGATCGCCAGCATCCCGATGACCAGTTCAGGCGAACGCTCGAGGCAGATTGCTACCGGGACTTCCTTAGTGACGCCCAGAGCGCGGAGGCGATGGGCCAGTTGATTGGCGTGACGATTCACTTCCGCGTAAGACAAACGAACGTTTTCGAAGATCAACGCGATCGCGTCGGGAGTGTGTGCTGCGTGTTCTTCGAAAAGACGTTGCACGGTCGAGCTTGCGCGCTCCACGCGTGTATCGTTCCAGGAGACGAGCAACTGGTGTCGCTCTTCTTCACTCACGATTTGCAGTGCTGAGATGGAGCGGCTGCTGTCTTCCAACGCCTGTTCCAGCACGCAGATGTAGTGAGTCGTGATCCGCTCGATGCTCTCGCGTTTGAAAAGATTCTGATTGAACTCGACGGTGCCGGTAATGCGCTCGTCACTTTCTTTTGTGAAAGTGAAGGTGACGTCGTTGCGCACCATTGGGAGAGGTGCGTGAATGTCCGTGAGCGCGATCGCGACGTCGAACAGCGGGTTGCGGTTCGTGACGGTTTCGAACTTCAGATCGCGGACGAGCCGTACAAACGGATAGTTCTGCTTTGCATAGGCTTCGAGCAGAGTCTCACGAACGTTCATGAGCAACTGCTTGAAACTCATCTCGCTGCGGACTTCATCGACGATGGCGAGTGCGTTGGCAGGCTCGTTTGCTTCGGCGTTTTTTCGTGAAGGGCTGCCGAGGGAGATGTGGGTGTTGCCGTTGTATTTGTGGAGGCAAACTTTCATTGCGGCGTGCAGCGCCGTGTAGAGTAGGAACGGAGAGTTGCCGCTTAGTTTGTTCAGCCGCTCACAAACCGGCGCGGGCAGCGTAACGGTTAGCTGCTCTCGCTCGTCCAGGTAAGTCGAGGGCCTCTCATAATCCGGGAGGAAATGCGCCCTCTCCGTCAGGTTCGATAATTTCGCGCGCCAGTAGTCCTGCGCCTCTTCCAGCTGCTCGATAGCGGACATCTGTTTACTCCGTGAATGTTGAATTGAGTGGAATTGAGAGTAGTTGAATAGAACAAGTCAGGTTAATAGAGCAGTCATTGAATAGAACAAGTCAGGATTAATAGAACACTCATTGAATAGAACAAGTCAGGAAGAGGGGCTTGCCCCCGCAGTTGGATGAGTTCGAAGAGCGGGGGCAAGCCCCTCTTCCTGACTTGTTCTAATTTCAATGGTTAATTAGAACAATCGGTGGAACCCCGTTCTCATTCTCACCGGGCTGAAGCCCGGTGGAAGCCGTTCTCATTGTTCGAGAAACCGTTTTAACGGTTTCGATCGCGAAGGCCACAAACAGCTTCCGGGCTGAAGCCCGGTGTGAATGAGATGGACTTCGAGGCAAAGGTGTGATTGATAAGAGCTAGGCTGCTTTCATTACTTGCAGTTGCCGCCAGCTCATTTGTTCTTGTTTCCAAAACTTCGTGAGCCCGACGTTGATGAACATGTTGGTGCTGATCGAAACGGTGCGGGCGAAGGCCTGGTGGAACCAGAAGATCGGAATGTAGAGCATGTCGCCTTCTTCCAACACGGCTTCGAGCGCTCTCGCTTCTCTGTAGCAAGGATACTTTTCATAGTCGGGCTGCTGCGGATCGACAGGGCTGGCCCAGCACGTGTCGTTAATGTATCGCGCGTAGAGTGCGTCATGCTGGTCGCGCGAATAGAGCAGGTAGGATTTCGTTCCGTAAATCTGTGCGTTCAGATTGTGGTAATTGTCGTTGTGAATGGTTGACTTCTGACCAGGCGCAGCGATCCACAGGCAGACGCTCGAGCCGGTGGAGTTGTCGCGAAAGTAATCCGGGAAAGCCAGCAGCGATTTCAGTTGGTGAAGATATTGCCTGCCCTGCGGCAAGTCGAAATCGATGTTGGCGAGATACGGCGGACGCTCGATAAACGTATCCTTCGTGCAGATCAAGTCCATGTAGTCTTTAATCTGCATGTACTTTCTTCTGGTGGCGCCAAATGATTCATCGCCGAAAAACATATCGAGCTCATTGTCCGTCTCGCGCACGTTGACGTTGATGCTGCCGAACATGTTCTTGATGTTGGTGGGGTTCATCACCGAGCGTACCTGCCAGTTTTTGGCAACACCTTCGAGCACGACTGGCTTGTTGTCCCGATAATGCGCTTGAAACTCTTCGACTGAAATATTTCTTATCTTATCGACTTCTCCGACGATGCTCATAGCTCCTCCTCCAATAAGTGGTGCTGACCCGATCCAAACTCATTCTTAAAAGACAAACTGATCTTCTGCGTCGTTGTTAATACTGAAAATTGCCGGGTTTTCGATTGGTGTGACTTGGGTGGTGTCGTCCTCGACGGACGTGTACGTTTCGCTATCGCTCAGGAAAATCTCGGCGGTGCCGTAGAGACGCTCCGCGGCCAAAAAGTTTCTCGCGCGCGTTTGTTCGAGTAGGGCATTCGATTCTCTGATCTGTTGCGAGTCTTCACTGAGTCCGAGGCCGAGCAGGAATTCAACCCAGGGCTCCTGGCCCATCGCGTAGTTATAGACTCTGTTGGCGCCGACGGTTTCGAGTATTTCCAGCGCCGCCTTTGAATCGCAGCCCTGGTACCTGCGCCCGTGCTCGATGTGGTGTGGCGGTTTGAAAGGAAACAATGGACCGCAACTCCACGACAGCGGCGCGCCCACGCATTCCATGCCGATGAAAACTGTCTCGATGCGTCCCAACGCTTGTCGCAAATTTTTGTACAGCCGCTGGTCCAAACAATTTGAATCCGCGCCGAAGAGAATTTGCTGCCGGCCGGCCCTGACAACGTAGGCAGCTTTGCCATGCGCGAGATCCGCGTGTTCTCCGAGAAACGGCACGGCCACGATTTCGCCATCCGGAAACGGAAGGGACTCCATCGAGTCCATCTCGACGACGCGCTTGAAGCCGAGTTTCTGCGTCATCAGTTTGAGCGACATGTCGCCGTAGAGCATGCCCGCAGACTTCGGAACAACCAGGGTTCCGATACGATGGCGCAGGCGCAGGAGTGTTTCGAGCGCGAAATGGTCCTGGTGATTATGCGTGACCAGAGCGAAGTCTATTTTCTCCGGAAGGTCGCCGTAGCTGAACCGGCTCATCCCGCCTTCCGCCGGCCTGACACCGACGTACGGGTCGGTCATTATCGAAATTCCGTTCCACTCGAGCAGCACGCACGCATGACCGATGTAGCGAACACGAATCGTGCGGCTGGTCCACTTCTCGGGGATCTCCGGAGGGGCGGACGTGAAATGCTTGAGGAGCTGAGCGTCGTCGTCCTCGTCCGTGCCGAGTATTTCACGTATGCGCGTGAGCGGTTGCGGCGCGCAGTCGAGCGCGAAGAGTTGATCGGCGCGTTCGCCGGCAAACGGAACACCCAGATCTATCTCGCCGGGGTTTAGCAGGCGCGGCGTGGTCATAAAGAACGTGCGCGCGTTGTCAGTTGTCAGTTGCGAGATTCTTAAGGATTGAAGCCCGGCGTCGTAGTAGTCGCTGGAGTAGAGCAGGCCTTCGAAGAAACGCAGGGCCGGGCGATTGTAGTAGTCGTAAACCAACTCGACATAACCGCGCATCGGCTCCGGCACTTTTGTGTAAACCGATTCGAGGCTTTCGCCTTTCGCGAAGTCCACCAGCCAATTCGCAAATCCGGTGATGCTCTGACCGAATTCGATGTGCTTTGCCTGCCGCAGCTTCGTCGCTTCAAGCAGTTCCCTAACCTCTTCAAGACGATGCGTCGGAATATCGACGAACGGTCCACCGATGAGGCTGGGATTGTGCGCCGCTTGCAGGTGCATCTCCGGGTTTTCGAGGTACGATTGGAGAGTTTTGATCTGATAGTTTGCCAAATGCAGCCCCGCGGCTACCGGCGGAATCAGATGCGCCCATGCCGGCCACAGATTGACCAGAGGCTCGATGAGGGTCGTATCTCTCAGCCGATACATTGAGTCTTTCTCCATAACTGTTACCTCTGCCGAAGAGATTGCGCAGATTACCTAAAACCAATCTGTGTAATCTGTGGATTAAAAGACGAATTGAGCTTCAGCATCGACGGCGCGCAGGTGCTCGTTCAGGAGAGCGGCGGGCATCGAATCGTCGTTCGCCGTGGCCCATAGTTCGCGCACGAGACGCGTGGGATTCGCAGACATATCGCGTAACAAGTCTTCGATGGCTTTGAGCATCTCGCCGATGATGGCAGAGTTGTAACGGCTCGCGACGTAGAGCATGCGCAGAGACATTTCAACACCCGGCGCAACTTCAAGCGCTAATGGGTAGTGACTCTGTTCGCTAAACTGAACGTCGCAGATGCTGAGCTCTCGATGCTGCTTTCGCAGAGAGGCGTCGACGAAGGCGTTGCCGAAGTTCAGGACGCATTCGAATAAAGACTTACCGCGCGGCACTTCACTCCACGCCTGCACCTGTACCAGCGAGCTGTGCTCGTACTGCGCCAGCTCGACCTGCTGATTTTGTAACTGCTGCAACCATTCGAGCACGGTTTGATCGCGCTCGATGCGAACACGCCTCGGCAGTGTGTTGATGAAGAGACCGACAATCTCGCCGCCCGATGCCAACTCCACCGGGCGTCCCGAAACAACCGTGCCGAAAACCACGTCTGTTTCGCCGCTGTAACGACCGAGCAACAACGCCCACGCACCCTGTACGAACGTGTTCAAAGTAAGCCGGTGCTCGCGCGCGCTTGTTTGCAGCGCTGCCGTTGTCTCGGCAGACAGGCGTACTTCCTGTTCCTCGCTGCGGTGCTCATCGCCGTACTCGGCCGCGTCGCACTGGGGTACGGTCGCGCCTGTTAATCCCTTCAGCGTCTTGCGCCAGTAAGCTTCGGTTTGCGTGCTGTCCTGACTTCGCAGCCACGCGATGTATTCGCGATAAGGACGGCTCGATTCAAGCGCGACCTCGCGTCCTTCCGCGTATGCTTCGTACAATTCGAGAAATTCTTTGAAGAGCAAAGAGCGCGACCACGCATCCATAATCATGTGGTGATAACTCCACACGAGTCTATAAGCATCATCAGCGATACGGATCACACTCAACCGCAAGAGCGGCGACTCTGTGAGTTCAAAACCACGCCTGCGCTCGTCTTTCAAGAAAGCATCGAAACGTTCCGCGCGTTCGCCAAACGGCAACTCGCGCCAATCAAGATGGACCAGCGGCAATTTCACACTCCGGCGCACCACTTGATGAGGCCGCCCCAGGTCTTTCCGGAAGAATGAAGTGCGCAACGTCGGATGACGTTCAATCAAACACTGCCATGCTTTCTCGAACGCGGGCGTGTTCAAGTCTCCGCGCAGCATGAACGTCAACTGCCTGAAGTATGGATCGGAATCCGTAACGGAGGCGCTGTGAAAGAGCATCCCTTCCTGAATCGGCGAGAGCGTGAACACGTCTTCGATATCCGCGATCCGCGCGAGGAGGCTGTCGAGTTCATGCTGGTTGATGTCGGCCTGCGGGAAATCAGACGGCGTGTAGCCTTTCGCAGCCGGACGATGCGTGATGATCTCGCGCAATTCTGCAACGAACCATTGGCCCACCTGTTCGATCGTGTCTCGGCGGTGCAGGTTTTCGCTATAAGTCAACGCCAACCTTAGCTGCCCGTTGGCCACGCTCGCGTTGATTCGCAGCACCTGTCCGCGCGTGCCTTTCAAACTCTGCGCGGCGCCGACGCTGTCCGTCGCCAGTGCGAAGAGAGACGATTCCGGCAACACGTTATCGAACTGCCCAAGATAATTGAAACTAACTTCCGGTTGCGGCAGCGAACGCAAGCCCTGCGCGTCACCAGACAAATAACGCAGGACGCCATAGCCGATACCGCGTTCCGGTATAGCACGCAATTGCTCTTTGATGGCCTTCACGGAGTTGGAGACGCTCGCCTGTTCCGGCAGACGCAGCAGCACCGGGAAGTGAGTCGTGAACCAGCCGACGGTGCGCGACAGATCGACGTCGTCGAAAATCTCTTCGCGTCCGTGTCCTTCGAGCTCGACGAGCGTCGCGCGATCTCCGGTCCAGCGCCGGAAAGCGAGTGCCAGGGCGGCGAGCAGCAAGTCGTTAATCTGCGTGTTGTAGATAGCCGGCACATCCTGCAACAACTCGCGCGTTTCTTCGGTTCCGAGTTCGACGTTGACGGTTCGTGCGGAGGCGGTGGAGTTGTCACCATCCACATAATCGAGCGGAAGGTGTGTGTTTAGCTGTAAGGTTTGGTCAGTCCAGTAAGCGAGTTGGCGTCGAAGTACTGCGGATTGAGCGTAGTCTGTTAACCGCTCGGCCCATTGTTTGAATGAAGCAGTTTTGGACGCCAACTCGACTGGTTCGCCGCAAGCCAGTTGCTCGCAGGTAGCCTCGAGGTCTTCCAGCAGGATGCGCCACGAAACGCCGTCCATCACGAGATGATGAATGATGATGAGCAGGCGCGCGTTTTGCCAGCCGCCGAGATTGAAAAGCACGAAGCGCGCCGGTCTGCCGTCCGACAGATCCAGGCTCGCCTGAAACGTATTCGCCACCGCTTCCATCGTCGGTATTCTCTCGCGCTCGATTAACGACGACAGATCGACTTGTGTGAACGGCGCAGAACCCTCGTAACCATTGTTCGACTGAATCCAGCCGGATTCTTCGCGCACAAAACGCATCCGCAGGGCATCGTGATGCGCGAACAAATGCTCGACCGCTTTTTCCAGATGCGTGTGTTTGAGCGCGCGTTTCACTTCGAGCATGACGGCCATGTTCCAATGATCCGGGTCAGGCAGTTCGCGCTCGAAGAACCAGTGCTGGATGGGCGTGAGAGGCACGTTGCCCGTCACTGCTCCCTGTTCAAACTGTGTCTCACGTGTGGTATTTGCGACGGCGGCGAGTTCACCAATCGTCGGATGCTCGAACAACTGTTTCGGAGTAAGTCGCAGGCCCGCGCGGTTAGCTCGCGCGACAATTTGCAGGCTGAGAATCGAATCGCCGCCCAGCTCGAAGAAGTTGTTATGCGTTCCCACCTGGTCCAAGCCGAGCACCTGGCACCAGATCGCGGCGAGGGTCTCTTCAACTTCATTGCGCGGCGCGATGAAGCTGCGGTCCAACTCCGGTCGAATCTGTTCCGGTTCGGGCAGTGCACGGCGGTCAACTTTTCCGTTTCGCGTGACCGGTATCGACTGGAGTGTGACGAACGCCGACGGAATCATGTAGGAGGGCAATCGTTGGGCGAGATAGTCGCGCAGTTCGCTCGTGGGCGGGACCGTGTGTCGTGCGGCAACGATATACGCGATCAGGCGTTTGTGTCCGTCCGCTTCGTCGCGGGCGATGACCAGTGCTTCGCGGAGCGCGGGGTGCTGTCGCAACTCGGCCTCGATCTCGCCGAGCTCGATGCGATAGCCGCGCACCTTTACCTGATGATCGATGCGGCCGATGAATTCAACCTGGCCGTCCGGCAGGAAGCGCGCGAGGTCGCCGGTGCGATAGAGCCGCGAGCTCGTGTCGTTTGAAAATGGATTGGCGACAAACTTTTCCGCAGTCTGTTCCGACTTCTTCAGATAACCGCGCGCCACGCCGTCGCCGCCGATGTAAAGCTCTCCGGGGACGCCGGTGGGTTGGGGCTGCATGGCTGCGTTAAGAATATAGACTTGCGTGTTCGCAATGGGCCGGCCTACGGGAACGGTCGAGGCCACAGACTTGAAAGTATCGGTATCGAAATCGAAGGTTAGCGAGCCGACAGTCGACTCCGTCGGCCCGTAGTGATTAATAAGTTTGCAAGCTCCGTGGAGTTTCGAGATACGTTCGAGCAAATTAAAGGAGAACGCTTCGCCGCCGAGGATAAGAAACTTTCGGGGGAGTATGTTGGCCGTCTCCTGTGAATTGAGTAGCCCGCTGAAATGGGACGGGACAATTTTTAAAACGTCGATCGGGTGTTGATAGAAATAATCGGCGAGCAGCTCGGCGTTCATCGCGACTTCGTAGCTAAGCACGTGGAGGCAACCACCTGAGATTAGCGAGGGGAAGACACATGTGTTTCCGAGGTCGGCGGTGATGGTCGAGACGGTCGCGAAGAGCAGTGGTTCATCCGATTGCAACTTGCGAGAAATAAAGGTTGTGTAATTGACGAGGTTTCTGTGTGTGACTGCGACACCTTTGGGCGCGCCGGTCGAGCCTGAGGTGTAGATGATGTATGCGAGATGTTGCGGGCCCGTGCGGCGTTCGGGGTTTGTTGACGCTGAGTCTTCAAATGCGCTTTCGTCGAGGCAAATGACTTCGCCGGCGAAATCCGGTAGACGATCGAGGAGCTTTTTCTGTGTCAGCAGGACGGGCGTGTCGAGTTCGTCGAGTTGATACTGTAAACGCGCTCGTGGCTGTTCCGGATCGAGGGGAGCGTATGCCCCACCTGCTTTGAGGATACCGAGTAAGCCGGTGATCATCTCCAGGGAACGCTCGACGCAGAGGGCGACTGGCACGTCTGCGTCCACGCCGCGTTTGCGCAGGTAGTGCGCGAGTTGATTGGCGCGAGCGTTGAGTTGCGCATAGGTCAGGCGGTCGTTCTCGAAGACGACGGCGATCTGATCGGGCGTGCGTGCGGCTTGTTCTTCAAACAAGTCGGAGATGCATTTTTTGTGAGGATACGCCGTGCTGGTATGGTTAAAGTCTGACAGCAATCGGACGCGTTCTGCTGGGGTGAAAATTTCGAGTTCTGAAATCGGGGTATTTAGATTACCGGCGGCGCTCTGGACGAGCGTCACGAATTGGCCTGCAATGCTTTTGACGTGCGCTTCATCGAAGACGTTCGCATCGTAGTGAAACTCGACGGTGACCGAGTCAGTTTTGCGAACGCAGTTGAGCTTGAGCTTGAATCTGCCGCCGCAGAAGTATTGATCGAGAATGCTGAAAGAGACTCCGTTGCAAATCACTCTTTCCGGTCTCTCTTCGTAATCGAATGCGAAGGATTCGCTTGTTGACGGCTCGTCTTCCCAGTTGAAATATTCCTGCCATGCTGAGGCATCGCTGATCGAGTCGCTCAACTGCTGCAACACATCGCTGAACAAGCTCGACTCTGCGAAGTGACCCACGACTGGAATCCGCGTAGCAAACAATCCAAACGCCTCTTCAAGCTCGTCGTACTTACGACCTTCAAACAACTTGCCGGCGATGATGTCCGGTTGTGCCGTCAAACGGAAGAGAAGCGTCTGCCAGCAGGCCAACAGGAAGTTGGAGTCGAGACGCGCAGTCACGTCCGCACCGATTTCGACTGTGAAGCGGCGCGGCTCAAAGCTTGTCACTTCACGCGACTTGTTCTCGAAGGGCAACGCCGGCGCTTCATACGATGCGAGTTTCTGTTGGCGCCAGAAATTTTTACCGGTGGCCGACTCGGCGTCGTCTTCAAGCAACTCGTTCTGCCATTCAGAGAACTGAACGTACTGCACCGGCTCGTCTTCTTCGACACGAGCGCCGTAGCTGCGTGAAATCTCATTCGACAGATTTCTCAACGTCCGCGCATCGGCGCAGAGTGCGGGCAGGCAGAGCAGCAAGAGGTGAGTTTGTTCAGAGAGTTTGACGAGCGATGCGTGCAGCAACGTGCCCTGCTCGAAGTCGAAGGGCTTGCTTCTTTGCTGCGCGGCGAGCGCTTCAATCTCCTGACGCTCTTCGCGGGCGAGTATCACGCGGCCTTCACCGATCGCTTGAATCGGATAGCTGATGCCGGGATTACTGCGAAAGCTCGTGCGCAGTATCTCGTGCCGCGCGACGACTCTTTGAATCGCCTGCTCCAGCGCTTCGATGTCGAGATTGCCCTCCAGCAGAATGACACACTGCGCCTGGTACGACTGACTGTCCTGCAACAGCCGCCAGACATACCTCTGCTGGGGAGAAAGCCTGAAGCCTTCAATCTTGTTTTGCATTTATTTGGATTGGGTAGTGCTATCCACAGATTACACAGATCAAAATCTGTGTAATCTGCGGATGAAGAACTTCAAGGTAGGCTACTCGAACTGCAAAGCTTTCAGCGGATCGACCTTTGTCGCCTTGCGTGCGGAGATGTAACAGGCGCTGAGCGCCGCGAGGATCATCACGAGCGAGACACCGACAAATGTTACGACGTCGGCGCCACCCGCTCCGTAGACCATGTTGTAAACCACGCGCGTGAGAACGATGGCGGCTGCGAGCCCGATAAACAGGCCAATCGACACCAGCCACATTCCCTGTTTCAAAACCATCTTGAGAACATCCGAAGGATGCGCCCCCAAAGCCATGCGGATTCCGATTTCGCGCGTGCGTTGCGAGACTGAATACGCCAGCACGCCATAGATACCGACGATTGCCAGTACCAACGCGACCACCGCAAACATACTCAGCAGCAGTGTAAAGAAGCGTTGCTGCGCCACTTGTTCGTCGCGGAGTTGCGCCATTGTCTTGATGTTGAAGACCGGCAAATTCGCGTCCAGGCTTCGCACCTCGCTGCGAACCGAACTCGCGAGACTGGCCTGGTCCGAACTGTTCGACATCACCACCGTCATCGTGCGATGCGGGTTCTGAAGATACGGCACGTACATCTCAGGCTTGATGCGGGTCTGAGTAATGCTGTTCTTCAGATCGGCCACGACGCCCACGATCTCTCGCGGAATGGTTTTTCCGCCGTAGGTCGCCAATTCCACCTGCGTGTCGATATGCAGGCGCTTGCCAAGCGCGTCTTCATTCGGGAAGTAACGATTCGCGAACGTTTCATTGACGATCACTACGCCCGGAGCTTCCTTGGTATCGCGCTCGGTAAAAACGCGTCCCTTTTGCAAAGGGATGCCCATAGCACGGAAGTAGTCTGAGTTGATCGCCCTGTACTCGGCTTGCCGGATTTCGCCCTGTGGTCTCGGCGGACCTTCAATCTTGAATGAGTTTCCGAATTCGCCGCTGAGCGGCAGCACGTTGGTCACACCGACGGCTTGTGTTCCGGGGATCGTCTTAAGACGTTCAACTAACTGCTGAAAGAATGCCGCTGAACGAAACGACTCGGCATATTGAGCGCCAGTCGTCGCAATCCGCATCGTCGTGACGTTATCAGTACTAAACCCGAGCTTCGTGTTCTGCATCTTCATGAAGGTTCTGATCATCATGCCAGCGCCGACCAGCAGGACCAGCGCGAGCGCGATTTCAGATACCGCCAGCAGTTTGCGCAGACGATGACGAGTGCCGCCGACATTCGCCAGGGTGCTTTCCTTCAAAGTCTTATTCGGGTCCACCTGCGACGCCAGCACGGATGGCGCAAGCCCGAACAACACTCCGGTGATAACCGAGACGAGCATCGTCACGCCGAGTATCTTGAGATTGACGCCGACTGCCGCCATGCGCGGGTCGGGACTGAGCGCGACAAGTAATCTGACACCGGCGATGGCAAGCAACAGGCCGATGCCGCCGCTGATGATCGAAAGCAACAAACTCTCTGTCAGCAACTGCCGGATGATGCGCCCGCGGCTTGCTCCCATGGCGACGCGAACGGCGATCTCTTTCTGTCTTGACGTGGCTCGCGCGAGCAGCAGATTCGCGACGTTCGCGCAGGCGATGAGCAGCACAAAGGCAACCACGCCGAGCAGCACCAGCAGCACCGGCTTCACGTCGCCGACAACCTGCTCGTTCAACGGAATCAAGCGGACGCTGCTGTCCTTGTTGTTGCCGGGATATTCTTGCGCCAGCCGGCCGGCGATGCTGGTCATCTCTGCACGCGCCTGCTCCAGCGAGACGCCGGGCTTCAGCAGTGCGATGGTGTAGATCGAGTGACTGCCACGGCCCTCACGGTTGTTCGGATCGGCGCGCATCGGTCCCCACATATCGATCTTCGGCTGCAACTGGTCCTGGTCCCTGAACTGCGGCGGAAACTCAAAACCCTGCGGCATCACGCCAAGCACAGTGTGCTTTACGCCCTGCACCTCGACCGTCTTTCCAACGATGTTTGGGTCGGAATTGAGGCGTTGCCACAGACCGTAGCTGATGAGAATGGTTGGTTCTGCGCCCGGTTTGTCGTCATCCGGCGTAACGGAGCGGCCCAGGATCGGTTGCGCATCCAGCATCTTGAAGAGGCTGGCTGAAGCTGCGGCGCCGTAAACGCGCTCTGGCTGGTCGCCATTGGTGAAGTTGACGCCGAGGGTGACGTAGGCGGCCATGTCTTCAAAGACTGTGTTCTGATCGCGCCAGTCAGCAAAGTTCGGATATGAGGGATACATCATGTCCCACTTCCGGCGCTGGTTGGTTTCCCAAACCATCACGAGGCGGTCAGCCTTCGGATATGGCAGCGAGCGGAACAACATGCCATTCACCATACTGAAGATGGCGGCGTTTGCGCCGATACCGAGCGCCAACGTCACAATGGCGACGATCGTAAATGAGGGTTTCTTCCACAGTGTGCGAAAACTATATTGAAGGTCTTGCCACAATCGTTCCATTGTCAATCCTTTCTAATGCGACGTGGTTACGTCGTCGTGGTAGGTCACTGGTGTCGTAGAAATACGTTGAGGGTACTAAACAGACATCCACGAATTACTCATCCGCTAGCTGGGCTTGTTTACTTTTTATGGGAAGGAATAAAAGCGAGATTGGTGGATTTTGATCCTAAAAACAATGCTACCGCATGATTGCTTCAGCAACCACAGCGGCTTCAGTTCGAATACCAGACCACCTAAACGGCTTGCCACCTTACTATGACCCCTTCTCAAAGTCAACGTTTTTTTGCGTTGGGGTACCAACGGGTTAGTTCAAGCTGGGCATTTTGAAGGTGTCGAGGAAGATGCCGAAGGTCAGCACGATCATCAGCAGATCGCTCTCGAAGGGCAGGTTTAGTTTGAATCCGTCGCGCGAATACTGCCGCTTCAGGGATTCGACCGTGTCCGGATTAAAGTAGCCCTGCCTCTCAATACGCTCATACGAGAGCAGATCAAACACCCAATCGAGTTTTTGTTGCAGCAGATACGGACTGCCCGGCGCGTGAAATCCAAACTTCTCGCGCTTCACGATTCCCTGCGGCAACAGGTCTTCCGCGACTTTCTTCAATATGTACTTCTCGGTGAATTGGTTGAGCTTGAGATGCGGCGGAATCTGCCTCGAGAAGTTAATCAAACCAATGTCCAGAAACGGATACCGAGCCTCGATCGAATTCGCCAGCGCCATCCGATCGCCGTGGTCCGAAATCAGATGGTCCGAAAGCCGCAACTTGAAATCGAGGTACGAGCGCTGATGTATGAAATCGCGCCCCTTCAACTTCTCTTTGTTGACCAGTTCAAAATTGAGGCAATCAAAATCGTCGTAGAGTTCACCCGCAGCCTCCGAGTAAAGCGCAGACTTCACTTCCCTAAACGCGTGCTGATCGGTCTCGTAAAAGAGATCCTTATCGCCCCACAGCTTTTCCCTGATCTCATCCTCAAACAGCGTATCGAGGTCATACTTCTTCGCATCCCTCACGCCCGATTGGTCCCAACGATAGCCCACGTACCCCGCGAACAATTCGTCTGCACCTTCGCCCGTCAGAATTACAGGAACACCGTTTCTCCTCGCCGCTTCGGACAACGCCATCGAGCAGGTGTTATAACTCTCCTTCACCGGACACTCGCAGTGGTAGATCATATCGGCCATGCGCTGCGAAATCTCCGTCCAGCCGAAGATGATTTCGTGGTGAATCGAGTCGACGTGCTGCGCCATCAGCTGCTGGTACTTCGCCTCGCTCATCTCTTTTTCCGTGAAGCCGATTGAGAATGAGTGTCTCTGCACCGACGGCGATATTTTGTTAATCATCGCTCCGATCAGAGAAGAATCCAGCCCGCCACTCAAATAAAATCCGACCGGCACGTCAGCCTGCAAACGATAGCTGACTGACTGCGCAAAGAGTTCCTTCAACTCGTCAACGTAGAAACTCTCCGGACGTTCGTCGCCCTGCTCACCCTTCAACGGATAATCCAGGTCCCAATATTCCGACACCTTGAGATTGCCATCCACGAGCGTCATGTAATGCCCGCTCTTCAAACTCTTGATGTTCTTGAACATCGTGCGTGGACTGACGAGGCCGGGAAACGAGAGCACCTGGTCGAGACCCGTGAGATCAACCGCGCGCTCGACAAGCGGGTGTTCGAGAATGGCCTTGACTTCGGAACCGAAAACCAGCACGCCGTCGGCCATCGTGTAATAGAACGGGTTGATTCCGAAATGGTCCCTGGCGAAGAAGAGTAATTTCCTGTTGCGGTCGTAGATGACGAAGGCAAACTGGCCGTTCAAACGATTCAGGAAGTTTGTGCCTTCTTCTTCATACAGGTGGACCAGAACTTCCACGTCACAGTTTGAACGGAAGGTGTGCCCTTTTTCTATCAGCTCTTTTCGCAGTTCGCGGTAATTGTAGATCTCGCCGTTGCATAAAAGCGCGACGGATCTGTCCTCGTTGAAGATGGGTTGATCGCCGCCGCCGAGGTCGATGATGCTCAACCGTCGAAAGCCGAGACCGATCGTTCCTTCGAGAAAGTAGCCGTCCGAATCGGGGCCGCGATGTACCAGCGAGCTCGTCATTCTCGACAGCACTTCCTGATTCGCAGACCGCTCGCCGCGCGTATCGACATATCCTGTAAAGCCGCACATCGATCTATCCCTCCACGCTAAACCTACGCCGCCACTCTCACGCGATCAGTTTCAATCGCAGGACGACCCGCAGCTTTCTGCAACACCGACTCGAAGTTGAAGTTCTTCACCGTGCGTGCGACTTCCTGGTTCAACGCGGCCAGATTTTTCTTCTTCTCTTGAATCAGCCGTCCGGAGTCTGCGAAGTATCGTTCGATGGTGCGTTTAAAATCGCTGACAAAGTTATCGTTCTCCTGGGGACCAGGCAGATAGACCGCCGTTCCGAGGTCTTCGAGACGCATGCCGACGTCATCGCGATCGAAACATTGCGTGCCGACGATGATTTGAGGCACTTCATGTATGACCGGGTATTGATACGTCCCGCAGCCGCAGTGATGGACCATCACATCGACGTTCGAACACACGTAATGCATCGGCAGGTAGGCGGCGTAATAATGTAGTTCCTGATGCGCTTCGCTGAGATTGTCGAGCTTGATGTTCGACACTACGGCGAGGTCGTTGTCCATCAGGAATTGCAGGCAGTCGCGAACTTCCTGTGTCGGTCTGGCAACCGTTCCGAACGTCACGTAGACGCGCTTGCGATCGCGATGCTTTTTGAAAAACTCCTGCAGCGGAGCAAGGTTTTGCGAAGTGCTGAGATTGACCCCGTACTTGCCGGATATATTTCCCACCAGGTAATCGTCCATCACGAGCGGGCCGGCGAAAAAATAGGTTGGATCATCTCGCAGCGCCTCGGGCAGTACTTCGATTGAAGGTATGCCGGGCACGATCTTATAGGCGGCTCGAAACAGGTCGGAAAGGACTTTCGGCGCCGGTAGACCGAGATGCGCGAGGGCCGCCCACTGTTTCCTCAAGTCGGCAGGCGAGAGATGCATGCTGTGCCCGTGCTTCGGGTTTCTCGGAACGTCGCCGGGGAACATACCCGTGCGGTGGATGGCAACGCGTGGCATACCCGTGAACAGTGTGGCCGCAGCAGTGGTGAGACTGGCGTCGTCCACGACGACGTCGGGCGCAAACTTTTTGTACGCCGGAATTTCCGTTCGGAAGCCGTTATGATCGATGTTGAGAAAAGGAACGCCGCGCTCTTTCAGCATTGCGTGCTGCTCGCCGGGAACGAGAAACGCCGTTTCAATCGAAGTGTTGGCGAGCATTTTGTTGAGCGCCATCAGTGGCAGGAGATGCGACAACCCGCCTTTCATCATCGGAACAAACAGGACTCTCATGTCTTTGCTTCCTTTATTAATGGTTGGTGAGAACTTGATTGACGTGGACCGCTACGCCGCCACTCTCTTGAGAACTCGAGAGTGTGTCGCCGCTTTTTGCAATACAGACTCGAGGTCGAAGTCGTTTACCGTACGTTCGACTTCCCGGTTCAACGCGGCGAGGTTTTTCTTCTTCTCTTGAATGAGCCGCCCCGAGTCTGCAAAGAACTGTTCGATGGTGCGTTTGAAATCGCTGACAAAGTTTTCATTCTCGCGCGGGCCAGGCAGATATACTGACGTTCCCAGCTCGTCCAGGCGCATGCCGACATCATCACGGTCGTGACATTGCGTGCCGATGATGATGGAAGGCACTTCATGCATCACCGGGTATTGATAAGTGCCGCAGCCACAGTGATGGACCATCACATCGACGTTCGCACAAACGTAATGCATCGGCAGGTAGGCGGCGTAGTAATACAACGACTGATGCGCTTCGCTGAGATTGTCGAGCTTGACACTCGAGACTACGGCGAAACCGTTGTCCATCAGAAATTGCAGACAATCGCGAACTTCCTGTGTCGGTTTGGCGACCGTGCCGAAGGTCACGTAGATGCGCTTGCGTTCGCTATGCTTCGCGAAAAACTCTTGCAGCGGAGCAAAATCTTTAGAGTTGTCGAGGCTGAAGCCCTGCGGGTTTCCGCCGCATATATTGCCCACCAGGAAATCGTCCATCACGAGCGGGCCGGCGAAAAAATAGGTCGGATCATTTTGCAGCGCGGCGGGCAGTACTTCGATTGACGGTATGCCGGGCACGATCTTGTAAGGAGCCTGGAACAGGTCGGAGTAGACTTTCGGTTCGGGTAGACCGAGATGCGCGAGGCCCGCCCACTTGCTCTTCAAGTCGGCAGCCGAAATCGCCATGCTGTGCCCGTGTTTGGGGTTTCGCGGAACGTCGCCGGGGAACATACCCGTGCGGTGGATGGCGACGCGAGGCACGCCGGTAAAGAGTGAGGCGGCGCCGGTCGAGAGACTCGCGTCATCGACGACGACATCGGGTGCATATTTTTTGTAAGCCGGAATTTCGGTTCGGAATCCCTGGTGATCAATGTCGAGAATTTTCACGCCGGCCTGTTTCAACATACCGTGTTGCTGGCGCGGCACGAGAAACGCCGTTTCAACCGCGGAGTTAGCAAGCATTTTGTTGAGCGCCACGAGTGGCAGGAGATGCGACAACCCGCCTTGCAGCATCGGAACAAATAGCACTTTCATGTCTTTTGATCCTTTTGAATAGTTGGGGAGAGCTTGATTGTTATCCACAGATTACACAGATTAATTAAAGAAAATCTGTGGATGCGCACATACCTAAGCGACCAGTACCTCGACCTCCTCGGCGGTCTCTGCTAACTGCCCGTAATCCAACTTCAGGATGCGATCCGCCATCCCGTAGTACCGATCGTCGTGACTGATCACCACCACCGTCTTCCCGCGTGCTTTCAACTCCGGCAACAACTCGTAATAAAAGATCTCTCGAAACACCGGATCCTGATCTGCCGCCCACTCG
>DASVGE010000096.1:0-4000 GCA_036379695.1 Pyrinomonadaceae bacterium | reverse complement strand
AATTGAACAAAAATACATGAAGACAAATAGATACCTATCACTGTTAGTGGTTCTGACTTGTGCCGTTGTCGTAAGAGCGCAAGAGCCCGCGCCCACTCCCAAACACAATCTTATGCCGGTGCCTGCGTCGGTGAAGTTTCATGATGAGCGGCTGGCGGTTGATAGTAATTTCAAAGTCGCGACGCGCGGGCATTCGGACGCGCGGCTGCAGGCGGGCATCTGGCGGTTTGTGAAGCGTCTTGAGGGACGCACCGTCCTGACACTCGCGCCTACACTCGCAGTGGACGATCAGATGACACCACTGATCATCCATTGCCAGGGGCCGGGCCAGAACATTCCCAACCTGCGCGAGAATGAAAGTTATCGCATCGATATCACGAGACGACAGGCAATCCTCAGCGCTCCCACCGTCGTCGGCGCGCTGCGTGGTCTCGAAACCCTGCTGCAACTACTCGACGCCGATCGCAATGGATACTTCTTCCCGGGAGTTCAGATCGAGGATCAGCCACGCTTTCCCTGGCGCGGGTTGTTGATCGACGTCGCGCGTCACTTCCAGACGATGGAAGTTCTCAAGCGCAACCTCGACGCGCTGGCCGCAGTGAAGATGAACGTCTTTCACTGGCACCTCACCGAAGACCAGGGCTTCCGCGTTGAGAGCAAGAAGTTTCCGAAACTGCACCAGCTTGGCTCGGATGGAAACTACTACACGCAGGAACAAGTAAAAGAGATCATCGCGTACGCCCGCGACCGCGGCATTCGCGTCGTGCCCGAGTTTGACATACCCGGCCACAGCACGAGTTGGCTCGTCGGTCATCCGGAGCTCGGCAGCGCACCTGGTCCATACACGATCGAGCGGCGCCCGGGAATCTTCGAGCCGGCACTCGATCCGACGCGCGAAGAAGTCTACAAGTTTCTCGAAACGTTTCTCGGTGAAATGGCTGCACTCTTCCCCGACGAATACCTGCACATCGGTGGCGACGAAAACGAAGGTAAGCAGTGGGATCGCAATCCCGCGATCCAGGCTTACATGAAACAAAAAGGAATCAAGGACAACCACGCGTTGCAGGCTTACTTCAACACGCGCCTGCTAAAGATCCTTCAGAAACACGGCAAGAAGATGATCGGCTGGGACGAGATCCTGCAACCCGAACTTCCCAACGACGTCGTGATTCACTCGTGGCGCGGCACGGCGGCGCTGGCCGAAGCGGCGCGCAAAGGTTACGACGGCATTCTCTCGAATGGTTACTACATCGATCTGATCCAACCTGCTTCGTTTCACTACGCTTCCGATCCACTTCCCGCCGACAGCACCTTAACGCCGGAACAGGCAAAGCACGTTTTAGGCGGTGAAGCGACGATGTGGGCCGAGTGGGTGACGCCGGAAACAATCGATTCGCGCATTTGGCCACGCACCGCCGCGATTGCGGAAAGACTCTGGTCACCGCGTACCGTGACAGACGTTACCGATATGTATCGCCGCATGGCGGTGCTTAGTCTTCAGCTAGAAGAACTGGGACTGAATCACAAGCGGTACCAGGACATGATGTTGCGCCGGCTCGTACGCCACGATGACGTTGGACCACTGCGCACGCTTGTTTCGATCATCGAACCGGTGAAGGAGTACCGTCGCTACCAGATGCGCCCGCAGACGATGCTCAGTCCACTGACAGGTGTCGTGGATGCAACAACCCCCGACAGCGATACGGCGCGGAAGTTTGCGTGGATGGTGAAAGAGTTTTTGGAGGATGAGCCTCGTTACCAGCTTTACCGGGCGGAATTGAGCGAGATGCTGATGGATTGGCAAGCGGCGGGTGCGTCGCTCGAGCCGCTTATCGATCGTTCGCCCGCGCTGAAAGAGATCAAGCCGCTCGCACAGAATCTTTCGCCTCTCGGCGAGACCGGGTTGGAGGCGATCTCATATTTGAAGCTGGGCATGCCGCCGCCACGCGAGTGGCGTGAGACGAGTCTGGCCAAGATCGATGAGGCCGCGAAGCCCTACGGTGCGTTAGAATTCGCTGTAATCGGCAGTATGAAGCAATTAGTGAATGCGGCCGCAGACTTAGGCCGCAAATAACACGGATTTGATACGCATTTGCCTTTCATTGTTGTTGGTCTGGAATTTTATCGGCAACGACAAGTGCTTGTCGTGTCACGAAGACTATCGTAAGTATCTCGGCACAGCACATCACTTGACCTCACAGGAAGCGACCGCTGCTTCGATTGCCGGCAGCTTTGCGCCCGGCAAGAACATTCTCAGAACATCCCAAAGCGAACTGCACTACCGGATGGACGCACGAGCCGGCGGCTTCTTTCAGACTGGCGTGCTCGGGATACCGCCTGACACGATTTCAGTGGCAGAACGTTTCGATCTGGTGATCGGCTCGGGCCGCAAGGGACAAACGTACCTGTACTGGAAGGAGGACCAACTCTTTCAACTGCCCGTCTCTTACTGGACGGAGGTTGGCAGTTGGGTCAACAGTCCCGGCTACGGCGATCGGATTCTGGAGTTCAACCGGCCCGTGGTACCGCGCTGTCTGGAGTGCCATGGATCGTTCTTCGAAGCCGTCGAAGCAAATCGTTATCGCCGGCAGGGCTACGTGCTCGGCATCTCGTGCGAACGTTGTCATGGTCCTGGCGAAAAGCACGCGGAACTAAACGCGCCGGGAAAGCCCAAACCCGTGGAGCAGGCGATCGTCAATCCGGCAAAACTACCGCGCGGTCGTCAACTCGCGTTATGTTCGCTGTGTCACGGCGGAATCGGCGTGGCCAAGGCGCCTGCATTCTCTTTCACGGCAGGAAACGCGTTGGAAGACTTTCTCAAGCTGGAAACGCCGAAACAGGATGAGCCGCTCGACCCTCACGGCAACCAGGTGGCGTTGCTGGAGCGAAGCAAGTGTTTCCAGTCGTCGACGATGACCTGTTCGACGTGCCACGACGTGCACGTGCGACAACGGGAGGTGGCAAATTTCTCGGAACGATGCATGGCGTGTCACAAGGTAGAGAGCTGCGGTCTGTTTCCAAAACGCGGACGATCCATCGCCGGCAAGTGTGTGGATTGTCACCTGCCGAATCAGACTTCAAACGTAATCGTCTCGACTCACGACGGCACGCGCATCCGCCCCAGGGTACGCAATCACTGGATCAAGATCTATTAGCCACAGATGAACACGGATTCATACACGGATTTTTATTTAAATCTGTGAATGAAAATCCGTGTTTATCTGTGGCTAATTAATAATTATCGTGGCGCGGGTTCGTTGGGTTTAGCGATGCGAATCCAGTGATCCGTGAAGGAGGCGTGCATCCCCGGCAGTTCAATCTTCGGCATGTGGCACGTTGCGCACTTTTTCGTGCTCACCGGACAGGCATCGGCATTGCGGCGTTCAGTCTTTGTCTCCTTCGCAGTCGTTAAGTGACACGCAAGGCACTTCCCGTCGTAATACGCAGTGTCCTTCTGTAATTTCTCGTGCGGATTGTGACAGGCGAGGCACCCGATTCGCTGATCGTTGGTGTTGTGCCCGCGACTGTTGAATATCCGGTACGGCTGGAAGCGAATGTTGTTGATGCCCGACTGGCCCGGCATCAGCATCGCTTGTTCGAAACTCGTGTGGCAGGTCCCGCAAAAAGACTGCGAAAGCTCGTGGCCACCCAGACCGCCGGGATTGAAAATCTGCGGCTCGTCAAGCTTTTTTTCCTTCATCGCAACCAGGTGCTTCTCGCCTGGTCCATGACACGCTTCACAACCCACTCCCGGACTCAAACGATCGAGATGCAACTCTCGCCCGTTAACTGCGCCGGTCGTATGACAGCCGAAACATTGTTGCGTCTCCTCGCCTGCGATCGCACGGCCCAGGGCATCTTCAAGTGATGAGGGCACTGTTTTTCGATGACCGATCGTGAAATCGAGCTTGCCGATCTTTTGAAAGTAGCTGACGCGCGTTTCGTAAAGAATGTCGTTATGCCGGAAGAGGTATGTCTGGCCGATGTGTCCCTGGCCAAA
>DASVGE010000095.1:0-76375 GCA_036379695.1 Pyrinomonadaceae bacterium | reverse complement strand
TATCGTTCGCGGCGCCGATCGTTTCGTCGATCGTCGCGTGCATGCTTGAAGCGAATCCGAAACTCACACCACAACAGGTAAAACGCATTTTGATCGAGACTGCTGAGCGAGTTGCTGGTGTTGAAGTTGACCGGCAAGGCTGGGGCGTCGTAGTGCCAAGGAAAGCGGTTGAGATGGCGTTGCGAATGCGTTTGGCTGGACACTCGTAACGCGCGTGTGCAACAATTCGCACCACCGAAAAAAAACCTACCGCATGAAGATTGGAGAGTGTTTGAGTTCGAATGTCTGAAAACCTAACCGCAGGCGAAGGCGCCGCAGCAAAAGCAAACGACGCGGAGCCTGTAGCAAGCACCGAAGAAATTACTTATCACGCAGTTGAGAAAGATGGAGTGGTCACGGCCATTTGGGAAATGCAGGGACGCAAGCACCTGCGCACAATCGATCCACGCTCACGCCAGGGACAGGACATCCTTCGTCTTTACACCACCGAGCATCACGAAGACGCCGAAGCCGCCACCACTTAAGAGCCACAAAAAGGCACAAAAGGCTCAAAAAAATCAAAAATACATTTGTGCCTTTTTGCGGCTAAAGTTGAAAGTATTGCGTTCGAGAAAGACGACGAATTCTCTCGTTTTCGCTTTCATGGGTCTCCGAACAAAGATCCACGGGCTTGCCCCGTGGGGTCTCACGCTGGCCGCCAGATCAATCCATTAATTTGTAGAATAACCGAAATTTTAAGCATTCGTTGGCCGTAATTTAGGTGCACAGGTGGGCTAAGTTCCTTCGCCCGCAAGCGTTAGCCAAAATTAACGGAGGTCGATAGTAATCGGAATAGTCGTTGCATACAGACGAACCGTAATTTTCCGGCCTTAAGCGCGCGTTCTAGTCCTAACCCGAAGTACAACCTTTTAGTCGACCAAATTAAGGAGGTTTGTCCATGAGAAGCCCACTACGCTTTGCAAGCGCAGCGATCCTGAGCCTCTTGTGTGCGATCAGCGTGTTTGCACAAGCAAGTCAAACAGGAGGTATAACCGGCGTCGTCACTGACTCCGGTGGCGCCCTCGTTTCAGGGGCGACAGTCGACGTAATCAGTGAAAGCACCGGAAAGTCAGAACGCACCGCATCCACTGCGGGCGACGGTGGCTACTCCATTACGTTGCTGAAGCCGGGAGCCTACCGGCTCGAGATTACAGCCCCCAACTTTAAGAAAGCAGTCGTCGCGGCGGTCCAGGTACGAATCGGCGAAATAACGAGACAAGACGTGACTCTCGAAGCCGGTCGAATCGAAGAAACAGTCAACGTTGAGGCCTCGACCTCGTTGATCAATCCTTCGAGCGCAGTAACCGGTCAGCCCCTGGGAGCGGAGACCCTTCGCACCCTGCCTCTCGCTTCCCCCAATTTTCTATTCCTGATGTCCCTCTCTGCTGGTACTGCCAGCGAGCCGACCGACGTTCGCTCCGCCGGCCGCGGCACGGCTGACATGAACGTTAACGGCCAGCGCACCAGCAACAACAGCATCTCGCTGGAAGGCATCAACGTTAACGACTTCAACCTTGCACACTTCGACACGGTGCCGCTACCAAATCCGAACACACTCGAAGAGATGAAGGTAGCAACCTCGCTCTACGACGCTACGCAGGGCAGCAAAGGTGGGGGCTCTCTGGGTCTGGTCGTCAAGTCCGGCTCAAAAGACTTCCACTGGGAAGGCTACTGGTCGCACCGCAACGACGCGTTGAATGCGAACGAGTTCTTCCGCAATGCGAACGGCGTCAGCAAACGCGCGCGCCTGCTGCAAAACGTGTTTGGCGCCAGTGCCAGCGGTCCGGTGCCGAAGCTGGGCGGCTTCTGGTTCTTCAACTACCAGGGCGTACGCGCTCGCAACGGTTTGGATCCATTGGGTTCGAGTTTGACTCCAACCATTCAGAATTTTCCGGTAGGTCCTGACGGCAGAACCTCGGCGGCGTTGATAGCACCGGCTTTTGGTCTAACCGCAGCGCAGATTGACCCGGTTGCGATCAACATTCTCAACCAGCAAAGTACGCTTTACGGCGGTAGCTTCCTGGTCCCGAGATCGGGCAGCGCAGGCTGCAGAAGCGCAACCGCGGCAACCGGAACCTTCACCTGTAGTTTCTCAGGTGTCGCTCCGATTGAAGACAACCAGTACACGATCAGTTATGACCGGATCATGCGCGACGGAAAAGACAAGATCTCCGGTCGCTGGTTCTGGGACAACGGCGCCGTGGTAAAACCATTCGGCACCGCCAGCAGTCTTGCGTTCGCGCGCACTGACACGCAACAGAACCGGTTCCTTTCAATCACCCACACGCACGTTTTCAGTGCCAGCAAGATCAACGAACTGCGTCTTGGCTACAGTCGCTTCATCTTCGCGAATATTCCGGAGGACTCGATCAACCTGTCCGACATCGGAGCTCAGCGCGGAAACAGCGACCAATTCCCGGGTATGTATCAGGTCAACATCACCGGACTCTTCAGCATCGGCACCGGTGTTAATGACGATCGCGGAACAGTGTCCAACCAGTTCAACATCGTAGACACGTTCTCGATGACAACCGGAAAACACAGTCTGCGGTTTGGCGGTGAGGCAATTCAATACCAGTTGAATCGCTTTAACAACTTTGCTGTCCGTGGCGCATTGACGACGGGCGCGACATCAGCGGGTGGCGGAGTTCCGGCGTTCAACGCATTCCAGAACTTCCTGCAGGGACGCGTCACCGCGATTCAATCCGCGTTTGGCGACCCGGCCCGAAACTTTATCGCGACTGACTACGCAGCATTCGTCCAGGACGACTATCGCTGGTCACCGCGGCTCACCTTCAACGTAGGACTACGTTGGGAAGGCATGAGCTTTGGTCGCGACAAGTTGTATCGCGCCGGTGTCTTCGACCCGAAACTGGCAGCAGCAGGACAGAATCCGTTCCTGATTCCGGAGAAAGTGAATTTGGGCGGATTCAGAGGTACTCCCGGCGTGTCAGACTGCGCGTTGACGAGCTGCTTTGACGGCAACAACTTCGCTCCTCGTGTCGGCTTTGCATGGGACATCATGGGCGACCAGAAGACGGTGTTGCGCGGCGGTTATGGTATCTACTACCAGCGTCTGTCGAATCAAAACATTCTTCAGAACTCGCTGGCAGCGCCGTTCACCGTGCAACCGCTGTCCTCGACGACCACTCCGGCGTCGTTCCAGTTACAAAATCCATTTGGCAGCATTCCGCCGCCATCGATCATCGCGACCGCGTTCATTCCTTCGGCGACACGATTTGCCGGTCTCAGAGATACCGTGACCGGACTTCCGGCAACCGATCCGAACCTTGCGAACGTTGCTCCGGTCTTCGTTAACGCAGCCGGTCAACGGTGTCTGAACTACGGCGGCACCGCGACAGACTGCTCGATCAACCTGGCCTCGTTTACCAGTGCTCCACTCGATGCCTACACTCCTTACACGCAACAGTACAACTTCACCCTGCAACGCGAGCTCGGTCGCGGTTGGGCGGTTGAGGTTGGTTACGTGGGAACTCACTATACCGGCGGCATCGGCATTTGGGATCCGTTCCTGGCCCCGCTTGCCAGTCCCTCGAATCCCATCACCGTGCGTGACATGAATGGTGTCAGCTACACGATCATATCCAACACCGTGAACAACGAAGAACTGCGACACGAAGTGCTTGGCCTGTCGCGCAAACGCGGTTCACGCTATTCCGGCAACATCGGATTCGCCGACTACGATTCCTTCCAGGGGACCGTGTCGCGCCGGTTCTCGCGTGGTCTGTACTTCCAGGCTGCTTACACTTTCTCGAAGACCACCGACAACGTCAGTGGTTCGTTGAGCACCGATGAACTGAATGCTACTCGCGCCGGTCAGGGCGGTGGCAACTTGCTCAACTCGCAGAAAGATCCATTCCAGAACAAGGCGCGCGGCGATTTCGACCGTCCGCATCGTTTCGTGGTTAGTTACTCGTACGATCTGCCGGTGCCAGGTGGCGACTTCTTCAACAACCAGTTCTTCAAGGGCTGGGCCATCAGCGGCATCGTCACCTACCAGAGTGGCTTGAACTTCTCCGTCACCGATAGCACGAGCGGTGGCGCGTTTGGTCAAACTGGTGGCGGTACGGCTTCGTTTAATGTGACCGCCTGTGGTACCGATCCCTCGACCATGTACACACAGGGCCCGACATCAGCTATCGTGGCCCGTTACCTGAACCCGGCATGCTTCCAGACTGCTGCCCTGGTTCCGAACGGCGCCCCGGGCGCAACCGGTTTTGGTACCGTTCCACGAAATGCTTTCCGTGGTCCATACCAGCAGAACTGGGACTTCTCAATCATCAAGAACACCCGCATCAAGGAAGATCACGAACTGCGTTTCCGCATGGATATTTTCAACGTGTGGAACCACCCGGTTTTTGGTTTCCCGAGTGCGGTTAACATCGGAACGCCGTCGACCTTTGGTCAGATCACGACGACAGTAGTTCCGGCCCGGTTGATCCAGTTTGGTTTGAGTTACCGGCACTGAGGATCGATCAGGTTTGACCTTCAACGAACTCGGGCGGGTTAAAAGCCGCCCGAGTTTGTTTTTTGCTTTGCATCTTTGCGCCTTTGCGTGAGATCATTGCCACCCCTAACCCAACCATCAGAGGTAAACGGGATGTCCCGCTTAAGAGTTTGTCTCCTGACATTAGCGGTATTTCTTTTGGTGGTCCCGATTGTCTTCGCTCAGCGCGAGCGCGATACTTACACCGGCAACTCGTTAACTTTCGAAGTGAACGGTGAAGTGCGCCTGGCTGACTCGGGTGTGTCGGCGACGGGTGTGCCGGTTCGCCTGGAAAGATTTAGCGGCGGTCTGATCGATCAGATCGTTACCGACAATCGCGGGCGCTTTCGTTTTCCTAACCTGCAAAGAGGTTATTACAAAGTAATAGTCAGCGCTCCGGGTTATCGTCCCGCCCAGCAGGACGCTGATCTGCAGGTCCTTTTCCGCGTTTACCTCTCGTTTGAACTCGTTGGCGACTCGTCGAAGAGTTCCACTGGCATGCCGCTGCTGACGGACGTGATCGACGCGCGTGTTCCGGCGCAGGCGCGCCAGGATTTCGAAAACGGGCGCGCCGCGTTGACGAAGAAAAACTACGAGCAAGGTATTGCTTTACTCGAAAAGGCCACGCTCGGGTATTCAAATTTCTTCGAGGCCCAACTGCTGCTCGGCATCGCGTTCATGGACCTGAAAGAGTGGGAAAAAGCTGAGCGGGCTTTGCAACGCGCCGTCGAGATCAAGCCGCAGAATGGCTCGGCCATGATCTACCTGGGCGAGGTCTACTGGCGCCAGAAGCGCAACACCGACGCGGAACAAACGCTGCTCGAAGGATTGAAGTTGGACCAGAAGTCGTGGCACGGTCACTTCACCCTGGGACGTTTGTACTGGGACATGGGTGAAGTGGCGAAAGCCGGTGGTCCAATCGGCATGACCCTGCAATTGAAACCCGAACTCGCCGAAGCGCACCTGCTGGCGGGCAATATCCTGTTGCGTGTTAACCAGCGCGAACGTGCGCTGGTGGAGTATCGCGAATATTTGCGGTTGGCGCCGAAGGGTGAGTTTGTTGGCCAGGTGCAGGAGCTGGTGCGCAAAGTTGAAAAGACACTGGATGGTAAGAAGCCATGATTAGGCCTGCCTCCGCTGATGAAGCGAGCGTCCTGACGCAGATCGCACACGACGCCAAGCGCCACTGGGGTTATCCCGAACACTGGATCAAACACTGGGAATCAGATCTCACTATCTCCTCTGATTTCATTCGTGACAATCATGTTTACGTCGCCGAAGAGGATGGCGAGATCCAGGGGTTTTACGCGCTGTCAGTGAAGGAAAGTAAGGCGGAGCTCGAACACATGTGGGTGACGCCTGCTCGAATCGGAACGGGTCTTGGTAAAGATCTGTTTCTCGATGCGATGGAGCGGGCCGCATCGCTCAACGTTAGTTCGGTCGAGATCGTAGCCGATCCGAATGCGGCAGGTTTTTACAAACACATGGGCGCAACCCAAATCGGTGAAACCGATGCAAGCATTGATGGCCAGAACCGCACCTTACCACGCCTCAAAATCGAACCACAGATGAACACGGATCAATGACGGATTTTGGTTAATCCGTCGAAGATCCGTGTTTATCCGTGGCTACTTCTATCTCAGAACATTGGCCGGTCGGGTCTATCAGGAGCCTGACGTGGCGCTTCTGATCGTGGCGACTCGGATCGCGGTGATTCGGATCGCGGTGATTCGGATCGTGGTGATTCAGAGCGCGGCGATTCAGACCGTGGGGCCGGTCGGGACTCGCGTGGTTCTGAGCGTCGTTCTGATCGTGGTTCCGATCTTTGTTCACGACGCTCGACGCGTGGCTCGGGTGCACTCGCAGGAGCAGGAGCAGGAGCGCTCTCGTTCCTTTCGCGGCGCCGTTCCCGTCGTTCCGATGCATCCGGTGGTTCCGATCGGGGTTCACGGTCTCGGCGCGGACGAGGTTCAGGACGTGCTACAGCCCCGCTCGGTTGAGTTTCTGCATTGGTCGCAGGAGTTGTTGTAGGTGTTGACGCAGCTGGTTGAGCAACTTCGCGCGTCCTTGGTTCGCGTCCACGAAAAACTCTGGACCGCCTGAGATCGTCGTCCAACGAAGCTCCGGGAGCACGCTCAGCAGCACCGGTTCTACGCTCCGGAATCTCGAGCGTCCGACCTCTGCCCCACCTCTCGCGGTGCGGGAGATCGCCATCACCACGCTCCGGATCCAGATCGATTACCCGGCGTGCGATCGGTTCTTCAACTGGTTGGCCTCTTCGCTCCGGATTTCCAAAATCGCGGCGTGGCTGTCGCGTCACCCCGCGCGGATTACCGTAGTCATGTCGTCGCCCATCGCCGCCTCTCCCGTAACCGGGTCCGCGATCCCGATCCCGAT
The DNA here is from genome assembly GCA_036379695.1 of Pyrinomonadaceae bacterium. Classification (GTDB taxonomy): domain Bacteria; phylum Acidobacteriota; class Blastocatellia; order Pyrinomonadales; family Pyrinomonadaceae; genus PSRF01. The sequence continues at coordinate 69,432 of DASVGE010000095.1, read as the reverse complement.
CCCGATCCCGATCGTAACGACGATAGTGACGCGAATGTGGATCCCTCTGGTAGTACGACAACGGATACCAACAAATGTCGTTGCCGAACGAGAAGTTGAACGCCACCAGCGCGGGCCGCCACCAACTGCGCTTGCGAACGTAATGGCTGCGCGGCGCCCATGCCCAGTAATTATCGTGATACACCCAACGGCCGTAGTGATAAGGCGCCCATCCCCATGGCTCATCTCCAATCCATGTCCAGCCGTAAGGCGGACACCAGGTCCAACTACCGTAACGATAAGGCGCCCAATCGTTGTAGCTGCTAATCACGGACGCGTGTGGTCGCCAGATCCAGCCGAACTCGTCTGTTTGGGTCCAATCGCCGTAGGCTTCGAGATCTTCGCCGCCCCAAACAGATTCGTCGAAGTATTTGACGTCGTGCTTGTTCCGCTGTGCCAGTTCACGTTCGCGATCGCTGACGAGGGCGTCGATCGCATCGCTCGGCGCGGCAGCGACAAATTCCCAGTCGCCGGCGTTCTCGCCCGTGACGACCAGTTCCGCCGAACGACCATCACGCAAAGTAAAACCAGACGTGTCGGAATAAATCCGGGCGGAGCCACCATCGCGCACGGTCAAACGGACGCGGCCTTCGCGTGGCACATCGATCCGGTAAAGCCCTTCTTTCTCGGCGGCCATGGTTGTTTTAGGCGCGTCGATTTCGAAGTAGCCGTTTTTACTGCGATCAAACTTCGCGAGCCGGACGATGGCGGTGCCTTCGACCACGCTGATCGCGATCCCTTCGTCGCGCAACGTGATGATTCGCAGTACTGAATTGGCAGCGAGGCGGACGAAGTTGCGCGCATCGATCTGGATTTCGAGGTTGCTGTCTTTGCTGGTTGCGATGGTGTCGCCCTCGACCAGTGGAAAATTCAGGCGGGCGGGTTCCCAATCCTTGTTGCCGTCGCGTTTGAGGTTAGCCTCGCCGCCGATCAGACTGACGCGGACCACGCGAGCTTTCACGTCGTAGTCGTCGTCTTCGTCCTTATCGTCGGCGCGGGTTGTGATCGGTGTGGTTAAGAGAGTGAGTAGAAGAAAGTAAAAGAGAAGTCTGTTCTTTGGTCGGGAGACTCGCATTTTGTTGCTCCTTCTTAGGACCGGATTGAACTGCAAGTTGGTCCGATTTGGTGGGCGGTTCAGGAGCAAAGTTTATGCCTGTAAATTGAGGGGATAAGCGAGTTTAGAAGAATTGAGGATTATCAAATGCAGAGTGTGAGGGTTGCGCTCGCAAAGTCTCTCTTTGAGATATCTCAAATTAGTTTTGAGTGAAGAGTTGCAGCACGATGTGCGACAGCGAATGCGATCGTGCAACTCAGACCGTGCAAGCCGAATACGATTTGGTGTTTTTACTTTAGGTTGAGTCGTTTGAGATCGGCTTCGGCGGCGATGAAGCCGAAACTGGTCGACTGGTTACTCGCCACGATCCGCTGAAATATCTCGAGCGCTTGTTGGTTCCGTTTGTTGTAAAGGTGCCAATTGCCGACGCCGTAAAGAACGCTGTGCGATGCAGCGGAGTCGCCCTGTGTTTCACTGAGCAGTTGTGCGTCGGAAAGAATGCCTTTGTACATCAACGTGAGCCGGTAGTAGCTCGTGTTTTCGATCACGTCCATTCCTTCAACGATGGGTTGGAGGGCTTTCGCGGCTTCCGCGTTACGATTCAGGCGACGCAGGGTCATGTACAGCCAGTGAGTTGTCGAGACAAGGCGATCGGGAGTACCCGACACCTTCAGACATTCACGATATGCGGCGAGCGCCTTTTCGTTTTGACCGGTCAGGTAGTAAGCAAGCCCGAGGTGATACCAGATATTGAACTGGAGCGTGCTGGTGGGAATGTTGCGCGCGTTGGGCTGACCATCGGGTTCGATTTCGTCAGGTTTGCCTTTGACCAGCTCTGACGCTTTCCTGAGATCACGGATGGCGAGATCAAACTGCCGCAGCGTTATGTGGCGATGACCACGGTGTCGATAAAAGCGGGCGTCTGACGGATGGATCGCGATGCCTTTTGTGTACGTGTCGATGGCGTCCTTGAAGCGGCCGAGGTAGGCAAGGCGGCGTCCCAACCAGATGATGGCATCAGCATCTTTGGGGTTGGCGTCGTAGCGCGCTTGCGCTTCCTTCAGGTTGTTCTCCATCTCGGGCCGGTCCTGCGCAGGCACTGTCGCGCAGAAGAGTGTCGCGCTCAGAATGGTTATGATGAAGTGTCGCATGTTTTTAGAATACCACTGAATGTCCGCCACGAATCAGTTTGATGTGATCGTCATCGGCGCTGGAATCAACGGCGCCGGGATCGCTCGCGATGCGGCGATGCGCGGGTTGAAGGTGTTGCTTGTTGACAAGAGCGACATCGGCAGCGGCACCAGCAGTGCATCCACGCGGCTGATTCACGGCGGCCTGCGCTATCTCGAGCATTTCGAGTTTGGCCTCGTGCGCGAGTCACTGCGCGAACGCGAAACGCTGCTGCATATCGCTCCGCACCTGGTGCGACCACTGCCGATTACGATTCCGATTTACAAACAGAGCCGGCGCGGACCGTTAACCATTCGCGCCGGGATGATTGTTTACGACCTGCTGTCGTTTACCAAATCGCTTCCGCGGCACCGGATGCTCTCGCGCCGCGAGACTCTCGAACAGTTACCGGGTTTGAATCCCGAAGGATTGCTCGGCTCCGCTCGCTACTTTGACGCTCAAGTCGAATTTGCCGAGCGTCTGGTGTTGGAAAACGTCCTGGCAGCACATGAACACGGCGCCGAAGTTTACACCTACGCGCCGGTGACGAACTTAACGGGTTCCGGGATTGAGTTTGTTTGTGAAGGAAAGAAGCAGCTGGCGCAAGCGAGTGTGATCGTAAATGCGAGTGGACCATGGGTTGATTATTTGCTCGACGAGAGTCCCAAACTGATCGGTGGAACCAAGGGCAGTCATATCGTCGTCGCACCATTCTCCGGTGCGCCCGCGAATGCGATCTATCTCGAGGCGGAAAGTGATAAACGTTCGTTCTTCATAATTCCGTGGAACGGAAACTACCTGATCGGAACCACTGACGTTCGCTATGAAGACGACCCGGATCAGGTCCACAGCGAACTCTGGGAAATCGACTACCTGCTCGATGAGACTAACCGCGCTTTTCCAGAAGCCCAACTGATCCGCGAGCGCGTGCTCCACACGTATTCAGGCGTTCGACCGCTACCGGCAACGAGTGAGAAGGACGAGCAAAGCATCACGCGCCGTCATTTCATTCGTGAGCATCCGCGCATGAGTAATCTGCTGTCGATCGTGGGCGGCAAACTTACGACCTATCGAAGCCTGGCAGAAGAGTGCGTCGATCTGATCTTTCGCAAACTCGGACGACCATCCCCACCCTGCACGACCGCAAAAGAAGTCTTGCCCGGCGCGGTCAACTTTTCCTCGTCTGCCTCGGACTCGCGCCTGCTGCGCGTCTATGGATCGCGAGCAAACCAGATTACGCAACTCCACGACGATCCCCTCGCTTCCGAGATACTCTTCGCATTCAAACACGAGTTCGCAAAGACCTCGGCCGACTGTCTCCTGCGACGCACGATGATCGGTTTGAATCCGGTGTTCATCCGTGAAAATCCGTGGCTGATTTCATTCGCAGAAGAGATTCTCGAGCGAAGCGCTTCTGAAGCATGCGAGCCAACGGAGCGCTGAGCCTGACGAGCGGATGTTGCGGTCGTGAGAAGGCGAGGATGTCGTACCAAACGGAATCGTCCGCCAGCCACTCGATCAGAAAACGTTCCTCACCACACTCGACGTGATCCGGCAACGTCCCGTACGCAAAACCCCAACGGCGCGGCTCGTCAATCACATAAACCACACGCAACGCATTCAACGACCACGTGCCAAACGCACGCGCCTTCACCGCCACCGTCGCACCAACTTCAACCGCCACACCGCCCGGCAGAATTCCGACCCAACCAAGCTCAAAATGCCGCCAACTCTTCAACGCCTCAACCGCACGCCGGAAAGTCGCTTCACCTTCACCTAAGCGAATGCGGTTGTGATCGATCTTATAATCCGATGGCGGTGTCGCGTTCGTCGCACCAACTTCAGCATACGTGAACGGCAAGTTGCGCTGACTCGAAACGAACTGAACCGCATCCTGCTCCGACGGCTCGCTAATCCTGAACATCCTGCATTCCTGTCTTCATGCGAGCCCGCGGATGGTGCCGATCGTAAGCCGAGCGCAAGTGCATGTCGGTAACGTGCGTGTAGATCTGCGTCGTCGATATATCACTATGGCCCAACAGCGCCTGCACCGAACGCGAATCAGCACCGCGCTGCAGGAGATGCGTGGCAAAGCTGTGTCGCAGCGTGTGCGGCGAAACATCCTTGATGCCCGCCGTTTCCGCATGACGCTTAATCATGGACCACGCAAGTTGCCGCGTGAACGGCCGGCCGCGATACAGAAAAACGTGCGGCGACGTTTGTTTTCCATAACCCGCTTTCACCGCCGCATACTGTTGCAACCAGTGAATGGCGCTCTTGCCCAACGGCACACGGCGTTCCTTGTTACCTTTGCCGTGACAAACGACCAGACCAGCGAGCAGATCGACATCCGCCTGCTTCAAACTAACCAGCTCCGAAACCCGTAACCCGGTGGCATACATGATCTCCAGTATCGCGCGATCACGAATGCCTTCTTCGGTAGCAATGTCGGGCGCCGCAAACAAACGATTGATCTCGTCCTCGGTGAGAAACTTCGGCAGGTAACTGAAACGCTGCGGCGTATCCAGATCCTCAGCGGGGTGTGTGGTTGTATGCCCGTCGAGCATTAGAAACTTGAAGAACCCACGCGTGGCGCTGACCGCACGCGCGATCGACGTCGGCGCCAATCCTTCACGCGACAGACTCGCAATCCACTTTCGCAAGTCAGACCGCGTCAGTTCTGTGATGTCTTTTTTATTCGCACCGGCCCAGGTGTGAAGCCGTTCGAGATCGCGTTTGTAGCTGTCGAGGGTGTGGCGGGCGAGACCCTTCTCGACCTGAATGTAGGTTAGGAATTCCTTGACGAAGTCGCGCTCCACTGTGCGCAGCTTACACCAAATCCGCAAAGAATCTGCGTAAATCTGCGTTCACTCGTAGCGGAGACACTCGATGGGATCCAGTTTCGATGCTTTGCGTGCGGGCCAGACACCGAAGATCAACCCCACGCCGATCGAGACAGTCAGACCAGTAACAACCGCCCACGTGGGAATCGCTGCGGGCATGCTCGGGATCAGCAACATCAGTATCTGACTAATGCCAACCGCCAAAAGCACACCGAGCACGCCACCAAGAAACGTCAGCATCATCGCTTCAAAAAGAAACTGGCGCACAATGTCTCTGCGGCGCGCGCCAATCGCCTTGCGAACTCCAATCTCCTTCGTGCGCTCGGTCACGCTCACCAGCATGATATTCATCACGCCGATACCGCCAACCAGTAAACCCAAACTCGAGATAGCGATCGCGATCAGTCCGACCATGGCTGTGATGCTGTCAAACTGTTCGATGAACTTGTCTGCCGTTTTGATATCGAAGTTGTTTGGGTCGCCAAACTTCACCTGACGACGACGCCGCAGGATCTCTTCGGCTTGCGTCAACGCTTCCTGAACTTGCCCGGTGCGTCCGCGAATCACCAGCAGCAGGTATCCTTTCGCGGGCGCGATCTTCTGTGCGGTACGAAACGGGATATAGACCGCGTTGTCTTCTTCGTTCTCACCGAAGAATCCGGCTTTGCGTTTCTCCAGTACACCGACGACTTCGAAATTGTAACCACCCATGCGCACCTTCGCGCCGGCGATCTGGTTATAACCCGGGAACAGCGCTTCGGCTGCGTTCACGCCGATAACCATGACGTTCGAGCGCTGCTGATCGTCAGATTCGGTAATGAAGCGCCCTTCACTAAGCGCGATGTTCGTGAGGTCAGCGTAATTTGGAGAAACACCCTGCGTGTTTCCCCAACGATAGTTGCGTCCCTGGTACGTGACGTTGTCGTCGAATGGTCCACCACCGTAACCGACATTCGGTGCGAAGTGCGCGACATCCTCGACAGCAGGCGCCTGGGCTTTGATCGCTTCTGCGTCAGCGATTGTGAGTGGTTTTCTGAGGCGTTCGGATCGATCCTCACTCGTGCGTGGTCCAGTTGAGAGATGGAACGCGTAGATGTTGTTTGTTCCATACTCTTCGATCATTGCGACGATGTTTTGACGCAGCCCCGTCAATATCGAAGCGATCGAGATTGCGGTCATCACGCCGATCACGATTCCGAGCACGGTGAGAAAACTGCGAAACTTGTGGCCCCGCACACTATCGACGGCCATCTTCAGCGTTTCTCGCAAAATTCCTTTTGGCAGTTGGAGCTTCATTACTCTTCGATTACGCCTTTGTCAGAGCCAGAATCGGATCGAGCCGCGCAGCTTTAAAGGCTGGGTAGATGCCCGCGATCATCCCGATCACGGTGGACACGATCAGCGCCAGCAGGATGTACCCGATGGTGATCGTCATCGTGATCGACGCCAGCGTTGTGATTAACGTTGTGATGCCCCACGCCACCAGCAATCCGATCATCCCGCCGAGCGCGCAAAGCATTCCCGACTCGATCAGGAACTGAAGCAGGATCTGTCTCCGGGTGGCGCCGACGGCTTTTCGGAGCCCGACTTCAAACGTCCTTTCCGTGACGCTCACCAGCATGATGTTCATGACGACGATCCCGCCGACGACCAGCGTGATCAGCGTGATCGGAACAACCACCTTCGCGATCATCCCGGTAAACTCGTCGATCTGATTGTTGAGCTCCTCTACGTTGACCAGGCCGAAGTCGTCTTCTTCGTTGCCGTTGAGCCGATGCTTGATTCGCATCGCGACGCGAGCCTCTTCGATGGCCGAGTGGAAGTCCTCGCGGTTGCGGCTCTTTCCGTGAATCTGCAGACCGTTGCGGCCGAAGATCTGCAAGTGTGTGGTTACGGGAATATAAATGTGACGATCCATTGAGCCGCCAAAGAACGCCCCGCGCTTCTCTTCAACGCCCACAACTCGCATGGGCAGACCGCGCACCTTGAGCGTCTTTCCGATCGGATCCTGATTCGGGAAAAACTTATCTTTAATGTCACCGCCGAGAACTACTACCAGAGCAGAGCGCTGTACTTCGTCCTCGGAAATGAAGCGACCCAGTTCGATGGTCTTGTCTTCGATATCGACCATGTTGGCGCTATGACCGAAGACCTGGGCTCCGGGAAACTCGATGCCGTCCTGTCTTAAATCGGTTCCACTGCCGACACCCGCGCCGACCTCGGAACAGGAGGGACAGCGGTCGCGGACCCACTCGTAGTCGTCCCAATTGAGTCGTTTGTTGCGGCGATTTCGTCGTTCAAACTCTTCGTCGTCCATGTCGCCGGAGAAAGCCATTCTGGCGATCATGAAGTGATTGCTGCCCAGTACTTTGCTGATCTTATCGATGACGTAGGTATTGAGACCGCTGATTGATGCCCCGACCGTAACCACCGACGCCACGCCGATGATGATCCCGATCAGCGTCAGAAAGGCGCGCAATTTGTGCGCGAAGATCGACTGCAGGGCGATCTTCAGAGCGTCAGAATAAAACGAGAAAAACGCTTTCATAACAGTTAATCGGGGCGGTATACGCGGCTCAAACCCGTGAAGTTCAGTCAGCCGCAGATTTACGCTGATGATCGCAGATTTAAATCAACGTTCATCCGCGTTCATCTGCGGCTGAAAGACTGTCTCAACGAGTAAGACGCCGCCGACTCGCCCTTTATTAACAGTTACGAAAGCTCAGAGGCAGGCTCCGGCGACGGCTTGACCGAGAACTTCTCCGTCCAACGTATGCGACCGGTGATCTGCATGACCACAAACAACGTCAAAACCGATCCGATCGTGATCGCCAGCCCGGTGAAGCCCTTCAGGAAAAACGCGTAGGAGAACATCACCAGGTAGATAAACTGCGCCAGCGCCGCCTCTCGGCTCGCGAACCGGATCCCGACTACCAGCCGCAGATAACTCACGACCAGAAACACCGACACCGCGGCCGAAATCGCAAACGCCACATGGATCGACACGTGGTCAACGAGGTAAGCCAAAAGCAGGTGGAAAGAGAAGAACGCGGCAGCGAGGAAAAAGTAATTCATGGGGTGGAGGTCGATGCCGCGCATCGTAGTTATGATGAGCATGAGGAAGAAAAAGAAGAAGAGTGATACTGGGGCAAAAAAGCTGATTCTTCCCGCGAGCGGTCCCGGTTGCAGTTTCTCCGGCATGACCATCGCGATCTGGTATCCCGACAAGAGGCTCTTGTACGACCAGTTGAGGTCCCAACCGTTGGCCGTCATAGTTTTGTCTGAGGGCGAAAGTGTGTTGTCAGGAAAGTCGATGTCTTTGAAGTTTGTTCTCATGCGCAGGCTGAAATCGCGCACCTGGGCCACTTCGGTAGTGCCAAAGCTGTAACGCCATTCATTAAGACCCTGCGAACTATAGCTGACTGCAAGTTGCGCAGTTTTACCGGCGCCGATTTTCGCGACCGTAGTCGCAGCATTCTTCTGGTTGCTGACTGCGACCGGAACGCCGTCAACAGTGAAGTTGAGATTGTCGTAGATTGCCTGAGTGGTCGGAAAGAGCAGTGTGAACTCAACGGCCTGTTCCTTGTCGCTCTTGTTGACAAAACCATAAACACCCGAGAAGTCGACTTTGTAAGTGCTGTACCAAAGCAGCCCCTTTTGGCGATGCCCGAGATCGAGATTGACGTGAATACGACTGCTCTCCAACGGTAATTCATGGACCACTTTGTCTTTAACCGTCTTCACCACCTTCTTGCCGTTTTCGAGCGACTCTTCCTTGCGCGGGATTTCTTCTGTGAATGACGCTGACGGCGGCGCCTGGTTTTGTTCGCCGCCCCAGGTTGAGGCGACCTTATTCGAAGAGATCAGACCGGAATCGTAAGTTCGCGAGAAGATCGTTCCGCCGAGTATGGCCCAGGCGATTGAGGCGCAAATGAAGATGAACGCGATGGCGATGATTTTCTTGGTCATGTCTCTACTCCTTGGCAGACGTGTATCTATACACAGACGAATACAGAATTGTCCGGCTTAAGTGAGGGGCGGGCAATGTGGTGAGCCACAGAAACGGTCTGTGCCGACCTACGTATTTCGCATTTGTTTAATCAGGGATTCCATGTGACTTATATAGTTTTCGAGCGCACTGCGCCCCGCGGCTGTTAACTTGTATTCAGTTTTAGGCAGCCGTCCTTCGAAATACTTCGTGCAGGAGATGTAGCCCGCCTCTTCGAGTTTGCGTGCGTGAACACTGAGGTTACCGTCAGTGGTGTTCATCAGGTTCTTTAGATCGCTGAACGTCAGCGACTCGTTTGCGGCGAGTGCGCTGATGATTCCCAGGCGCAGGCGCTCGTGAATCAAGCGATCGAGATTTGGCGCGGCGCTTTTCTGCTTCGTACTTACGACACGCGTGTCCACGCCCGAATCCTGTTTTCGTTCCTGTTTTGCTGTTGACTGCTTAGCCACCGTATTTCCTCACAATAATTGCGCCAAATAACAGATGTAGCCCACCGAAACCAACGGCCATAAACCAGTTGGCAAAAGCCGGAGGACTGAAAAGAGCGACCGCTCCGAGGACCATGAAACACAGGCCCATCGCCGGAACTGCCCTGACGGAGAACATGCCGCCCGTGATCACGCCGGTGCCGTACAGCAGGAGCCAAACGCCTGGAACGGCGTCAGTGAGTCCGGCACGAACCAGCACGATCGTTAACAGGCCGCCGGCAAGCACCGGAGGTGCGAGGCTGAACACTGCTTTACGACCCGATCCGGAAAACAGCGGTACCTGGGCTGCGCGTGCTTTGCGGTCCATGGACCAGCCGGCGATCAGGAGTGATATCAACGCCTCTGCGAGCCAGATAGCCACCCACGAGTTGAAGGTTGGCTGTTGGGCAGCGATGACACTTGCGGCAAGGGCAGTAACGCCGATTGCCATTTCGCCGCGTCCGGAGATACCAGTGAATGGAGTGGCGCGCTCCATGGTCTCGCGGATGTAGCGCAGGTTGTCCATGGCGCGGTCGTGGAGCGCCGGCATCGGTTTCATGGTGAGGGATAGTAAACCTGTGCGGGAATTCTGTCAAGTACTTTGCAAGACAAAGATAGTAGCCACGGATAACGCGGAGGAAATCCGGATTTCTTATCAGCTTAGTCCGTGGTTAAAGCCTCGTTGATTAGTGCGGCCTGTTCTTTTTGATGGATAGAGTAAGAGCCGGTTGCGGGGCTTGCTGAGGCGCTGCGTCCGATGTAGCGCGGGCGTTTGCAGTTTGACAGAAGGTTCTCCAGGCGCTCCTGGACAAACGTCCAGCCACCCATGTTCTGAGGTTCCTCCTGCACCCATGCGAGCTCACTCGCATTCGGATACTTCGCCAGCATGTCGCGAATGCTCTGCAACGGGAAAGGATAGAACTGCTCCAGTCTTACGAAGGCTACGTCTCGCTTCTCGCTCTTCTTTCGCGCCTCGACGAGATCGTAATAGACTTTGCCGCTGCACAGCACCACTCTCTTCACCGCGTCGCGATCGCTGATCTCAGCATCATCAATCAGCGGCTGGAAGCCTCCGTTCGCAAGGTCATCAATCGTGGATGATGCCGCCGGCAAACGAAGCAGGCTCTTTGGTGTCATGACAACCAGCGGGCGTTCCATGCCGGGCCGCACTTGTCGTCGCAGCAGATGAAAGTACTGCGCCGGCGTAGTCGGATAACAAACCTGTAGGTTGTTCTCGGCGCACAGTTGCAGGTAACGCTCGAGACGCGCGCTCGAGTGCTCCGGACCTTGTCCCTCGTAACCGTGTGGCAACAGCATCACCAGTCGCGAAGTCTGTTTCCACTTATCTTCCGAAGCCGCGATGTACTGGTCGATGATCGTCTGCGCGCCATTACCGAAATCACCAAACTGCGCTTCCCACAAAACGAGTGCACTCTGGTTTACGACGGTATAGCCATACTCGAATCCCAATACACCCTCTTCCGACAACGAACTGTCAAAAACATCAAAACGAGCTTCGGGATTTGATTCAGAACGCAGCTCTGACAACGGCGCCCACGAATTACCCGTTTGCGTGTCGAAGAGGACGGCGTGACGCTGGCTGAAAGTGCCGCGCCCGGAATCCTGTCCACTCAAACGCACGCGTGTACCTTCGAGCACGAGGGAACCAAAAGCAACACTTTCAGCAAACGCCCAATCGAGCGGAGCGCTGCCATCACCCATTTTCGCGCGGCGCGCCAGTTGGCCCACCATCTTCGGATTTACGTGGAACCCTTCAGGCACGACCGCGATCTTGTGCGCGATGCTTCTGATCGTCTCCGGCGAAACTCCGGTTGGAACTACTTCAGAGCCGTCGAGTTCTTCGACACGTTGATGCGGCGGCTTCGGTTCTTCGGCGACCTTTCGCTTCGCGTTTGCCAGCGCCGCTTCATAACGACGCACGCGTTCGTCGATCAGGTTTTTGACTTCTTCTTCGGTTACGACGCCTTCCTTGATCAGCCGCTTGGCATAGACGGCGCGCACGCCGGGATGCGCTTTGACGCGCGTGTACATGAGCGGCTGAGTGTAGCTGGGTTCATCAGTTTCGTTGTGGCCGAGACGGCGAAAACCGATCAGGTCGAGCACGACGTCTTTGTTGAACTCCTGCCGGTAGTCGAGTGCGATTTGCAGGACGCGGTACGCGGCTTCCGGATCGTCGCCGTTGATGTGGAAGATCGGCAACTGAGTCATGCGCGCGACGTCAGTTGAATAGATGGTTGAACGACCAGCTTCCGGAGAAGTCGTGAATCCGATCTGGTTGTTGATAATGATGTGGATCGTGCCGCCGGTGCGATAGCCTTTCAAGCCGGCGAGATTCAACGTTTCCATCACGATGCCCTGACCAGCGAAAGCGGCATCACCGTGAAGCAGGACGGGCAGGGCGAGATCGAGCACCTGTTCGCGTGTGGCGTTACGCTGGCCGAGTTCTCGGTCCTGTGTCGCGCGGACCATTCCCTCAACAACCGGATCGACTGCCTCGAGATGGCTCGGATTCGGTGAAAGAGACAAGCTGACTTTGCGACCGTCGCCCAGAACGCGTTCACCGGTAGCGCCCTGGTGATATTTCACGTCGCCCTCGTCCGCCGGAAACTCCGGATGAACCGAGCCCTCGAACGCCGCGAAGATCCTTTCACACAGGTTTCCGATCACGTTCGCGAGCACGTTCAAACGTCCGCGATGGGCCATGCCAAACGTGATGTGCTCGACACCGCGTGCCGCCGCTCCGTCGATCAACCGGTCAAGCACGGGAATCACCGTTTCGCAGCCTTCGAGCGAGAACCGTTTCTGTCCGAGATACTTCGTGTGCAGGAAACGTTCAAACTGTTCCGCCGAGATCAGTTTCCAAAGCAAACTCTTTTTGACTTCGATCGGAATCGGTTGCGGTTCGACAAACTCACGTCTGATCTGTTCGCGAATCCACTGCTTTTCTTCCTTGCTTTGAATGTGGCGGTATTCGATGCCGACCTTGCCGCAGTAAGCACGCTGGAGAATGTCGAGAATCTCTCGCAACGTAGCGCTGTCGCGATTCGCGAGGCCGTCAGTGATGAAAACTCGATCCAGGTCCCAGATGGTCAGACCGTAGGTTTCGATATCGAGCTCCGGGTGATAAAGGATCGGCAGTGCGTGTAACGGATCGATATCGGCGATCAGGTGACCGCGTACTCGATAAGCGTTGATCAACTCGATGACGCGTGCCTCTTTGAGCGTTTGCTCGCGAACCTGATCGCCCGGAAGAAAGAATGGATTGCGATCGAGGTTCCAGCGAAAAGGCGGATGCGGGATTCCGAGATTCAAAAAGATGTTCTTGTAAAAGTCATGCTTGCCGATAAGGAAGTCGTGGATGCGCGCGAGAAATGCTCCCGACTCTGCGCCCTGGATGATGCGGTGATCGTAAGTGCTGCTGATCGAGATCGCCTTGCTGATGCCGAGCTGTGAAAGCGCTTCGGGCGCCATCGCCTGATACTCGGCCGGGTATTCGATCGCGCCGGTCGCTACAATCAGCGACTGACCTTCCATCAATCGTGGAATCGACGCCACCGTGCCGATGGTGCCGGGATTGGTTAGCGAGACAGTGGTGCCCTGAAAGTCCGAGATCTGAAGTTTGCCTTCGCGTGCTCGTTGGACCACGTCGTCGTAGGCAGTTAGAAACTCGGAGAAGCTAAGGCTGTTTGCGTTCTTGATGTTGGGCACCAGGAGCGTGCGCGTACCGTCTTTCTTTGTCAGGTCGACTGCGACACCGAGATTCACTCCAGTTCGTTTAACCCGTGCGGCTGAGCCGTCGACTTCCGTGTAGCCGTCGTTCATTTGCGGGAAGGTGTCGAGAGCGCGCACCATGGCCCACGCGATCAAGTGTGTGTAAGAAGCTTTGCCGCGATTGTTCTCCGCGAGATGCTTGTTGATGATACGGCGGTTTTCATCGAGTAGCTTCACCGGGATGCGGCGTTCGGAAGTCGCCGTTGGCACGGTGAGGCTGCGCTCCATGTTCTCGACGATCTTTAGCGCCGGACCGCGCAGGGGAACTATTTCGCCTTCCGGTTGCGGTGCGGGCGCGGGTGCGGCCGGCTTTGGTTGGGGCGCAGGCGCGGCGGCGGCGGGTGTCGCCTGGGTCGTCGCTACCGGTTTCAGGCCGTTGCCGTCGCCTCCGATCAGTTCTGTGAAATAGGAGCGCCAGGAGTCGTCAACGAGCTCCGGATTGTTGCGGAATCGCTCGAGCAGTCCTTCGACGTAGGTGGCGTTTGCGCCAAATTCTTCGGCAATGACTTGTGATAAGTCGGGTGTGTTTTGCTGACTCAAATCTAGATGTACCTCGGTGAATCAAGACTAACATATTAGCCACAGATGAACACGGATACACAACGGATTCTTTCTCAAATCCGTGTATGAAATCCGTGTTCATCTGTGGCTAGTTTCTTTCAATTAAAAACAGGAACTCTCGATTTTTCTCGTCCGCATCCCGCACCCACTCGTGCGTCCAGCGCATGCCGCCCATGACGTTCCGTTTGTAGTCAATTTCGACGACGTCGATTAGTTTTCCTGAGCTGTTTATGACCTCGTTTAACTCTTCTGCCGTTGCTCGACCGCCGGAACTGTAGGACAGGATGATGTACCGGGTTTTTGTTTGCCGCAGCAGTCGTTCGATCGCCTCGACCACGACGAAGCGGCCCGCCTCGTTTCGCCGGAAATCCTCAAACACGGAGGCGCTCAGCACGTCGCTGGTGTCCGCGCGTCGCATTGCCTTGCCGAACAGCAGTGGGTTATCGAAGAGGCAGATAGAACTCCAAAGGTGATAGTAAGCTGCATACCGCACGCGTGAGGGTGGCATCTTGTCGTTGTTCGAACCATAAGGCGGATCGTAGTAAGCGAGGCCGGCATCGATCGATGAAACGATGTTGAAGATGTCGTCGTGATGTATTTCGTGCTCGCGTGCTTTCGGAATGATTCTCGGAATCTTCAGCTTCATCGTTCGGTAAGAGCGGGGAGACCATTCGCTGAGGTAAGAAGCGTAATGCCCGATCGTGCTGTCGACTTCATCCATCGCCAGGATCAGGCTGGTCAGTGCGACTGCTTTTTCGTGTCTGTTCAGAGATAACTTTTCGATCTCTTCGCGAATCGCATCGAGCTTGAGCGTGTTGTGACTTTGCCACGGCTTCTTCAGGCCGTTGGATCTGAGAGCCTCGCCGCCGTAGTGTTCCGTGAACCATCCGTGCCTGCCTGGAATCGCGTTCAGGTGATCGATCAATTCTTTGTAAAGCTCGCGTGGATGCGGGCTCAGCAGATAGCACTCACCGAAAACTTTGGACCAGACGGCGATGTCGTTTGCGATTACCCGATAACCGGCTTGCGCAAACGCCTGCGACACTCGGGTCGTTCCGGAGAAGCCGTCGAACACGGATTGTGCTTGTGTCTTTTGGGCGAGACGAAGAATGTGAGGCAGAAGCTTTAATTTTGACCCTGCATACTTGATGCCTTCAGTGGTAATCTCTGCGTGCCTCATTGATGAACGGGATCTAACCACAAAGACACGAAGTCACAAATGTTTTTACGACTATGAAGAAAACTAAAACTTCAAAAACCAGACGCAAGTTTCTAAAAGTGCTTCCGGCGCTCGGCGCCGTGGGTTTGACGGCTTCGAAGATGCCGCTTGACGCCCTGGCGCAAACACCTTCGCCCACGCCTACGCCGAGTCCGTCACCGACGCCAACGCCGCGCATTACCAAAGAGATGATGCATCAGGCGGAAAAGCTGATCGGCATCGAGCTCACTGACGCGCAGGAAGCGATGGCGCTCGGCGGCGTCAATCGCAATCTCGACGCGTACGAAACGAACAGAAAGATCGATATCCCACTCGACACCGAACCCGCGATCGCGTTCCATCCAACACGCGCGCGGAAAGAGCTCTACGTTAATAAGACGAAGTTTCGTTTCGGCAAAGTTGATGTGCCGCAGTTCAAGACTGTCGACGATCTTGCGTTTGCCACTGTGCCGCAGCTTGCGGAATTGATTCGCACCCGCCGGATTTCTTCTACTGAGCTGACGAAGATGTATCTCGCGCGGTTGAAGAAGTACGGGCCAAAGCTGCTTTGCGTTGTAACTCTGACGGAAGAGCTCGCGTTGAAGCAGGCGGCTGCGGCAGACGCGGAATTGAAACGCGGGAAGTATCGTGGCCCGCTGCACGGCATTCCGTGGGGTGCGAAAGATCTCTTCGCTACCAAGGGAATCAAGACGACGTGGGGCGCTGAACCTTATCGCGATCAAGTGATCGATTACGACTCGACCGTGGTTGAACGATTGAACGACGCCGGAGCGGTGCTGGTGGCGAAGTTGTCGATGGGTGCACTCGCGCAGGGAGCACGATGGTTCGCCGGCGTCACGCGCAACCCGTGGGCGCCTGACGAAGCGCAACAGGGCTCGAGTGGTTCGTCAGCAGGTCCGGGGGCGGCGACGGCTGCGGGGCTGGTGGGGTTCTCGATCGGCACGGAAACGCTTGGCTCGATAGTTTCGCCGTCGTCACGATGCGGTGTGACCGGCTTGCGTCCGACGTACGGGCGTGTGAGTCGTTATGGAGCGATGGGATTGAGTTGGACCATGGACAAGATTGGTCCGATGTGTCGTGGTGTTGAGGATTGTGCCGCGGCGCTGAGCGCGATCTACGGTCCCGACGGGAAAGACATCACCGTCGGCGATGCGCCTTTCAACTGGAATCCGGATACGAACATCAGCACGCTGCGCATCGGTTATCTAAAAACCGAGTTTGATGGTCCAACTACGCCGCCCACGAACGAACAACAGCGGACGCAAGCGGAACAACGTCGCGCCGTTTATAAAACCGCACTGGAAGTGTTGGAAAAGGCGGGGGCGACGTTGACGCCGATCGAGTTGCCGAAGTTTTCAGCAGGCTCGTTGAGATTCATCCTGTCGGCGGAAGCGGCGGCGGCGTTTGACGACATCACGCGTGATGGACGTGTCAACCAGTTGTCGGGACAGTCGCCGAACGATTGGCCGAACACGTTCCGAACGTCGCGGTTCATTCCGGCGGTTGAGTACCTGCGGGCGCAGCGTGCGCGCACGTTGCTGATGCTCGAAATGGAGAAGCTGATGTCGCAGTGGGACGTTTTTGTCAGTCCGGCGCCGGGGAGCGCAAGCTTGCTGATCACGAACCTGACCGGACATCCGGCGGTGGTGCTGCCTTGTGGTTTCGTCAACGATTTGCCGGTGGCGATCATGTTCACTGGAGGTGTTTACGACGAGGTGTCGCCGATGCGTGTGGCGCTGGCGTTTGAGCGCGCGACGAAGTGGCACGGGATGCATCCGAAGATCACGGATTAAACGGATTTTGTTTAAAGCGGATTTGCGCGGATCAGAATTGTGAAGGAGGAGCCGTTTCCAGGGGTGCTGGTTACGGTGATGGAGCCGCCGAGGTCTTCGATTGTGGTTTTGACGGCGTCGAGACCGACGCCACGGCCGGAGATTTGTGAGACGTGTGGGGCGGTTGAAAAGCCGGGTTGGAAGATTTGTTCGATCAATGAGGGATCGATGCCGCGTCCGTCATCCGTGACGGTGATTGTCAGTTCATTCTCACGCCTGGTGATTTCGATGATCACTTTGCCGCGGGTTTCGATGCCGTGATCGACGGCGTTGCGAACCAGGTGAATGAGAGGCTCGCACAATGCCGGATCAAGTTCCTCATCTGAGCCGCGTGTTTCGAAGTCCACTTCTTTGCCGGTCGCGCGGGCGGCGGCTCGTCCGGCTTGCAACGCCTGCTGAAGCACGCCATCAAATGGAACCACCGGCAGATTGGCGAGCTCCGCCGAGAACTTAGAGAAGGCATGTTCGAGTTCGTTTCCTGAAAAAGCAGGGTGTTGCGGAGAGAGCTCTTCAAACGCGATAACAGCGCTGTTTGAGAGCTCTGCAATTTCGCCATCCTCCGTCCTGCGCGCGTAAAGAATTCGAAAATTGACTTTACCCGGCCGCTCCTTGTCGACTGCCGGCGACGTTGAGATGACTTCTCCTGTTCTACTCAACGATTCTTTCAAACTCTGAAACTCTCGATCGAAATCCGCGACGTCGAAACTCGTGTGCACGGCAAAAAGTCTTGCGCCTGCGGTTAGAGGTGCGGTGCGGAGTGAGTGCAGGACGTTCTCGAATTCGTGTGCAGCGGCAGCGAGATCGTTCAAGCCGTTGGCGGAAGCTTTCGCTTTGAGATTGTGGACGTGGCGGAAGAGTGTGTCGAGGAGTTTGCGTTTGCGGGGTCCGTCGTCTCCGGCGGCGCGCAGTTCTTCAATGAGTCTGTAAATCTGTTCGATCTCAGGAGTCCTCTGTC
Source organism: Pyrinomonadaceae bacterium (assembly GCA_036379695.1). Classification (GTDB taxonomy): domain Bacteria; phylum Acidobacteriota; class Blastocatellia; order Pyrinomonadales; family Pyrinomonadaceae; genus PSRF01. Next base: position 51,491 of record DASVGE010000095.1, on the reverse strand, counting down.
TCTGGTTGGACATTCTTTTGTGGTTGCTGTTCGTCAAGGTCGCGCTTGATGGCGTCGAGGATACCGTTGATGAACTGTGTGGCTTCGTAAGTAGAGAAGCGACGTGCGATTTCGAGCGCTTCGTTGATGGCGACGGTGCGCGGAGTGGGTTCGTAAAGAAATTCGTAGACGGCGAGACGCAGGATATTGCGGTCGACGACGGCCATGCGGGAGATACGCCAGTGTTCGGCGCGCGAGCGGATCCGTTCGTCGAGCAATTCGAGGTTGGAAAGCGTACGCGAGGCGAGACGTGTAGCGAATTCACGGGCTGTCTCGTCGAGATCGGATTCTCCCAACTCAGCCCAATAGCTTCGGACCACGTCGTCCGCGGGCATTTCGGCAACGTCAGCCGCAAAGAGCATTTGCAAGGCACATTCACGTGCCTTACGTCGCGAACCCATAAAGAATTACCAAAAACTACAGTGAGCCACAAAACGGCACAAAAGAATTAGCCACAAAAAGGCACATAAGGCACAAAATAAGGGCGAGTGTCGCCAAACTTTTTTTGTGACTTTTGTGCCTTTTTGTGGCTAATCCTGTTTGTGCCCTTTTGCGGCTTCACTCGAATGCTTCCTTGTAAAGATTTACCAACTCAACCGCCGTCATGGCGGCTTCAAACCCTTTGTTCCCCAGCTTCACGCCGGCACGATCGATAGCTTGATCGACTGTGTCGGCCGTGACGATACCGAATACGACCGGCAGTCCGGTTGTCAACGCTGCATGAGAAATTCCGTGCGCCACTTCGCTCGCGATGTAATCGAAATGCGGAGTTTGACCACGGATAATCGTACCAAGACAAATGATTGCATCAAACTTACGTGACTGTGCCAGACGTAGCGACAGCAGCGGAATCTCGAATGCACCCGGCACGCGATACAAATGAACGTTGCCGTCTTTCGCCCCCAATCGCTTGAGAGCGTCGAGCGCCCCTTCCACCAACCGCGCCGAGATCAATTCATTCCAGCGGCTGGCGACGATTGCAAAGCGAAAGGCTTCAGCGTTAAGACGTCCTTCGTGAACTGTAGGCTGCAACCGATTCGTCTCCGCGACCTGAATAGTCACTACGTTTTGCAGTATAGGAGATGCTTCGAGACGCATCAAGTTGTTGAATTCCGCGTTCTGCTTCTTCTCTCTTCAGAGAGCGATGCTAACATCCGAAAGCTGCGAAGGCGACGGCTATCTTTTGTCGAAAACGGCTAATTGTTGTCCATTGTGGCTAATCTTTAGATTAGATTCATCGGAGTCGGGTTCTTCGGGTCCTTGTAGTCGTAGAAGCCGCGGCCGGACTTGCGGCCGTAGAGGCCTGCCAGGACCATGCGCTTCAGCAATGGTGGTGGGGCAAAACGCTTCTCACGAAATTCGTTGAACATGATCTCGGCGATGTAATAAGTCGTGTCGAGACCCACGAAATCGCCGAGGGTGAACGGACCCATCGGATAGCCACACCCGAGCTTCATGGCGTTGTCGATGTCGACGATCGATCCGACACCCTCTTCAAGGGCACGAATGGCGTCGAGCATGTACGGCACCAGCAGGCGATTGACGATAAATCCGGTCTTGTCCCCCGCCCGCACGGGAACTTTGCCGAGCTTTTTCCCAAAATCCACGGCCTGTTCGTAAACGTCAGCATCAGTCAGTATGGTTTTCACTACTTCGACCAACTTCATCAGCGGCACGGGATTAAAAAAGTGCATGCCGATGAAACGGCGCTGGCGCTCGGCCGACGTCGCCGTCATCATCTCCGTGATCGATAGCGATGAGGTATTCGACGCAAAGATCGTCTCCGGCTTGCAAAGCTCATCCAACTGCTTATAAGTGCTGCGCTTCTCTTCGAGGTTCTCAATGATTGCTTCGATGATGATGTCGCAGTCCGCCAGTTCGGCGAACGAAGTCGTACCTGACAAACGCCCGCGAATCTCCCGCTGCTGGTCGGCAGTTATCGTTCCTTTTTCCGTAAACTTCGCCAACGACTTCTCAATGCCGCCAAATCCTTTCGCAATCAGATCCTCGGAAACTTCCTTAACGATGGTTTCAAATCCGGCAGTCGCCGCCACCTGAGCAATACCTGAACCCATGAGCCCGCATCCCAAAACTCCGACTTTCCTGATTTCCATAGTCTCTCCTGAAGTTTAATTCGAAATATTATTAGAGCTGTGCTGTGTAAGTTTTCGCCGCGCCCTTCAACCACTGGTCATATTCTTTCCGCCACTCGTTGTACTCATCAACCAGCTTCTGGTCAAAATTCGGTGGTTGTGCTGGTTCGTTTCCCGGGCTGGGAGTTGCCGAAGCCGCTGCGTTTACCAGTTTCGAAAGAATCAACAAAAGACTGGTGCGCAACTCGCCTGCCCGCGCATCCGGCACCGGCGCCTGTATGGCATTCTGCGTTACCACCGGTACATCACTCAGATCGTTCTTATGAATCACGGCTGCAACTTTTTCCTGAACCTGATTCATTGCACTCACATAATTTATAAAAATCAACGTGTGCGCGTTTGGCGTTACGCGCGCGACCGCAGGCGCCGGACGATTGAAGTTCCGCACTACTTTGTAACCAGCGAACACGATTAATGCCAGACATAGAAACTGCAAGACGCGCCACGCCGTCGTGATACTCGCGCGGGCGCCAGGTCTTCGATAATCAATGAAGAGCGCGAGTACGGCTCCGGCAAAAAGCCCGCTGAGGTGCGCCGAGTTTCCGATGAAGGCGCGACCAATAAAGCCGATGAACAGGTTGATAATGATGATCGGCAGCAGGCCGGTGCCAAACACGCGCTTGAAACCTTCCGGCAGCTCATGACGAAATTTGATTCCGAATACGAACAGAACTCCGATCAATCCAAACAGCGCACCGGATGCGCCCGCCGCGGGTACGTCCAGTTTGTGGAAGATAAAACTTCCGAACAGACCGTTGGCAAGCTGGGGCCGCACTGTCAGATAGCTTCCCACCACGCCGGCGATACCAGTCACCACCCAGAAAACGACAAACTTCGCCGACCCGTAAAGCTTCTCAACGAATGGCCCAAGTATCAACAAGCTGAACATGTTCATCAGCAGGTGAAGCACGTCGATGTGTACGAACATCGGCGTGACGAAGCGCCACCATTGATTGTAGGGAGGGTTGATGAGGTAGTTGAGTTTAGCGCCGTAAGCGATCAGGACTGCCTCTGAGAAGCCTCGCTGCAAAACGGCAGTGGACAGCCCGCTCGATTGCCACATCAACATAAAGATGAAGAGATTGACGACGAGCAGAGCGATCGTGAACTTGTAAGGACGATTAAGGACGGCGCGAGCAAAGCGGATCGTTTCTTTGTCGGGCGCTGGTTCGCCGGTTGCGGTGGCAGGCTGTCCGCCGCTTGAGGCGCCGCAGGCGGAGCATTGAGTTTCGCCTGCGCCGACGATTGCCCCACAACTACGGCACATGGTCGGCCGGCCGGGATTAGTTTGATGTGACTTGCGTTCGGACAATCAGGCGTCAGCCCATCTTCTCCAGCAGGCTTACAAGGTCGTCGGCATGTTCTTCTTCGACAGCGAGAATACTTTCCATCAGTCGTCTCGACGTCGGATCGTCGTTGCCGAAGTAGTTGATCATCTCGCGATAACTATCGATCGCAATCCGCTCAGCCACCAGATCCTCTTTGATCATTTCGGTCAGCGAAGTGCCTTCGACGTATTCCGCGTGACTGCGCATAAGCAGACCATCGGGATTGAAGTTCGGTTCACCCTGTAGCTGGACTATGCGCTGTGCAATCTGATCTGCGTGTCCTTGTTCGTCGTTCGCATGCTCGAGAAACTCAGCGGCCACGGATTCAGCATGAATTCCACTGGCCATGAAATAATGGCGTTTATACCTCAGTACGCAAACGATTTCGGTCGCCAGCGCCTCGTTCAGGATCTTAACTGCGGTTTCGCGATCCGCGCGGTAACCTTCGGTCACGGCGCCATTCTCGAGGTGTTGTCGCGCGCGTTCGCGCAAAGTCTTGATATCAGTGAGAAATGGTTTATCAGCCACGAGGCCTCACTCCTTGGTTCATGATTTAGGGGAACGCGGATCTTAACCGATCTTCGCTGCTGATTGCCACGGAGGCTCCGTTATTGATCCGTGTTAATCCGTGGCCAAAAGTTTTCCTTGCAGCTTCAGCGCGGTTGGCGCATTCGGATCGCTGGTTACTTCAACCGGCAACTGCCAAACGAGCGTCTTGATCCTGCACGTTCCCGTATTGTCTTCACGACAGTAGAACAATGTCACTTGAGCACGCAGGTTGGCGGATCCGGCGGCACCGGGGGTTAACGGAACGCTGATCGGCAGCTTCAAATCCTTTGCCTGTTTTGCCGCCACTTTTTCATCGACGGTCAGGCTCTTACCATCAACTGAAACTTTGTAGCGTTGTGGCGCCAGTGGATTCAGGTGATAACCAGCCGGTAGTTCGACATCGATTTGAAGTGAACCATTGGCGCCGGCGCGCAGCTTTTGTGCCGGCACTTTGATTTCATCAGCATTGGGCCCGGTGGCGTTTTCGAGCGCCTGCATGTTCCGGGCCGGCGGGGTCAGGCCGTTGATACGGAGCGTAGAAGCGCGTTTTGTTTTTAGATCGATCACACGAATCGCGTGATTGTTTGTGTCGGCGATGTACAGATTTCCGTTCGCTAACGCCAACCCACCGGGCTCATAAAACGACGGTGACGCTCCGTCTGACTGGCCCGGCTTTCCGGTGCCAAATAACGACTTCACTTTTTCCTGTTTTGGATCGAGCTCTTTGATCTTGTGATTGTAGGTGTCGGCGATCAGCAGCTTGTCACCATAAGTGATCAAACCGAGCGGATGTTGCAGGCGCACGTCGTCGCCGGTGCCATCAACGTCGCCAAACTCGAAAAGATCGCCGCCAACGAGAGTCTTCACCGTGCGCTCACCGATATTGATGGCGCGGATGATGTTCGATTCGCTATCGGCTACGTAAAGAGTCTTTCCATCGGTAGCGATTCCGGAAGGTTGCGCGAAGCCTGCTTTTTCGAGTGGACCATCGAGACGCGCTTCCCGACCTGAGCCTGCGAAAGTCGAGACCTCATTCTTGTCGAGATCCATTTGCCAGATCTGGTGTGGACCAGCCATGGCGATGTAAAGCACGCGTCCGGCTAGTTGCAGATCCCAGGGTGAGCTGAGAGCGACAGTGCGGGCTGGTCCGGTTTTGAAATACTCGCGTGTTTGCTGGCCTGTGCCCGCAATCGTTTCGACGGTCCGTGATTTCAGATCGACGCGCCGGATGAGATGGTTTTCAGTATCGGCGACGTACAGGTTATCGCCGGCGAGAGCCAAACCCTGCGGACGATTGAAAGTTGCTTTATCGAAGGCGCCATCCGCCGCGCCCGCCTCGCCAGTGCCGATGGTTTCGACAAGCGTGCCGTCGAGCCTGGTAACGACGATGCGATTGTGGTTTGAGTCTGCGATGAAGAGACGATCCGTGCTTGCGTCGGCGATGATCTTGCCTGGAAAGGCCAGTGGCAGGTCGCCGACTTTGGCGCGCTCGAGCACGAGTTTGAGCGGCTCCTCGTTCAGTTCGCCTTTTTTGCGAAACTCCTCGATGGTCTTCGCGATCGCTTGATCGATGATGTCGTAATTACCTTCGCCCGAGACGCCGCCGATCACATAGCCTGCCGGGTCGATGAGCACTTGCGTGGGCCATGCGCGGATGGTGTAGCTTTGCCAGACGGCGTATTCCGAATCGTTGTAGACCGGATGTTCGATCTCGTAGCGCAGGATGATGCGCCTGATGTTCTCCGTCTCTTTCTCGTTTGCAAACTTGGCGGAGTGGACGCCGATCACCACCAGTTGATTCGGATACTTGGCTTCGAGTTTCTTTAGATCCGGAATGATATGGATGCAGTTGATGCAGCCGTAAGTCCAGAAATCAAGTAAGACGATTTTGCCTTTCAACGCGGCGAGCGAGAGAGGCTTGTCAGTATTCAGCCAACCGCGACCACCGGTGATTTCCGGCGCGCGAACGCGTGTTCTTTCTTGTGCAGACATGGAGACACCCTGACCCATCAAAAGAAGTACTAGTAATAGAAACGCTGATTTCATAGGTTTGAGCTCAGTTTGTACGATCCGTGTTCATCCGTGCAAATCTGTGGCTAATATTTTAACCTTTAGCTCTTGAACAAACAGGCATTCACAACTCTCGAGTACCAGCACCTGCTGGAACTCATAAAACGAAACGCGCAAACCGAAGCGGGACAGCGGCGCGTCGATGCACTTTCGCCCATCGACAACGTTGATGCTTTGCGCCGCGAACTTTCCGCGCTGTCGGAGTGTGTGACGTTGCGACGTCGCGGCGTCAAATGGTGGTTCAACGGACTGACAGACCCGACCGAAGCAATTGCGCGTCTGCGCGTTGAAGGCGCGAGTCTCGATCCGTTGTCTATTCTGCAAACCGCGCGTCTTTGCGAACAAGCGATGTCGGCGCGCGCTGCCATCCTCGCCGAGCGCGAGAATGCGCCGGTGCTGTGGCAACTGGTCGAAAACCTGCCGCGCGATCTCAACGCTCTGATCGCGCGTGTAACGAATAAGATTCTGCCAAACGGAGAGCTTGACGATCGCGCGAGCCCGGAACTGGCGAGTATTCGCCATGAGATCAACGTGCTGCGTTCGCGCATCACGCGTTCGCTCGAAGGGTTGATGCGGAGATCCGCGGAAGCGATTCAGGATGAGCTCGTCACGATCCGCAACGATCGTTTCGTGATTCCGGTGAAAGCCGATCATCGCGGCCGCATTCAGGGCGTGGCCCATGGCTACTCCTCTTCAGGCGCCACTGCGTTCGTCGAGCCGCTTGAGACGATTGATGCGAACAATGAGTTGCAGAGTTTGCACGAGAGTGAGGCGCGCGAGATCGCCAGAATTCTGTCCGGATTGTCAGCAGAGTTGCGGGCGCAACTGCCGGCCATCGAGATGGCAGCGGAAGCAGTCGCCGAGCTCGATTTCATCAACGCTCGCGCTGCTTTTCATCAGAGCTTCAACTGCGTCATTCCTGAAATACAAACCCAGCGTAACGCATATACAAGCGGCGAGTTGGAACTGATCGAGGCGCGTCATCCTTTGCTCGAGGAGAACCTGCGTGCAAGTGGCGGCGCAGTGGTTCCGGTCTCGTTTGCACTCGACGACGATAAGAACGCGATGGTGATTTCCGGCGCGAACGCCGGTGGCAAGACTGTCGTTTTGAAAACCACCGGTCTGCTGGCGTTGATGGCGCTTTCAGGAATCTCTGTGCCGGCGCGCTCGGCGCGGTTTCCGTTTTACGCATCGGTGCTGGCGGATATCGGCGATCATCAATCGCTTGCCGCAAACCTCTCGACGTTTACGTCACACGTTGCCAACATCGCGCAAATGATCGAAGTGTGCGAGGCGCCGGCGTTGGTCCTGCTGGATGAAGTCGGAACCGGAACCGATCCCGAGGAAGGATCGGCGCTGGGCGTTGCTGTCGTCGATCATTTCCGCAGGGTCTGTGGTGCGCACGTGATCGCAACAACGCACTACAGCGGGCTCAAGATGTATGCGGGGAACGAAGAGGGCGTAATAAATGCGAGTGTCGAGTTTGACGAAAAGACTTTAAGACCCACATATAGATTAGTGGTCGGCGTAGCGGGCGCTTCGTCAGGATTGGAGATCGCGCGCAGGTTCGGCGTGCCGTTGAGGATCGTCGATAGCGCGATGAGATCTGTTAAAGAGTCGTCATTGCAGGCGTCAGAATACTTACGACGCATCAAGCGGGAAGCGGAAGATGCGGAAGCGTTGCGTGTCGCGCTCGAAGAGGAACGAAAGGCAGTAGCGGAGAAATTCGCCTCGCTCGATAAGGAAGCCGCTAAACATGAGCGCGAACGTCAAGCGGCGTTTGAGCAGACTGTGCAACGTACGCTTGCAGATCTCGAGAAACGCGCGCAGGAACTGGTGGCGCGGATTGCTGACCGCACGGAGCGTGTGAGAGTTGAGCGAGAGGCGCAACGACAGGTCGCCGAGATGAAACGCACCGCGCAGAGAGAAGTGCGCGTCGTGCGTGATGGCCAGACGGTCCAACCGGAGCGCGTCGAAGTCGAGAGTGCGACGGAAGACGTTCCGCAATACGTTGCTGCGGCGCCACGTGAGATTGTCGTCGGCGATAAAGTGAAGCTTCGTTCGTTTGGATCGGTTGGCGTCGTGGACCAGATCAAGGATGGTCTGGCAGAGGTGCGGGTGAAGTCGCTCAAGTTCAGAGAGAAACTCGAGAACCTCGAGCTCGTCGAAGCTCCGGCGAGTCAAAAGCCGCAAGCAGGCAAGTTGGAGAAACTGCGGCGTTCCGCGAACACTGAAGTTCATCTGGCAGCGGCTGAACAGAAGGCGCAGTCAGAGTTGAACGTGATCGGGCGCACGACTGATGAAGCAGTGGACGCGGTCGACAAGTTTCTCGATGAAGCTTCTCTGGCGAGTCTGAGTCAGGTCAGAATCGTTCACGGCCACGGCACCGGAGCCCTGCGACGCGCCATCGCTGGTCTACTGGACGGCCACCCTCACGTATCTCGTTTCCTCCCCGCCCCTCCCGATCAGGGCGGTGCTGGCGCAACACTGGTTGAGTTGAGACAATAACGTGTGTAATTGAAATTGCTGTGATGCGGCTTCGCCGCCCGATGTGAGGCGGGGCTTTGCCCCGCCGTCGAATTGAAATTCGGGAATGGGCTATGCCCCTGGTTCGGGCTTTGCCCCTACGGCTCATGGGCCAAGCCCGAACCAAGGGCATAGCCCAAAGTAAAAGAGTCGCTATGGCGGGGCGGAGCCCCGCCTCACATCCGGCGGCATAGCCGGAGCGATTCGTTCGAGATACATTGAAAGAGAATTGACCGACCAACTATAAGAGCAACTAGCCAATATAAGAGCAACTAGCAAAGCTTTTCGCAAAGAGAATCAAGCTTAAATAATGCGTTACCCCCAAACATTCATCGACGATCTCAAACGTCAGGCAGACATCGTCCGTGTTGTCCAGGACTACGTGCAGCTCAAGAAGAAGGGCGCCAACTGGATGGCGTGCTGCCCGTTTCATAAAGAGAAGACCCCCTCATTCTCAGTCAGTCCCGCCAAAGAGATCTACTACTGCTTCGGCTGTCACAAAGGCGGCTCGGTTTTCAATTTTGTCATGGAAATCGAGCGCGTCAATTTTCCGGAAGCAATCAAAATCGTTGCCGACAAAATCGGGATGCCGTTGCCGAAAATGGTGGACGACGGCCGCTTCGAAGTGCGACGCCAGGAATCAGACGTTGTCATCCAGCTCAACTCATGGGCCATGGAGTTTTGGCAACAGCAGCTCGAATCGAGCAACGAAGGCCGCATCGCGCGCGACTATCTGAAAGAGCGCGAAATCTCTGACGAAACTCAAAAAGCCTTCCGCCTCGGTTACGCGCCCGATAGCTGGGACTCACTTTCAATTTTTTTGCGAAACAAAGGTGCCCTTCAGGAACATATTGATCGGAGCGGTCTGGTCGCAAAAAAGGAAGACGGTGGCCGTTCTTACGATCGATTTCGTGGTCGACTGATGTTTCCAGTGCTCGACGCCCAGGGACGGCCCATCGCTTTTGGTGGTCGCACCTTGAAAGGCGACAACGCGAAATACATCAACTCACCCGAAACCGCGGCTTACGTAAAAGGCCGAAATCTTTTCGGTTTGAATCTCACGCGTGATGAGATCCGCCGGCAGGGCTACGCGATTTTGGTCGAAGGATTTCTCGATTTGATCGTGCCGTATCAGTTTGGAGTGCGAAACGTGGTGGCGAGTTTGGGGACAGCACTGACGCCCGATCAGGCAAAGCTTTTAAGTAGGTTTGCGCGCAAAGTCCTGGTCAACTATGATGGCGATCGCCCCGGCGTGCAGGCGGCGAAGAAGTCGATCGAAATTCTCCTCGCTGAAGATCTTGAAGTAAAAGTTTTAGTGCTTCCCGACAATGCGGATCCGGACGAGTTCATCCGAAAGTTTGGGGTAACTGAGTATCAGCGGCAACGAGCACAGGCACAACCACACATACAATTCGTAATCGAAAGCGCTTTACGCGACCGTAATCTTCACCGGCCCGCGGAAAAGGCTGAAGCCGTCGAAGAAGTTCTTCCCTACCTTCGGGCGGTTAAGAACGGCGTTCAGAAGCGCGAATATTTTGACATGGCGATGGATGCGCTCGGGATCGATCGAGAGAACGTCAACACGTCAACATGGCGACGCGAGTTGTGGCAAACAGTGCGGCACAATCGCCCGCTGCGTGCTGACAGCGTTCAGACGTTGACCAGACGAACCGACGCCACCGCAGCAGAACAGCGTTTGCTTGGCTTGCTCTTCGCGGATGGGAATTTGCGACGCCAGGTTTTGCCGATGTTGCGAGAAGAGGATTACGAAGACCTGGCAACGGCGCCGCTCTTCAAGGCCTTGTTTGAACTCGAACGCGAAGGAACAGAAATTGACTTCGACGCACTGAGCGCCAAGACCGAGGGCGACGAATTCGCCACGAGTATGGTCCCGATGGTCTTGATGAACTCGTCTTTGCATGGCTCAAACGAGCATTACGTCGCCGCAGAATGTGTCTCAACGTTCAGGCGTATGAAGCTCGAACAGCGAATCGAAGAACTGAAAAGAGAATTGGCAAAAGCCGAACGGGAACAGGACATCGAAAAGGTTTCCAGACTTTCGGCAGAACAGATTCAACTCTCCGCACAACGCCAGGGGATGCTGCAACCTCCGCAGTGATGCGGCCTCGCGAAATAAGTAGTAATTCGGAGCGAAACAGTGAGTAGTATGGAAGACAAAGATCGCGACGACGTGATGGAACGACTGCTCGAACTGGGCGGCGATAAGAAATACCTGACGTTCGACGATCTCAATCGCGAATTACCAGACAATGTCGTGTCTCCTGACGACATTGAAGACGTGCTCCAGAAGCTCGAAGGCTCAAACATCCCGGTTGCCGACTCCGACGAACGCTTACTCGAGCAGGCGGCAGCGACAGTCACCGACGAAGACGAAGACGGGCTCGACGAAGACATCGAACTCGATCTCTCCGCCGGCGCTCTTGAAAAGACGAACGATCCCGTTCGACTTTACCTGCGCGAAATGGGCGTGGTCCCATTGCTCACGCGCGAAGGGGAAGTCGCGATCGCCAAACGGATCGAGCGCGGACAGCTGAAAACTCAAAAGGCCATCGCACGTTCGCCCATTGCCGTTCGCGAAGTGTTGAAGATCGGCGAGGATCTTGTTAATGGCCGCATAAACATTCGCGACACAGTCACCTTTTCCGAACAGGCGGAACTCACCGGAGACGAGGATAAGGCCGAGGAATACCGTTCCTGGACCATCGAAGGAATTCAAAACATCGAACAGCATTGCAAGCTCGGATTACAGGAACTCGAAAAACTTCAAGCCGAGCACAAGCTGACGCGCGGAAAGAAGAGCAAGAGGCTGACTCGCCTCAAACGAAAAGTGGCGCGAGCGAGGCTCGAAATAGCGCAGGAAATCGGTCGTCTGAATCTAACCGAACGTGCTCGCCAGCGTTTGATCAACGCGATTCGCGCAGTACAGAAATCCGTGCGCGAAGCCGAACGCGAGATCGATAACGCGAATGAGAAGTTAAGCAAAAAACGGATCAAGCCTGAGGAGCAGAAAGACTTAAGGCGCCGCATCCTGTTAGCGCGCAAGCGGCTGTTGCAGACCGAGATCGACAACTTCGTGAGCCCGGTGGAGATTAAGAGATCGCTGCATTCAATCGTCGTCGGTGAGCAGCAGACGGGTCAGGCCAAGCGCGAACTGGTCGAGGCAAACTTGCGGCTGGTGGTGTCGATCGCGAAGAAGTACACGAATCGTGGTTTGCAGTTCCTGGATCTGATTCAGGAAGGCAACATCGGTTTGATGAAAGCGGTGGACAAGTTTGAGTGGCGGCGTGGTTACAAGTTTTCCACGTACGCGACGTGGTGGATTCGCCAGGCCATCACGCGTGCCATTGCGGACCAGGCGCGCACCATTCGCATCCCGGTACACATGATCGAGACGATCAATAAGTTGATCCGCACGTCGCGATCGCTGGTCCAGGAGTTGGGTCGCGAACCGACCAGCGAAGAGATCGCCAGGAAGATGGACATTCCGGTTTCGAAAGTCCGAAAGGTCCTGAAGATTGCGCAGGAACCGATCTCCCTGGAGACACCGATCGGCGAGGAAGAAGATTCGCATCTCGGCGATTTCATCGAAGACAAGTCGATCCTGAATCCGGCTGATGCAGTGGTTGCTTCAAACTTGCGCGAGATAACGGATGAGGTTCTCGCAACGCTCACGCCGCGCGAGGAAAAAGTGATCAAGATGAGATTTGGTTTGGGGACGACGGGATCCGAACATACGCTGGAGGAAGTCGGTCAGCACTTCGCCGTGACCCGCGAACGTATTCGCCAGATCGAAGCCAAGGCCCTTCGCAAGCTACGCCACCCCTCCCGCTCGCGAAAACTCAAAGCCTTCCTCGACGGCGCACCCCGATAGATATTTAGCCACGGATTTACACGGATTTCATGCACAGATCTGAATAAAAATCCGTGTATGAAATCCGTGTAAATCCGTGGCTATTTTATTTGAAGGTTAAGAAAGCGGTGCTCTTCGCGGTGTAATCGAACTCGTAGTTGTAAGGATAACCGGGAAACTCGATCACCTTGGTGAATTGCACCCTTACCTCGAGTCGCCCGTCACGCGCCACAGGCGTGATAACGGCGTCCTCCGGGATACCGTATTCAGGTCCGGCCTTTTTGAGTTGTTCGTTCAACCATGAAGCGGGATGTCCCTGCGTCGAGGCCACATCCGTATAGTGCTGCATCAGGTCTTTATACGTCGCTGCGTTGAACGCAACCGGCACGTAGAGATATCCCGCGTAGGCGGTCGCACCCAAAAGCACCATCACGATGAGAAACTTGAGGTTCGCACTGCCTCGTTCTCCTGATCTTCGCATTAGTGAAAACTCTCTTTCTGTAATCCAGTTCGCAGCGCCAGACGCAAAGATTTCGCAGTGACAAGCCGCCCTTCGACGATTCGCGGCCGTCCTATCCCTTCGAGTAATACCCAGTTGATCTGACCACGAACGCTCTTCTTGTCGTGCTTCAGGGCGCGGATGATCTGATTGATGTCGAGATTGTCAGCGCGCGGCAGTGGCCCACAAAGACTGACCGCCTCGCGCAATAATTTGAGCTCCCCGGCGTCGATAAGACCCAGGTTTCGCGACAGTTCTCCGGCAACTAACATTCCATAACCAACCGCCTCGCCGTGCCGGAACACGCGATAGTTTGTAATCGTCTCCAGGGCGTGTGCCGTTGTATGTCCAAAGTTGAGCACGCGACGCGATTTGGTATCGGAACGGCTGGTCGACTCGCGTTCATCATTCGCCACGATTGACGCCTTAAACCCGCACTGCGAAGCGATCAGATTTTCAAACTCAGGCGAGAGCAGGAAATCGCGCTTTTCGCCGATTTTTTGGAGACAACCGACCGTTAGTTCAAACAGTGATCGATCGGCGATCAGGGCCTGTTTAACCATCTCGCAGAACCCGGAGACCAGCTCGCGCGACGGCAACGACACAAGCGTTTCCGTGTCGATAAAGACGGACGAAGGTTGGTGAAAAGCACCGACGAGATTCTTCCCGGTCGGGAGATTGATTCCGGTCTTACCGCCGACTGAGGAATCTATCTGTGACAGCAGCGTTGTAGGCACCTGCGCCAGCGGCAGCCCGCGGAGGTAAATCGCCGCGCTGAAACCGGCGAGATCGCCGACCACGCCGCCTCCCAGCGCCATCACGAGATCGTCCCTTTCAAACCGATTTTCGCTAAGAAAATTGACAGCTTTTTCCAGGATGCGGAACGATTTGTAACGTTCCCCTTCTGGCATCAGCCACTCGAGCGGCTTAAAGCCCTCGGCTTTCAAACAGCGCACCACGTCGCGTCCGTACAAGTCAAAAACCCGCTGATTAGAAATAATCGCAACGCGGCGTGGCGGCTTAAGCGGGATCAAGTGGCCGAGCTTTCGCCGGATGCCGCCGCTGATATTGATTTCACTTCTGCGAGTTTCTTGTTTGAGTGAGATTTCCAGGCGGTGCATTTTGGGGCAGAAGTCCAACGGATCTCATAAGCTCAAAAAGCGAATGGGCGCGACATACGTGGGAGTGCGTCGCGCCCATCCATATTCGTGGTTACTGTCCTCACCCCAGCAACCACTTGAGACGGAGGATCCACCAACCGTCTCTCTTGCCCCACAATATACATCGCAACGCCCGTGCCGCGCAAGATCCTTTTTGCCTTTGGGACGCGACTCGCGGGTTTGCTGGGAAACACTCAACTACAGGACCAATCGAAGGTGATCGAGCACTCAGCGTGCGGTAAAGGCCGTGTAGATTTTTCTCGGGTACCCGTGTAGAAATTTCATTAAACCCTACTGGACCGCGCCGATTTCGCGCTCGATAGCTCCGGCGATTCGCCGCGCGTACTGCTCGATCTGGCTTTGGTCTTCACCTTCGATCATTACTCGGGCCAGCGCCTCCGTTCCGGAATACCGGAGCAGCAGCCGTCCCTTCTGCGAGAGTAGTTCCTCGACCTCGTTTACCGCCGCTCCGACAGAGGCGATATTCATGAATGGGACCTTCTCACGAACCCTGACATTCAGCAGGATCTGCGGGTAGCGCCTGAACCCAGTGGTCATCTCTGCAAGCGGTTTTCGCGACTCACGCATTGCGCGCAGCAGGCACAGCGTGGTGATCATTCCGTCTCCGGCCAGGCTCAGTTCCGGCAGGATAATGTGACCTGATTGTTCGCCACCGAGACTGGCACCACGTTTCAACAATTCATCGAGCACGTATTTGTCTCCTACGTCCGTGCGCACCAGCCGGATTTCCGCGGAACGCAGAGCGATCTCGAGGCCGATGTTGCTCATCACGGTTGCGACCACGCCATCGTCCTTCAGGCGGCCATGAGCCTTGAGGTAGGTGGCGAGGGCCCACAAGGTGGCGTCACCGTCGACGAAATGTCCGTCGCCATCGACAAAGAGGGAACGATCTGCGTCTCCGTCAAAAGCGACACCGAGATCGGCGCGCGCTGCGACTACTCTCTCCTGCAGCGACTCGATGTGAAGTGAGCCGCAGTCGCGGTTGATGTTGCGACCGTCTGGCGTGGCATTGATCGCGATTACTTTGGCGCCGAGTTGTGCAAAGAGAACGGGAGCCAGTGCTGAACTCGCGCCGTTCGCGCAGTCGATCACGATCGAAAGACCTGCGAGATTTAAATCTTTTCCGATGTCATCAGCGAGAAAGGATAGGTATTCCTGCCGGAGTTTTTCTTCAAGATCTGGAAGAGCGGGGGCAAGCCCCTCTTCCTGACCTGTTCTATTGATCGGAGAACCATCCGGCCGAACAAGTCCGGAAGAGGGGCTTGCCCCCGCTCCTCCATTTTTTGAATGGATGTCCGCTTCAATGTGACGCTCGACTGAGTCGTCCATCTTTTGCCCGGACGGAGCGAAGATCTTGATGCCGTTATCCTGATAAGGATTGTGAGACGCGCTGATTACAACGCCCGCAGATGCTTCAAGCTTGCGGGTTAAAAACGCGACGCCGGGTGTCGTGATCACGCCCGCGGAAAGACATTGTGCTCCAGCTTGAACGGCGCCCTGGATCAGTGCCTGTTCGATCACCTCACCCGATTCACGTGTGTCTCTGCCAATAACGATTTTCGGTGTTTCGCCCGTGCGAGCAAGATGGGAAGCCAGTGAAAAACCAATTGTGCTAACAGTGGAAGGGTCGAGTGGAAAGCGTCCCGCTTCACCTCGAATGCCGTCAGTACCAAAAAGAGCTTTCATCTAAATCCGTGAATTGATCCGTGTAATCTGTGGTTTACCTTAACGGTACAAACTTCGAAGTGCCGACCGATTTCAGAATCACCTTACCCTTCAACGCTTCAGGAATCTGAAGACGTGGCTGGAGATCCGCATCCAGTACTATTTTCACATCTTCGGGGTTCAGCGAATTGATCAGACTTGCAGCGCCCAACAACGTCGCCGACGTAGTCGCAGGCTGCACCTTTCCACCTTGTGCTGTCGTGACAGTCACGCTGGAGAAATTCTTTTCGATGCGTCGTTCGCCAATTTCTATGTTTACGTTCACGACCGGATCGTCCAGATCAACTTTCGGATCGGGAACATCGATCGCCACGTTTGGGGCGGTGAAACTTTCTTTATGTCCTGCAAGCCAGATACTTTCAGTCGTCACTTTCTGAAGCGCATTGACGCGGCTGGCAGGTCCACGCACGGCGATACTGCCCTTGCTGGGATAAATTCCGTAGACCTCAAATCCATCCGCAGGCTGACCTTCGAGCTTTGCTTCGACGTTGACTTGCCGATTGATGACTTCTTCGAGGCGGATGGGAATAGCGCTCGGCTGGTACCCGTCGACCTTTATGCCCTGCGGCAATGAGATCAGTGCTTTGTCCGCCAGGCGTAAGACTCTTTCGCCCGCGCGTTGGTCGCTGATGTCTACGGTGGCGACGAGATCGAGAGAAGTGAGATCGTCTAACTTGTTGCGGCTGCCCGTAAGCATCACGTCGACTGTTCTTGGCGGATCGTTACTGATTTCCAGAGCCGGTGGACGGATGAAATTGAGTTGCACGTTGACGTGTGCGGTCACGGGTTCGTTTTGACCGGTGACCAACAGCCAGAGGACGATGGCGATTGCCAGAGAGAGAAGCTTCAGGCTCCAGTCTTCGAGAAAGATCCGGCGCAGCATTTTTTCGGCGCGGGTAGGCGGCGCCGGGCGGGGATCTGGGGCTGTGGTTTCGTCGATGTCCTGAAAAGGCATATAGGTCTTATAGGACTTATACCGAGGCGATTTCTTCCGCTTCGTTCTCGGTTTCGGAGTGCTTCTGTTCCTTTTCTTTTCTTGGTCCTACTTCAAGTGCGTCGAAGATCGCGCCGCGCAGCTTCGTTGCATCAAAGCCACGCTTGATCTCGCCTCGCTGCACAAACGAAATCAATCCCGTCTCTTCCGAGACTACGACCGCGACTGCATCGGTATCTTCAGTGACGCCGATCGCCGCGCGATGGCGCGTACCGAGATCTCGCGAGAGCCGCGGATTCAGTGTCAGAGGAAGAAAGCAGGAAGCGGCTGCAATACGGTGCCGGCGAACAACAACCGCGCCGTCGTGCAATGGGCTCGCGGTGTTGAAGATGCTAATTAACAAGTCGTAACTGAGTTCGGCGTCGAGTTGCACGCCGCCGTCAGTCACATTCTTTAGCCCGACATTCCGTTCAATCACGATCAGCGCGCCGGTCTTGGTTGAAGCAAGCGTAGTCGCCGCAAGAATAACCTCGTCGTAAACGCCCTCGCCAAACTGCCCGCGATGTCTTGAAAAAGGCACACGAAAACGGTTTCCAAACGAAATCAAAGCCTGACGAATTTCAGATTGAAAGAGGACGATGATCGCGATACCGATATACAGCAGCCCATTGCTGAGCACGAATTCGAGCGTGGCGAGTTCTTGTTTGACGGAAAGCCAGTAGAGGAAAACGAGGAAGCCGATCCCGGCGGCCATCGGCGTGGCGCGCGTGCCGCGCAAAAGTTTCAAGACTGCATACACCAGCAAAAAGACGAAAACGATGTCTGCGACATTGCGCAGCTCGCTCATTCGTCTTAGGTACTCGGTGTATGGCAGTAGCAATAACATTCTAATTCGATTTTCTGGTCCGTGTTCATCCGTGAAATCCGTGGCGAGAGTTAATAACTCCGTTCGGATTATCGCGGAAAAAATCGGCTAAAGCAAAAACTATCCACAGATTACACAGATTCGTTAAACAATCCCGTTTAAGAAAATCCGCGTAATCTGTGGATGGCTTTAGCGTGAGGTTTTAGAGCGTTTGGTGCGTTTGAATTTGCCTGCCTGGAGAAACCCGACCAACTCGCCGGTTTTACCCACCACCGCCACCGATCCGATCCCGTTTCGTTTCATCAACTCCTGCGCGTAATCGAGAGTTGCATTTGGCTCGACAAAGAACCGCGGCGCGATGGGGCGCATGACGTCGCGAGCGCGTGTGAGGTGCCAACGTTCACGCGGCAGCGACTTCAGATCTTCCAACGACAACATTCCATGCAAACGGTGATTTTGTGCGACGGGAAACGCAACCTGCCGGTGCAGCGGCAGGATGGAATCGATCAAATGACTGATCAGCAAGTCAGGTTCGATTGAGAACGGCGCCGACATCGCTTCGCTGACGATGTTACGAATTCGCCCGCGCACGTGCTTCACCACGCTGTACGCCGCATCGAAAAGGAAAAGACCGACGAGCACCGACCAGAAACCCATGAAGTACGAACGGAAAGTCGGCGCAATAGCCATGTAGACGCCAAAGATAATCAGAATCGCGGCGATCAACATGCCGCAAATTCCGGCCAGGCGCGTCGCCTGTTTCATATCGCCCGTGCGGCTCCACAGGATCGAGCGCAACACACGACCGCCGTCCAACGGATACCCGGGAAACAGGTTGAAGATCGCGAGCAACAAATTGCCCGCGCCGAGTATGAACAACACGCCACCGGCAGTCGGATAATTTGCCTTCATCGCTGGCCACATCAATGCAAAACTGATTGCGGCAAATACAAAACTCGCGGCTGGACCGGCAACCGCGATTCGGAACTCAGCGCGCGGGCTGTCAGGTTCTTTTCGCAGACGCGCCAGGCCGCCAAACGGGTGCAACACGATCTCTTCGATCTCAATCCCTTCCGAGCGACCCATCAGCGCGTGTGAGAGTTCGTGACCGAGTACTGAAAGAAACAGACCCATAGTCGTAACTATTGCCAGGAACCAACTCATCGCGACGCTCAGAGGAAGCATTCGGTATTGGCCCACGTACATTCCGCCCTGGGCCAGATTCATTGCTATCAACCAAACGCTCAGCAGAAAAACTACAAACCAGCGATAGTCGAAACGCACCGGGATTCCGAAGATGTGCGCAACCGTGATTTGACGCTTGAAAAGATTGACTACATTCATTCGAGGAACTTGGTTCTAGCCACAGAAAGGCACAAAAAGCACAAAATGAATTTTTGTGCCTTTGGTGCTTTTTTGCGGCAATTGTTTTTTGCTTTTGTGGCTCATTAGGTTTCGAAAGCGGTGGCTTCGGCGTCGATCATGGGGTGGGCCTCCGTGCGCGCAACGCGGCGGAGTAAGAGGGGTTCTTCATAAAGCTGCGACAGGCCGCGCACAATCGCGAATCGGGGATCGTCGGCAACGCGTGCGCTCAGTCCGACCTCGCGGGTCAGATAGGTTGCCAAACCTTCCATCGACGCGCCGCCGCCCGTCATGATCAAGCCGCGATCGAAAATATCTCCGGCAACCTCGGGTGACAGATCCGCAAGCAAGATTTTCACTTCCTCCGCGATGCGGCGAATGATCGGTTGCGTGATCGTATAAACCTCGCCCGCCGTGATATCGACAGCGGCCGGACTGCCCGTCTGCACGTCGCGGCCCCGCACGTTGATCTTCTTGCTCGGATCGAAAGGTTCGGTGGCGGAGCTGAGCTCGAGTTTGAGCCGTTCGGCTGTTTGCGCACCGATGGTCAGACCACGATGACGTCGCAAACGATCCATGATCGCAAGATCGATGTCGGAACTGCCGATTCTCTCAGCGCGTGAAGCGATGATCGAGCCACTGATGATTGCGGCGACGTTCGTCGTACCGCCACCGATGTCGACCACGGCCGCAGCCTTTTCATCGTTGATCGGAACGCCGGCGCCGATTGCGGCAGCCTGGCCTTCCTCGATCATGTACACACGGCTGATACGCGCTTCTTCAGCCGCACTCAACAGCGCTCGTTGTTCCACCTGCGTCACTTCCGACAGGACGCTCATTATCGCGCGCCGGCTGAAGTGCGACAGACCGCTGCGCGCTTCGCGGACGAAGTGGTCCAACATCGTGCGCGTCCGTTCAAAATCAGCGACGACACCATCGACGAGGGGCGCTATCACAGTGACGTCACGCGCTTCACGGCCCTGCATCTTGTGAGCTTCATTACCGACAGCGATAACTTCACCCGTCACCTTGTTAACGGCAACTACAGATGGCTCATCAACCACGATGCCGCGTCCGCGTACGGCGATGATCGTGCTCGCCGAACCCATGTCGATTGCCATCGAATCCGAGACGAGGTTCTTGAGGGCGTTGAGGCCGAGGAAGGTTTTGGTTTTACCTATGAACGACATAAAGCTTAAAAAGCTCCGCTTGCTCTTTGCCAGTCAACCTCCCAAAGTTGCACGGGCTGCTGGCGATTCTTAACCATGATGGGTTCGCGTGGTTTCAAACGGTAGCGGCTGTGGGCCGCCTTGGCAGTTGCATCACTAATCAAAATCTCTCCACCGCGGGCGTTCGATTCCAGCCGCGACGAGGTATTAACGGTGTCCCCGATGGCTGTGTATTCTGAACGCCGATCGGAACCGATGTAACCGACGATCACCTCACCGGTGTGCAGGCCCATCCCCACTCCAATCTCCGGGAAACCCTCATCACGCAACTCGCGATTGATTCCCAGTAACCGGCGCTGCATAGCCACTGCGGCGTTTAGGGCGTTTGATGCATCATCCGGCGTTGCGGTGGGCGCCCCAAATAGGGCCATCAGACCATCGCCGAGGTACTTATCGAGTGTGCCACCATGCGCGAAGATGATGTCAGTCATGGCCGAGAAATATCGATTCAGCAGACTGACAATCTTTTCCGGCGGCGCATGTTCGGAGATGCGGGTAAAGCCGCGAATGTCCGCAAACAAGATGGTGATGGTCTGACTCACGCCGCCCAGCTTGAACGATTCAGGATTCTCCAGCATCTGCTTCACGACGTATTCAGGCAAGAACCGGCTGTAGTTGGCGCGGGCCACTTCCTCGCGGGCCAGGCGTTCGTGTGCGCGTGCGTTCTCAACGGCGATCGCGGTCTGTGCGGCCACGGCGCTGATCAGTTCGAGATCGTCCGGCTTGAATGCAGCGAAAGGATCGAGACGGTCGGCGTATAGTGCGCCGTGAACACGAGTCTCCGTCATCAGCGGCGCGCAGATCGTGGAGCGCACTCCCTGCGAGACGATCGAATCAACGCCGGCGAATTGTTCGTCGGAGGCGGCGTCCTGCGAGAGCAGCGCGACGCGGTCCTTCATGACCTTGCGCGTGATCGTGCGTCCGATCGAAAGCTTGCGCGCATGAGCTTCGAGCCTGTTGTCGCGTGCACGCACAGCGATGGGGGTCAGGTTTGCATCTTCGGCGCCGTCCTGTTCGGCGAGCAGGGCCACGACGCGGTCCGCCGGAGTCGCTCGGAAAATAATATCCGTCGCTTTTTCAAAAATGGCGTTTAGGTCAAAGACCGAGCCCAGCGTCTTACTCATTTCATACAGGGCGCTGAGAATGTTTGCCTTGCGTTGCAGCGTTTCGAGAACTTTGTCGCGCTGAGGCGACGGCGAGGTTGTTACTTCGTCTTTCGACCGAAGCACAGTCGACATCACGTCGTTTGCCGAGATCAGCAACTGCGTGTGGCCCAGCGGCTTGTCGTCGTAACGAACATCAGTTCTCTCTTCTGCCGGTTGCTCGAAACGCAACGTGCTGGCGCCGATTGTGATGCGGTCGCCGTTTTTGAGTTGGTGTTCGAAGCATGGTTCGCCGTTGATGAAGACTTTGTTGGCGCTGCGTCGGAGTTGGCCGTTGATTACGGCGCCGTCCACGATCGTGAACGTGCCGTGCTCGGATTGATTAATGTGTGCGTGATAACGAGAAGCACGAGGATCATCCAGCACCACCGTGTTGTCGGGCGCGCGGCCAATCGTGCAAGCGACGTTGGGCAGGAAGCTAAACTGCCACTGCCGACCACTTGCGTCGGTGATTTTTAGATGAGCCATGGAGGCCGATCCTAACAGTAGAATCTTGAAGCTGACAACATGTACAGCCGCAGAGGGAAGAACAAGTCAGGAAGAGGGGCTTGCCCCCGCTGTCGCGATTCGGAGGGCGGGGGCAAGCCCCTCTTCCTGACTTGTTCTTCCCACTGCGACTTGTTCTTTCCTCTGCGGCTGTAGACAGAAAGAAGTGATATTATGCGCGGCGCGCCTCAGCACCGCTTAAAGGACTAAACCGGCCATGAGTTTCTCAGCTCGTTATCTGCCCGCGGTTTTGCTAACGCTCCTGAGCCTGACAGCTTCACTGCGCGCTCAAACTACGACTAAACAACCCGCCAAAGTTCCGCGCGGATCGGTGTCCGGGCGCGTAACCATCAAAGAAAATGGCGTCGCGGGTGTCGCGATCGGACTGCGCAAAGGTGCGGATGTCATGGCGATATCGCGTGATCCGTTCGTAAGAGCGACCACGGACCAGGACGGTTTTTACCGCTTCACAAACCTCGGACCCGGTAATTACTCCATCACGCCGTCTGTGCCTGCCTACGTGATGGCTAAGAAAGATCCCCAGTCGAAGACCGTTCTGATTGGTGAAGATGAAAACGTTGAGAATATCAACTTCGCACTGGTTCGGGGTGGCGTCATCACCGGCCGCGTGACCGACGCCGATGGACGTCCGGTCATCGAGCAGCAAATCAGTTTGTACTCAGTCGAAAATCTCGAGAAACGGTCACCAGAGACGCCGATGTGGGCGGACCTGCAGGTCCAAACTGATGATCGCGGAATCTATCGTATGTTTGGCCTGAATCCCGGCCGCTATAAAGTTGCCGCAGGTCGGACTGACGAAAATGCGTATGACTTTAACACTCCGGAACGTCCCAATTACCGGCAAGTTTTTCACCCTGACGCCACCGAGCATACAAAGGGTACTGTCATTGAAGTGAGCGAAGGCAGTGAAGCAAACAACGTCGATATCGCCCTTGGTCGTGCGATGCAAATCTTCAGCGCCAGTGGAGTAGCAATCGACGACAAGGGAGTGCCTGTGCCGAGCGTGCGATTTGAAGTGCAGCGAAGAGTCGGGCAAAGAATCGAGTTCGTAAATGCTTACGCAGCGTCGAATAGTCGCGGTGAGTTTCTTATCGACGGATTGATTCCAGGCAAGTATTCAATCTCCGTCTCAGAGGCGGGCGGCGGCGACATGCAGGCGGAAGCACTCAGCTTCGACATTATCGATCAGGATATCGGCGGTCTTACCGTTAGACTTAGCAAAGGCGCGAGCCTGACAGGTTTTATCGTACTCGAGAACCAAAACAAGTCTCTGTTGTCGCAATTATCAGAAATGCAGTTGCGGGCCATTTCCATAGCCCCGAATGGCGTAGGCAATTTTGCGATGTCCCCGATCGGTGCTGACGGTAGTTTTCGTTTGACTGGTTTGCCGGGCGGAACCATCAATCTCATGTTGGGATCGATGATGAATCCAATGGCGAAAGGGTTCGTCATAGCGCGCGTAGAGCGCGACGGAATCGTGTCGCCGTCGACGCGCCTGGAAATCAAAGATGGCGAACAGTTGACTGGCGTGCGTGTGATCGTTTCTTACGGAACCGCAACTGTTCGCGGCACGGTCAAAATCGAAAACGGTTCGCTGCCGGAGGGAGCCCGGATCCTTCTAAGACTGACGAAGCCGGGTGAAGTCTTGCCGAATTTCCGTCCATTAACAGTCGCCGATGAGCGTGGACACTTTTTAATCGATGCCATGCCGGCCGGTACATACGAACTCTGGGCCTCGATTTCAGATACCGCTACGGTGCAGGCTCGCAGCGCAAAGCGCGACGTCACTTTGCTGGACGGACAAGTCACGGAACTCACGATCACAATCGACATGGCCGCTCCGGCCGCTCCCGCGAAACCTTAAATGATTCGAAGGCTGACAATTCTGGTGGTGGTGTTGATGGCGACCTGCGTTGCCGTGTGCGCGCAGGCGCCGTCACCAACACCGAAGAATTCGGAAGAAGGCTCAACAGGAACCATTAGTGGGAAAGTCGTGAATGAAAATGGGCAGCCTTTGATTGGAGCTGCTGTGTTTGCCAGAAGCCTCAATTCATCCCTGCCCGGACGCCGTACCGCAACGGACCTCGAAGGAACCTTCCGCTTGAATGATCTCGATCCGGGCCTGTACTCGATTATGGCTAACGCAGCCGCGTACACCACTGAGCCTGGTCCGCCAGTTTACTACCGTCTCGGCGATTCGGTGCGGGTAGAGATGGTTCGTGGAGGAGTGATTACCGGAGTTGTAACGAATGCGCTGGGAGAACCAGTGATTAAGGTTTCCGTTCGAGCAACGAGGCTGCGCGACGCGAAGGGAGAGACATCGAAAGGGCCGCAGTACGACAACGTGCGAACGACGGACGATCGGGGCATCTACCGGATTTACGGGCTGCTTCCGGGAACGTACCTCGTCAGCGCCGGTGGTGGTGGCGAATTACAGTACGCGTTCAATCCTTACAATTCGGATATTGCCACCTATGCTCCTTCATCAACTCGCGATACCGCCGTCGAAATCATCGTGAGGCCAGGTGAAGAGAGCACTGCGGACATTCGTTACAAAGGCGAACCGGGATACACGATTAGTGGCAACGTCAAGACAGCCGCCGGCAATGGTGCACAGGTATCGCTGAAATCTGTTAGTAGCGGGCTGTCGGTGGGTAGTACGTTTCAGCTTCCCGGAAATCGCGGCTTCGCATTCAGCGGGCTAGCTGATGGTGAATATAGTTTGGTTGGCCAGGAGTATTCGATGACGCAAACGTCCCGGACACCGCAGCTCGGGAGGTCGGACGTCAAGCGCATCACCGTTAAGGGCGCAAACATCACCGGCATCGAATTAATTCCGAAACCGGTTTCGTCAATCTCAGGGCGCATTACGCTCGAACGCACGAAGGCGCCCGGCTGCGAGGGAAAACGTCCGCCGTTGTTTGCGGAAACGGCGGTGCAAACAGTGCGTCATGAAAAGGATTCAGAAACTGACGACGACGTGTATGCGCGAACCGGTGCGCATTTGTTTCCGGTCGATGAAAACGGAGCTTTCGTGGTGCGTGCTCTGCCGCCGGCCAGGTATCAATTCGAGCCTCGTTTCTATGCGCGCTACTGGTATACCCAATCGATCACGATGAACACCACGGCGCCGAAGCCGCAAAAGATCGACGCGGCAGCAACCTGGACCGCGCTGAAGTCTGGCGAGCAACTAACGAACGTGATCATCACGCTTGCGGAAGGCGCCGCATCGATTCGTGGTCGTCTCGAATTAGCGGAAGGCGCCGTGACGCCGGCGGGCAGGGTTGTTTATCTGATTCCAGCCGAACCCGACAAAGCAGAAGACGTGCTGCGTTTCTCTGTTACCGAAGTTGCTTCTGACGGCGCCTTCACACTCAACAATCTTCCGCCGGGTAAGTATCTCGCGGTCACACAAACAAACGTCGATGCCCAGATCGCAACGTTAACCAAACTCCGCCAGCCCGAAGCCGCAGCGGCACGCACAAAACTCCGCCGCACCGCAGAAGCACAAAAGACGGACATTGAACTAAAGCCCTGCCAGAACCTCGTCGACTATCAACTGAAATGATTTAGCCGCAGATATTCGCAGAGAACGCAGATTGATCAGTGTATATCGGCGAAAATCTGCGGCCTCTTCTGAACCTTGACCATTCGCAAGATCGCTTGCTAGACTTCTAACTACTTACCAAACAGGGCTTCGACGCAATCAGCGTCCTCGGACATTTCCCCGAAAGACCCGCGCGTGCGGCGCAGTCTGAAAGATATTTCAAAATCGATGGAGGTGCATGGTGGGCTTCAAAGTCGGCCAGAAAGTCGTTTACCCGAATCATGGAATCGGGACCATCGAGCAAATAGAACAGAAGCAAATAGGCGCTACGCTCCTACCTTTCTACACGCTTCGTCTTGCTGCTAATAACTCAGTGGTCTTAGTTCCAGTTACCAATGCCTTAGAAGTTGGCTTACGAGCCCCAATCTCATCGGGCGAGTGTGACATGCTTTTCAAAGCATTAGCAGATGATTTCTCTTCCCCGGCTAATGATTGGAAGGATCGGTTCAAGGAATTCTCAGAAAAAATGCGCACCGGCGATATCTTTGAGGTTGCCGAAGTGCTCAAGCATTTAACCTACTTGAGCAATCTTAAACCCCTCTCTTTTCGCGAACAGCGGATGCTCGAACGTGCACGCTACCTCGTGGTGTCGGAGTTGGCAGCAGTGTGCCGCCAGCCCGAGTGCAACATCGAGCCACGCGTCGATCAGGCACTTGCTCGTGCCCACAGTAAACATGACCGGCGACCCATCCGTGCCCGCGCAGCCGGGGCGGTAGCCGGACACTGAAAAACACTGCCACCTAAGCCAGGGTTTTAGCCACAGATGACACGGGTAAATAAGACTAGTATTTTATCCGTGTAAATCCGTGGCTAAAAATGGACGGAAACTCAGCCAGCACCATAGTCATAAAACTCCTCGCAGTTCTTTTGCTGGTGGCGGCCAACGGCTTCTTTGTCGCCGCTGAGTTTGCACTCGTCGGCGTACGCGCGTCGCGCATCGAAACGCTCGCCGCGTCCGGCAGCCGGACTGCGAAACGCCTGCTGGGTCTGCTGCAAAACCTCAACGCTTACCTGTCAGCTTGCCAACTGGGAATCACGCTCGCTTCGCTTGCACTCGGTTGGATTGGTGAACCGGCAATCGCTCGCCTGCTGGAAGGTCCGCTCTCCGGTTTATCGGAGGCGTGGCGACACGCCATTGCCTTCGCGATCGCATTCTCAATCATCACGTCGCTGCACATCGTGCTGGGCGAACAGGCGCCGAAGTTGATGGGCCTAGCAGCGGCGGAAAAAGTCGCACTGGCTATAGCACTGCCGCTGCAACTCTTCTATCGCATTTTTAGTTTGCCGATACGTGCACTTGACTGGGCCAGTGCCCGCACCGTTACTCTCTTCGGCATCAAAGCCACTTCTGAACACGCGTCGATCTACACGGAAGAAGAGTTGCGCCGGCTCGTCGATATGTCGCGCGAGAGTGGTCACTTGCGTGCGGAAGAGCGGCGTTTGATCCATCGTGTGTTTGAGTTTTCTGACACGCTGGTGCGGGAAGCGATGGTGCCGCGCACAGAGATGGCGTCCATCCCCAACACGTCTAATCTCGAAGAGATCACGAAAGCGTTCGAACAGCATCGTTACTCGCGTCTGCCGGTGTATCGTGAATCGTTTGACGATGTGTGTGGTTTCATACACAGCAAAGACGTGATGCCGTATCTGCTGCACCCGGAAAAGTTCAAGCTCGAAGACGTTTTGCAGCCGCCGATGTACGTGGTTGACACGGCGCGGCTCGAACACGTGCTGCGCCAGATGCAAAAGGCAAAAATGCACTTCGGATTCGTTGTTGACGAACACGGCGGGCTCGAAGGCATCATCACACTCGAAGACCTGCTCGAAGAGATCGTCGGCGAGATCTCCGACGAACACGACGAAGAAGTTAACGAGCAGATCACCCAAATCGACAAGTGTAACTACGTGCTGGATGGTGGCCTGGCCGTAAGAGATCTCAATCGACGTTTGAAACTGTCCGTTCCCGAATCGGAAGCCTACACGACGATTGGCGGTTTTCTGATGACTGAAGCGGGTCACGTTCTCAAGCCCGGAGAAGTGGTGCAGCACGATGGTTTGGTGTTCAAGATTGAGCGCGTTGAGAAACGTCGCGTAAGAAGAGTTAAACTCGAGATTCAAAAAACTGAAGCAGAAGAGGAGATAAAGGATGAGCTGGATCGAGCACGTTCTGGCACGTGAAATACTGGACTCGCGCGGGAATCCGACAGTCGAGGCGGAAGTGATTTTGGCCGATGGTGAAATAGGACGTGCGGCAGTACCTTCCGGCGCATCAACCGGCGAAAACGAAGCGGTCGAACTTCGCGATGGAGACAAGAAACGCTACGGCGGCAAGGGCGTGCTCAAAGCAGTTCAGAACGTCAACGAAATCATTGCTCCCGCCCTGCAAGGCTTCGACGCGCTCGACCAGGCCGAAGTCGATCGCGCTCTGATCGAGTTAGACGGCACCAGGAACAAATCGAAACTCGGCGCCAATGCCTTGCTCGCCGTTTCCATGGCCACCGCGCGAGCGGCTGCGGCGCAATTGGAACTTCCGCTCTACCGCTATCTCGGTGGTCCAAACTCACGCACTCTGCCAGTGCCGATGATGAACATCGTCAACGGCGGCGCACACGCCGACAACAATGTCGACTTTCAGGAGTTCATGGTTGTTCCGGTAGGCGCTACCAGTTTCAACGAAGCGCTGCGTATCGGCGCCGAAATCTTTCATCAACTCAAATCAGTGCTGAAAGGAAAGGGTTACGCCACCAGCGTCGGGGACGAAGGCGGCTTCGCTCCGAATCTGAGATCGAACGAGGAAGCCATCGAGACTATTCTCGAATCGGTGGTGAAAGCGGGTTACAAGCCGGGCATTGATTGTTTGCTCGCGCTCGATCCGGCTGCGAGTGAGTTTTACGACGGCAAGCGATATGTCTTCAAGAAGAGCGACAAACGCAAGCTGACGAGCGCAGAGATGGTTGCATACTGGAAATCCTGGTGCGACCAGTACCCCATCATCTCGATCGAAGACGGCATGGGGGAAAGCGATTGGAAAGGGTGGAAGCTTTTGACTGACGAACTCGGCGACCGGGTGCAACTTGTCGGCGACGATCTCTTTGTTACCAACACGGAGTTCCTGCAAAAAGGAATTGACCTGGGTGTGGCCAATTCGATCCTGATCAAAGTCAACCAGATCGGCACGCTGACTGAAACCCTCGACTGCATCGAGCTCGCACAAAGAAACCACTGCACGACGATCATCTCGCATCGTTCCGGTGAGACTGAAGATCCCTTCATCGCCGATCTCGCCGTCGCCACCAACGCCGGCCAGATCAAAACCGGCTCGCTTTCGCGCACCGATCGCACGGCAAAGTACAATCAACTTTTGCGCATCGAAGAAGACCTGCGCGGGGCCGCGCGCTTTCCCGGCCGCAAAGCTTTTCATCAAAAGCCACAAAAAGGCACAAAAGATTTGCCACAAAAAGGCACACAAAGCACAAAAGCAATTGCTCAGCGGACGGGCTAAACAAATTATTGAATGCGGCATGTCTTTGTAGGAAATCTTCTTTTGTGTATTTTGTGCCTTTTTGTGGCTAAAAATTATGGCTAAAAAACGAGGGCCGATCGCCCTGATTGTGATCGATGGGTGGGGCTATTCTGTGGCGCGCGAGGGCAACGCGATCGCGCTGGCCGAGACACCTTTCTACGACGAGCTTTGCGAAAAGTATCCGAGCACACTGCTCGACGCGCACGGCTCGCGCGTTGGTCTGCCCGCCGGCGTGATGGGGAATTCAGAAGTCGGTCACCTGAACATCGGTTCGGGCCGCGTGATTCGCATGGACGTGTCCCTCGTGGACCACGAGATCGAAACCGGCGCGTTCTTCCGGAACAAGGTATTGACTCACGCCATGGAAGCGGCGCGGACGCAGGACAAGGCGCTCCACCTGATGGGGTTGGTATCTGACGGCCAGGTCCACTCTTCGCTTACACATCTTTATGCGTTGCTCGAGATGGCGAAAGAGCACGCGCTCGAACGCGTCTACATACACGGCTTTCTCGACGGACGAGACACGCCACCCGCCTCGGCGGTGAATTACATTGCGACGCTCCAGCGAAGAACTGCCGAGATCGGCTGCGGTGAGATCGCGACAGTCGTCGGCCGCTACTACGCCATGGATCGCGACAAGCGCTGGGAAAGAACGCAGCGTGCTTACGACCTGTTGACTAAAGCAATCGGCTCACACGCGAATGATCCGATCGCGGCGATCACAGAGTCGTACGAGCGTGGCGTCACTGACGAGTTCGTCGAACCGATTGCGATCGTGCGTAAAGATCTCAGTCCGGTAGCGACGATCAAAGATGGCGACTCGGTAATCTTCTTTAATTTCCGTCCGGATCGCGCGCGACAGTTAACGCGAGCCCTCACGTTGCCTGGTTTCAACGAGTTTCCGGTTCCCGATCGGCCGCGCGTCGAATTTGTTTGCTTCACGATGTACGACAGCAGTTTCAATCTTCCGATCGCGTTTCCACCGCGACAACATGGCAACGTGCTTGCGGAAGTCTGGGGCAACGTAAAGGTGCGCAATTACCGTTTGGCGGAGACGGAGAAGTACGCGCACGTCACTTACTTCTTCAACGGCGGCGTCGAGAAAGAGTATCCGTGCGAACAGCGTCTGCTGGTGC
Organism: Pyrinomonadaceae bacterium; assembly: GCA_036379695.1. GTDB lineage: Bacteria > Acidobacteriota > Blastocatellia > Pyrinomonadales > Pyrinomonadaceae > PSRF01. Next base: position 21,224 of record DASVGE010000095.1, on the reverse strand, counting down.
CTTCGCCAAAGATCGCGACTTACGATCTGCAACCTGAGATGTCGGCTTTCAAGGTGACGGATAAAGTGTTGCGCGGCATCGATGAGGGTGAAACGGACGTTTTCGTGATCAATTTTGCGAACCCCGACATGGTGGGCCACACCGGCAAACTCGACAAGACGATCGAGGCGTGCCAGTACGTTGACACTTGCCTGGGTTGGATAACAAAACGCATTCGCGAGGCGCGCGGCATCACGCTGATCACCGCCGATCACGGCAACGCCGAGCAGATGATCGATCCCCTGACCGGTAGCCCGCACACGGCCCACACGACGAATCCCGTGCCGTTTCACTTGATCGACGAAGATTCGATCGGCGTCGAACTGCGCAAAGGCGGCGCGCTCGAAGACGTAGCGCCAACACTGCTGGGTCTGTTGGAAGTCGAGAAGCCGGCTGAGATGACGGGTCGCGATTTAAGAGAACTCTAGTCGCAGAAGAACGCAGATGACGCGGATCTGAATTCAGATCTGCGTCATCTGCGTTCTTCTGCGCTTAAAGAAAAATGAGATTCGAACCGCGCAACATACTCGTCATCGATTTTGGCCAACTCGGCGATGTCGTAATGAGTTTGCCCGCGCTGCGTGCTATCCGTGAGCGGTTCCCGTATGCGCAGATCACGGTGGCGGTGGGGAAGCCTGGCAAAGAGCTGCTGGGTCTCGCCGGTTATGCCAACGAGATCCTGGAAGTGGATCGAGTGGCGCTGCGCGATGGCCCAACCCTGATTTCAATCGGTCGTATCCTGAAGTTTGTCTCAGAAGTCCGCAAAGCAAAGTTTGACTTTGTCATTGACCTGCACAGTTACTACGAGACAAACCTGCTTGGCTTCCTGTCCGGAGCGCCTCATCGACTCTACTCGCGGCGCTCAACAAATCGTTCGCTCGACTTCCTCGCCAACTTCAAACCGCGACCCGTCCAGGAATCAGAGAAAACTCATCTCGTCGATCGCTACCTCGACGTAATAAAGCCGCTGGGCATTCAGAATGCGTCACGAACGCCGGTGTTGAAGACAAGTGCCGCGGACGTTAGCTCGGTTGACGCGCTGCTGAAAAAGGAGCACGCGCAATCCGGTGAACTACTCGCCGGCATTTTCCCAGGCGCAGGTAACAGCAGCCGTCTCTGGCCCCTGCAACACTTTGCCGAACTCGCGGATCACCTGAGGCGAAACGACCGAGTGCGAGTCATCGTCTTCGCCGGCCCGGAAGAGAGACAGATGGTGCCGGAGATGCGCAAGCTGTTTCCGGCAGGGACAATCCTGTTTGACCGTCTGACCATTCCTCAACTGGCGGCAGCACTGGCCCGCCTGACCCTGTTTGTTTCCAACGACACCGGCCCGGTACACATCGCGGCGGCGGTCGGGACGCCCGTGATCGTCATCATGGACCGCCCGGATCCGCATTGCTTCACGCCGATTGGCGACCAGCACCGCCCCGTTTACGGCCCCTCAATCGCCAATATTTCGGTGGAAACGGTCTACAAGACCGCCCACGAAGTCCTTTCCATCAGCCGCACCGACAACCTTTTCCGCGCCGAGCCAGGGTAAAGGTTAGTCACAAAAAGGCACAAATTCACTAAAAGCAGAGGCAGAAACCATGTCTTCGATCCTTTTGTGCCTTTTTGTGGCAACCCCTATAGACAAACAAGGTTTAACTTCGTTAATATCGCTTGGGCTCGTAAGGTGCGCCCGCCTCACGATTCTTCCAAAGTTGGCCTGCCTCAGCGAATTATGGAGAAAACAATGCTTAGAATGTTGAAGAGATTATGCTTAGTCACGCTTTGCCTGTCGGTCTTGTGCGCTACCGCAAGCGCCCAATCCGGCCTGACGGCCAAAGCCGGAAGTGCCCCCGCCGTTACCCCAGCGGTTGAAAGCGACAGGTCCCGCGACGGCTTGATTGGCCCGGTTCGCCGCGTTCGCACCGAAGTTGCCAAACTGTCTACGGCAGATGGTCGCCTGAGCGAGGGCAAACACACACTGGTCGAGGTCGTTGCTTACGACATCAAGGGTAACAAGATCGAGAACCAGTATTTCCCCATCGCCGGCGCTACCCTGACCGGCAAGGAAGTCTACAAGTACGACGAAAAGGGCAATATCAGCGAGATGACCATGCTCAACGCCGACGGCACGTTGTTGAGCAAGGAGACGTACAAGTATGAGTTCGACTTCGCCGGTAACTGGAACAAGATGACGACGTCCGTGGCGGTGGTTGATTCGCGCGGCGTCACTTTCGAACCAACCGAAGTGACCTATCGCTCGATCATGTATTACCTCGACGAGAACATGGTCAAGATGGTCACGCCCGGAGCCGCAACCACGCCGCAGCCCGTAAATACAACTCCGGCGCCTGCGGTTACCAAGCCCGCTGAAACCAGGCCCAACCCGGCGGCAGCGGTGGCGAATAAACCGAAGGACAACAAGAAAATTCCCAACGCCCCAGACTTACCGTCAGCTTCGACTACGGCGACCAAAATCGCGGCTGCACCAGTTGACGTTAAGGCGCCGAGCATGACTCCCAGCCAGGAAGCCATTCGCGTGATGCTGGATTCCGAGCCTCCGCCGACCCCTGGTCCAAAGCCGATTCTCAAACCGGTTTCGGGTGGAGTTCTCAACGGCACGGCAGTCTTCCTGCCTCCGCCTGCTTATCCTGACGCTGCGAAACGCATGAGAGCGCAGGGTATTGTCACAGTAGACGTGATTCTTGATGAGACGGGCAAAGTAGTTGCGGCAAATGCGACGAGTGGCCCGGCGATCCTGCGTGAAGCGGCGGTGCAAGCGGCATTGAAAGCGAAGTTTTCTCCCACAAAGCTTTCCGGACAACCGGTCAAGGTCTCCGGCGTGATCAACTACAAGTTCGCGCTGGTTCCCTAACCTACCTTCGTGGCGCGCCGCAGCTTTATGGCGCGCCACTCTCCCCCACTTTTCCAACCAGCAAGTTCTCCTAGAAGGGACTAGTTCTCATGGCATTAACCGGACACCTCAGCGACCTTTCACTTTCCGAGCTGATCGAGTTTTTCTGTAATCAACGCAAGAGCGGCCGTCTCAAAGTCCTGTACCCGCAAGGCGCGGGATACTTTTTCTTACAGACGGGATCAGTGGTTGACGCGCGCATCGGCGTGCTGCATGGAATCGACGCGGTCTATTACGCATTGACGCTTCCCAATGCCGAGTTTGAGTTTAGCGCTGACGTGGAGGCCAAGAGCCGCACCATCAATCAACCGTGGACGCAGGTGGTGCTCGAAGGACTGCGACGGTTGGACGAGAACATTTCTCCGGGCGTGGCGTTTCCTCCGGGCTTTGAGCCGGAGCCGGATGAACTGGCGAGTGCGCCAGTTGAAGAAGCAGTGAAGGCTGAGGTTGAGAGTTCGTTTGCACCCGCGTTTCTTTCTTTTGGGAAAGAGACGGTGAGTCGACGTAAACCGATTTTGATCGGTGGGATTGCGGTGGCGATCCTGGCGAGCGTGGCGGTGATTGGAGTGCCGGCGGGTTGGTACAGCAGCAAGAAGCCAGCGCCTGCTCCTCAAACTGTGAGCCAGGCACCGGCGCCGCAAAGTACCCAAGCTGACACTCCTGCACAACCGCAACCGACTACTACCGAGGCACAGCCAACTGCTGAAGACGAGGCTGCACTGGCGGCGAGACGTAAGCGTGAGCAGGAACGAAAGGCTCGCGAAGCGAAGGCCGCCGAGAATGCGGCAACCCTCGGTTCAACTCCAGCGCCCGAGACCGTCAAGCCTGGCGCGAAGCGGGTTGTAGTGACGGTGACTTATGATGAGTCGGGACGTGTGACGCAGGCTTCCGGTGGTGATGCAAACGCATTGCGAATCGCGCGACAGAAGCGCTTCCCACCGGGGAAAGCCGGATCAGCGACGGTGTCGATTCCGATCAACTAAAAACTAAGCCACAGATAAACACGGATTTCATTCACGGATTTTTAATAAATCTGTGAATGAAATCCGTGTTTATCTGTGGCCCACTATTCCGAGGATTAGGAGCAGGGCGCGTTTGAGACCTTTGTCGCGGTCGCGTGGGTCGTACCATTCGTCGAGTGTGTGAGAGCAGCCGGAGGCGCCGCCCGCGCCGAGTGTGATTGCGGGGATTCCCAGCGAGATTGGAAGATTTGAGTCGGTGGACGATTGATCCAGACGCGGCTCGAAGCCGAGTATCCTGGTTGCCTCGAGCGCGAGTTCCACGAGTGGTGAATCGGTCGGAGTTTCACCCATCGGTCTTTCGCCGATCAGATTAAGTGTTAGTTTCAATAGCGGATCGCCTGCACGTCTCTTCGCGTTTTCTTCATCTGCTGCATCTCTCATTGCGCGCCGGAAGAACGCGTCCAGCCGCTGCAACTCTGCCTGCGCAGCGGAGCGAAGATCCACTTCCATCGTCGCGCTGCCGGGAATGGCGTTGACGCTCGTGCCGCCTTCAATGCGACCAACGTTGAAAGTCGTGCGCGGATCTTTAGGTGCTGGATAACCGGCCAAACGCGAGATAGCGCGACCCATTGCGTGTACGGGATTGGGCACGCCGAAGTCGCCCCACGAGTGACCGCCTGGTCCACTAAACTCGACGCGGTAGCGACGTGATCCGAGCGCGCGGGTAGTAATCCGATCTACGCCTGGTCCATCAAAACTCAGGAATGCATCAACCTGCGACGCCCAGCGTCCTTTAGTGAAAAGATGGCGAACGCCGCGCAGGTTTCCTTCGCCCTCTTCGCCGACAGTGCCGACGAACAGCAGCGAGCCTTCGAGCGGAATTCGTTCCTGTTGAATTACCTGGGCCAGTGCGATCAGCGCTACCAGGCCACAGCCATCGTCGGCGATTCCGGGCGCGAACAGCCTGCCTTCGCGCCTGAACACGGTGAAGTCGGCGTCTTTCGAAAACACCGTATCGAGGTGTGCGCTGACGACGATCAGCGGCGATCGTGAAACGCCACTGATCAATCCGAGACAATTGCCTTCTTCGTCGATCTCGACCTCAGTCAGTCCCAGCTCGCGAAATCTTTGACTGAGATATTCGGCCCGTTCCTGTTCTCCGAAAGGACTCGCCGGGATCGAACAGATCCGAATCTGCTCCTCGGTGATTGCGTCGGCGTTCGTTTCGAAAAAACGGAGAGCGCGTCCGACCGCTGGAGATGAAACTAATTTGGCCACAGATGAACGCGGATGAACACGGATTAGATCCGCGTTCATCTGTGAAAATCCGTGGCTCATAACAACCCCATAATCTCGCTCTCTTCGAGCACCCCGCTAGCAGCTTTCGCACGCTCGTAAATCCGATTGACGCGAGTCTCGCTCGGTTCGAGACCGCGCTTCTCGAGCCAGTAGATGACGTTTGACTTGCCACTCATTGGGCCAATCTCGATCACCTGCTCGAGACCAAACTCACCGGCAGGCACGCCGGAGTAAACAATATCAGCCAACCGCTGGTCGCCTTTCCTGTAGCTCTTGATCACCGCCGCCGCATGAACGCCGGTCGCGGTCCGAAACGCGTCGCGTCCAAACACCGGATAGTTCGAAGGCACGTTCCAACAGCAGATGCGCGACGCCGTTTGGCAGTAGTCACCTAAACGTGACAGATCGTTACCGATCCAACCAAGCAGCTTCAGATTTACCAGCAATTGATCCAGCGGCGTGTTGCCGACTCGTTCTCCGATTCCAAGCGCGGAGCCGTGGATTTGATCCGCACCGCCCTGAATCGCAGCGATGGAGTTGATCACGCCAAGACCGCGATCCTGGTGCCCGTGCCAGTCGAGCCGTATGCCGCCGCCCTGCTCTTCAATGATGCCTTTCACAAACTTCACCACTGCTCGCGCGCCGTCAGGTGTCGAGTGGCCCACGGTGTCGCACACGCAAACGGCCTTTGCCCCGCAGCGAATGGCAGTCGTGTAAAGCGCGCGTATGGTTTCGGGTTTGGCGCGCGTGGTGTCTTCGGTGACGTACATCACCGGCAGTCCCTGGCCCACCGCGAAAGAGACGGCCTCTTCGGTCATCTGGAGCAGCTTCTCCAACGTCCAGTCTTCGGCGAAGAAACGCACGGAAGAAGAACCGATGAAGGTGCAGGCCTCAATCGGAATACCGGCGCGCTGCGAAATTTCGACAATCGGAATGATATCGTTGCGATGCGTGCGAGCCGCGCAATTGGGCCTGATCTTCAGTTTTTTGTCGACAATCTCGCGCGCCAGTCGTTCGACTCCGGCTGCGTGTGTGCCGCCGGCGCCCGGCAGTCCGATGTCCGCCGTATCGATGCTCAGCGCGTCCATCAAGTGGAGCAGTTCGAGTTTCTGTTCGACGGGAGGTTCGGAGACGGACGGCGACTGTAAACCGTCGCGCAATGTTTCGTCGTCGATACCGATGTGCCGGTTCGGCGCCTTCAGAGACGGTTCAACCGTATTCCAATCGTAAACTAATTCCTCGATTGACATGCCCGGATTACAGCAACCGTAGAATTGAAAGTCAAGATGGGCTTATCCGCAGATTATCCGGTTGCTATTGCCCTGAGTCTGAGCTAGTTTTAGTGGGCTCTCAGGAGCCCCCACTCGCGGCGCACGTCTTGTCGATCCCCAAGTTCTAAGGATTAGTTGATGGTGACCATCACCAAGGAACCATTTGATGCTTTGCTTGAGTGGCTCGATCCTGATCGCGAAAAAGCAGGTCAACGTTATGAGGTAATTCGCTCCGGGTTGATCCGCATCTTCGTCTCGAAGGGTTTGAGTGATGCGGAACACTATACGGATGAGGCTATCGATCGCGTGGTGAAGCGACTGCCTGAAATCCAGGCCAAGTACGTCGGCGATCCGGCGCGTTACTTTCACGGCGTGGCGCGGAACCTTATCCTCGAAGCCAGCCGGAGAAAGGAAGTCGCGATGGACGAACTACCGCTACGCGTCTCACAGGAAACAGTCAGGAGCGACACTTCCGAATGTTTGTCAAAGTGTTTGAAGCTGTTGCCCTCTGACAAACGCGAGTTCATTCTCGACTATCACCTCTACCAGGGACATGCGAAGGTTGAGCATCACCGGGAAATGGCCGTCGAGCTCTCGATCAGCGAGGGAGCGCTGCGAACGCGTGCCCATCACTTGCGCGTAAACCTCGAAAAATGCGTGATTGAATGTGTTGCGCAATCGAGACAAACAAAACGGGGCTCAAACGTCATATAGATTAGCGGCGGTAAACCCTGGCGGTATTTAGGAGCGGCATCATAGTTAAAAACGTGCAAAAAGAGGTGCGGAGATATCTGCTTGGTCAACTGGACGAGGCGGAGCAGGAGAAGATTGAGCTCCAGTTGCTGACGGATTCTTCATTTGGCGACGAGTTTGACACGGTTGTCGATGAACTGACTGATCAGTACGTCAGGAATGAATTGACGGACGACGAACGCAAGCGTGCTGATAAGTATTTCTTCAACACGCCGGTACGACAACAGAAACTCGAATTTGCAAAAGAGCTGCTCAGTCAGGCCGATGCTCAACGTGGTGAACCCGTTGAAATGGCAGCGGTTCGATCTGTCGCGCAGCCTGCGTCGCCGAGTTTGCTCGATCAGATCCGCGCGTTTTGGAGACGACCTTCCTATGCGCACGTGGGTTTGAGCGCTGCGGTAGTGCTTGTCGTGGCTGGTCTCGTTTTCTTTCTCTTGTCATTCGGCAACTCGTCACCACAATACACGGCGATCAACGTACCGCTCAGTAGCTCTGATCGTGCTCAGAGCATCGCGCCGGTGTCGGCGCAATTGGCAGGCGCCGGTCTCGAACTAGAGCTGCCCCTCGCGGAACAGGCGAAGGCCGCGAAAGACTTGCGCCTGAAGCTAGTCGATGAGAACGGAGTTGAACGGGATTTGACGATAGCCGAACGGACGGACCAGAAAATCATTGTCAGGATCCCGGCCTCGTGGCTAAGCCGCGGCAGCTACGTGATCCAGCTCTCAATAGTCAAACCCGATGGCAGTGCAGAACGAGTTCGCGGTAGTTATAACTTCGTAGTTGAGTAGCGTCGTTTGAATCCCCAGGCAATCCCACCAAGCAAAGCTAACAGGAATCCACCACCAACAGCATTTTGAACTCTGAGCGGAGCGCCGCTCGGCGCCGGTAATTTGATCGGCTCCTTAAATTCGCCCTGCAAGGTAAAGCCGGCCCAGAAGTGTGGCGACTGCCACATCGGATTTTGACGGACTGTATTCTGGGCCTCGCGTAAAGCCTCTGCGGGCGCCAAGCCTTTTTGCAACATGTTGGCGTAGAAGTTTTTCATCAACTCCGCCGTCGCTTCATCGTCGACTTTCCACAAACTCGCCACCACGCTCGAAGCGCCCGCGTGCATGAAGCCGCGGGTTAGACCGATCAAGCCTTCGCCACGCACGTCTTTGCCGAGACCGGTGCGGCAGGCACTCAGCACCACGAGATCCACCGGGACGCGAAGACTATAAACATCCTGCATCGTGATGAAGCCGTTCTGTGGCTTCCCGTCGAAGTCGAGCATGGAAAGGAGGAAGCCTGAATTCTCGGGATTCTTCGGATTGAGCAACCCGTGAGTGGCGAAATGCAGGATCGCATACTTTGAAAAGTCAATTGTTTCCAACACGCCACGCGAAGCGTCAAATCCCCTGACGATGAGTGCTTGCGAGCCGGCGAGGTCACTCAGTTTCTTCAATTCGGATTTGCTGTAGTGCAGTGGTTGGATCGTGTCCGGATCGATGTCATCACCTTTGACTTCGATATCGCGAGAGGAACGTTGCCACGATTGGCCGCCTGCTGCTTGCGAGGCCGCCAGCACTTCGCCGGAACCCGAGTTTTTGAATTGCTGATAGTTTGACGCGAAGACCGGATCGCCAAACGCTGCGAGAATTTTGGTCCTGCGTGGCCGCTGCCTCTTTTCCTCGCGCAGTTGGCCCAGGACTGATGCCGACGGCGCGTTTACCACTTCATAGTTAGCTACCAGCGGCGCGTTATTGCGTGAAGCTAACGGCAGCAACTGAAAGGGAATGTAATTAAGCGCGCCATCGGCGACCACGATTATCCGGCGAGCGTGCAACTGATCCGCGACTGGACCAAGAACCAGTTTTGATAATTCAGCAGTAGCGTTGTTGAGACGCTGGTCGGTGTCGTCGTTTGGTTCCGTCGAGAGCAATTTATAGACGTCTTGCACCACTCGGGTGATGTCGTCAGCTTTGGGCAACACGAAAACTTTTGCGTCGTTGAGAGTGATGGCCCAAAGATAACTGGCGTTCCGTCCCAGGAAATACTCGAGCAGCATCGTCTGATCGTCTTCGATGATGAGTTCCTGAATCTGTTTGACGGAGTAGTTGGTTGTCTCTTTGATCTGGTCGTAGCGCGGGTTCTGTTTTTGCAGCTTCTGAACGACTTGTTTGTGCTGTTGGCGCAAACGCGTCAGCGACGTCTCGAGTTCGTTGAGCCGATCCTTGTTGTAGTCTCCGGCCAGCAGCGTGATTGTCTCTTCTGCTTTAGACCGGATCGCCTGGCGCAGTGTTCTCTCCTGTTCTGCAAGTTGCGGGTCTATGCCGGTCACGATTTCTGTTTGCGTGTCGCGCAACAACGCTGCCAGCGAACGGGCTCGCGCTAGTTCGCTGGCCTGAAAAGCGCGCAGCTCCAGACCCTGCGACGGCTGCTGTTTGTGTTTTCGCATCAGGCAATCGATATAAGTCTCATATCGATCGTGAACGCTCGCGGAAAAAGCAGTTGCCAAAACACGACTGTTCAAATCGCTTCGGATGTCTTCAGTAGTTTCGATTGATGCTTTCAGATAATTGTCGGCTGCATCGTAGTTACCGCGACTCAGTTCGAGGCGGCCCAGTGCGAAACCAACGGCCGCCTCTTTAACCGGATCGGGCGCCTCGTGAAAGGTTTTTAGCGCGGCAAGATAATTGGTGCGCGCGAGCTCAAGCTTTCCCTGCCGCTGATAGATTTCACCAACCAAAGCTTTTACTTGCGCGGCATCGCTTTCCTTTTTCGTAGTCTCATACAGCGAGAGAGCGGGTAATAAATGTTGGAGCGCGAGGTCATACTTGCCCATGGCCATGTAAACCTGCGCCATGTACTCGCGGCATTCCGATGCATCCACGTCAGAATCACCGGAGGTTTCAAAATACCGGAGTGCTTCTTCCAGTTCGGTGAGGGCGGCTGGGTAGTTTTTGAGCAGGAGTTGAGTGTAACCGATCCGCATTGTCTGCCGGTTGTAAGCGCGTTCATCCTCGGCCCGGCGGTAATATTCTTTCGCTCGCTGGTACTGAGTTAAGCCGTATTCAGGTAAGCCGCTGTCATTGAACACGTATGCCATGCCGGTAGCAATACGGGCCATTGTGTCCGGCTTATCCAGATTGTCGATCAGGTTTTGCGCCTGAGTCAGATAGGAGAATCCATTAAGCCACTCACCTTGCCGGCCTTCGACGAAGCTCAACTGAATCAGCATCTCCGCTTCGTTCACCACGTCATTTTGCTGGCGCCGGATCTGAAGAGCCAACTCGTAGTACTGAGCCGCCTCGCTCATCCTGTTTAGCGCGTAGTGGTAGCGACCGAGATGTACATACGTTTCAGCGACGTTCTTCTGGTCGCCTATAGATTCAAAGAGCGCCAGTGCTTTCCTGGCCGTTTGGATAGCGGTTTCGTGCTCGAGGTGGCGATTCTGGGCAGCGCTAAGGTCGAGTAGTTCCTGGGCTCTCTTTTGGGAATCTTCATTTGTGGCAGGGAACGACACACCGCCGGACAAATGCCAACTGAGGATCAGGCAAAAGAAAAGGGTGAGTGTCGCTTTCATCAAAACGCGAACGGAAACGTGGAAGGCGTTGCCATGTTAGTTCAACGCCTTCCGCCTCACGCTAAACAGCTGATTTCTTACTATTGTTTCCATTCCGGCCGTTCCGGCCATATTGCTCCATCAGACCGAAGGTCTGCGTTATCGGGAAGGTTGGGGCTGCTTGTCGCTGCCGTGTTCTGCGAGTTCGGATATCACGCGGGTAGTTTTTGATCGAGAGCGCCTCGTGGTCGCCACCGGTCTTATCGGTTGGATCAGACTTGAGGCCGCCTCCCAGGGCAGCGCGCAGGTCCGGCATTCCTTCACCATTGTAGATAAGGCTGGCGATATCTTCGTCCAACCCTCTGTCGATTATCATTGGACCGTTAACAGGCACGGCCGGAAGGAAGCGTCTTTCATCCGGTTCGTCATTGCTTACAGTGCGTTTTGTGTCCTTGAAGTATTCACGAAGAAAACCGACCCACGGGTTTTTAATCTCGCTGCTAAATCGGTATCTCTCATACTGCGCCATGATGTGACTGTCTTTTGAAGGCTCCGACCATGGGAAATAGACCGACAGCCCACGCGAATACTGAAATGCTGGTCCCAATGAATCGGAGGCAATGATGATTTGCTGTGCGTTTGATTGACCCTCTCTCCTGGGGGTCTCTTTCACAAGCATGTCCATCACTTTGCCACAGGCCTGATAAATGTCAGTGAGTTCCGTGCTGGATTTGCCTGCGGCTTCGAGTTCTTTGATCTTGTTACTCAAGCAGAAGCAGAAGTCGTAAAGATCGGTGTACATCTCATTGAAAAAGCTTTGCGATTTCCAGTGGGACAACAAGATGCTGTCAACGGATAGCTCCGTGGATTGGTCGCTTGTCAAACCAGCCGTCAACGCTCTCGCCAACTCGTTGACGGCGTCCTTGATAGTCGAGACTTTGTCGAGGTCGCAAAGAGTCAGCTGAAATGAATAACCGGCCAGCAGGTAATCGGCACTATTAAGCATGCAGGAACGATGGATCTCAACCATCAGATCTCGCATGTTTATCGATGCCTTGTCAGACACGGAATTAAAGATGCGAACCAGAATCTGGCGGTAAGGCCAACTACCGACAAACGCCGGACCCTGCGATGCCAGCATGTATTTGGCCGTTCCCTGTAATTCGTGAGCGACTTCAATTGAACTAACCGAGCAACTGTGGAAACTCACTAACTCGAAAGTTGACTCTTCGAGTTCGATGGTGTGCTTGAACTCAGCCAGGATCTGCCCCAGGTCGATCAACGTCAGCGAATTCTCACTGGCATGTTCGTCGAGCATGAAGATGTCGTTACCGACCACGACGCCGTGGCCAAGCATAAACAACATGTAATGGCGGGCGGGGTATTTGTCGGCACAGAACCGCAAAAACCCTCGCAACGAGGTTTGTGCGCCTGGTTCTTCCGTTCGATCACCGCGAGGGTAGAAGTCGTCTTTTACATCCGGAGCGACTGGCGGCTTGTAGTTGATATTATGGGTTTCCCTTAACACCCGGTTGAGTGCGTTTCTTACGAGTTCCGGATTTGATGTTGTTGCGCCTGCGGTTGCCACTGGCGGCGAGCTGGTTTGTTCATCTCGCCAGAGCTTGTCTTCGATCAGGCTGCGCACCGTCGGATCATTGCCGGAGAAACCGATGTTGGCCCGTCCGGATGCTTTGAGCTTGTTGACGACATTAACGTCGAAGACGTGAGTGGGGGTTCCTTCGGTGTAAGGATCGAACTGGGCGACAACGTTGACGTCAGGATGAAATCCGGCATCTTTGATGGCCTTCAGTTGGGAGACAGCGCTAATCGCGAGTGGATTATCGCTGGCAAAGTAAAACATTAATGTCCATTCTTTGGGTTCGCACATCTCAAATCTCCTCCTTCGGAGTGACGTAACACGAGACACTAGTCGGGCAGCTTCAAAGATTTGGTTCTTTACCTGAACCTTGGCCGCCTTCCTGGCGACCAGAAAGAAGTGCTGGGTATGTAGAAATAACCAGAGGTGGCGACAAGGCTATTCCCAGGTCGTTTTCCTGTCAACCAATCTCTTGCAATGCTGCTTTCAATGATCAATGCGAAACTTTCCGAAAATGTGTCTGAGGGTGGATTTTAAATCCGTGTAATCCGTGTTACCCTCTTGCGCAATTCAGCATGAAGACAATCGCCCTGGGGTCTGATCGCGCTGCAAAAATCATGGCTGTGCGCGCCGCCGCCGCCCGCATTGCTACCATCGACCCGGATTGGGCGAACGCCAATGTGGTCGCCCGACGCGTCGAGACCAGCGTCCCTTCCATGCCGCTGACAGACTGGCAGCTGATGCAGGGCGCTCGCGAACGCGCTTTAGCGGCGCACGAGTCACTGCGAAGCAAACGTCTGGAAGCCGACATTTACGTCGGACTTGAAGGCGGATTTCATTCGATTTCCATCGAAGGCGAGTGGCATACGTTCCTGAGAGGTTGGGCTTACGCCACCAACGGCGCCCGGAGTGCGTTTGGCGCGGCGCCGTCTGTCTCGGTGCCGCCGCATATCGTGAAAGCTGTTGTTGAGGGCCGGCGGGAACTGGGAATCGTGATTGACGAAGTTACCGGCGGTTTCGACATCAGGAGCAAGCAGGGCGCGTGGGGAGTTTTGTCCCGCGACCTGGTGACGCGTTCGATGAGTTTCGAGCTGGCTTTAATCGCAGCCTTTGCGCCTTTTTACAATCCCAAACTCTACACATAAATCAGAATGGATGAACTAGTAGCCCAAGTGAATCATGATGAACCGCCGCCACACACGCGCTCGAATGCGGGTTGGGTGGAAGTGATTGCCGGATCGATGTTCTCGGGAAAATCGGAAGAGCTGATCCGTCGCCTGCGTCGCGCGAAGATTGCGCGGCAGAAAGTACAGGTCTTCAAGCCCGAGCTGGACTCGCGCTTTTCAGAGAACCAGATTGTTTCCCACTCGGAGATGCGTCACGAATCCGCGAACAGTCGTTCGGCGGCTGAGATCCTGGCGAAAGTCGATCCGGATACTGAGGTGGTCGGCATCGATGAGGGGCAGTTCTTTGATAACGAACTGGTCAACGTCGCCAACACTTTGGCCCAGCGAGGCGTGCGCGTGATCATTGCCGGCCTCGATCAGGACTACACCGGCAAACCATGGGAACCGATGCCACAGCTACTGGCAGTCGCCGAATACATCACCAAGACGCACGCCATCTGCATGAAGTGTGGCCAGCCCGCCAACTACTCTCAGCGCACCTTTGAATCCGAGGAACGCGTCGCCGTGGGCGCCTCTGACAAATATGAGGCACGTTGCCGCATGTGCTTCGTCCCCCACGCCGACACCCCAACGGTGCACGAGGACTAATTTTGCAACGCTGGGGTGGCCACGGAGGACCACCCCTGCAACGGTCCAGACAACGAAAGATTGGATCCTGCCGTCTCAGTCCGCAAGTAGGCTTCATAACTAACGTTCCTTACCGCAAGGTATAAAACCCCGTCTCCCCGTGGCCAACGGTCTCCCCGTAATCCGACTCGCTAGCCCGTCCAGGAGGTATGACAATGAAGCCAAGGCGCCTAATCCCGATTGCGTTTCTCTTTCTGCTAATCGCTCTGCCGCTAGTACTCGCGCAGCAGGATGATCCAGCGACACCGTCCAATTACCGTCTCTCCGGTCCATACACACACAAGAACCTGACAGTCTTCCTTATCCACGGAAAAGATCAGAGCAAGAAGACCTTCCTGACGCTTCAGGAGGCACTCGCGCAGAAGAAGGTGCGAGTCTATGAAACCAAGGAGGTGAACGAACTCGCGATCCAGAATGTGTCCAACGAGGACATTTACGTTCAGGCCGGCGACATCGTGCGTGGTGGCGATCAGGATCGCATGATCTCGGTCGACTTCATCGTGCCGCCGAGATCCGGTCGCATGCCGATCGCCGCGTTTTGTGTTGAATCCGGTCGTTGGAACAAACGCGGCAACGAGGGGAATGCATCATTCGCCAGTTCGGAGAATGTGGCTACGAATGACATTAAACTGGCAGCGGCAAGCAGAAAATCTCAGGAAGCCGTTTGGGCCAATGTGTCCAAGGTTCAGGCAGACCTGAGCAAGAACGTCGGTGGTAGCGTCAATTCAACCGTCTCGGCTTCGAGCATGGAGTTGTCCATGGAAGACTCGAAGGTGAAAGCTACAAGCGCCGACTACATCAACGCGCTCTCAGGGCTGCTGAAAAACAAGTCCGACGTCATCGGCTACGTCCTCGCGATCAATGGCAAGGTAGACAGTGCCGACGTTTATGCATCACAGGCACTCTTCGCAAAGCTCTGGCCCAAGCTTCTTAAGTCGAGCGTCGTGGAAGCCATTGCCGAGTTAAACGATGCGGAACACAAGGCTGTGACAAGCGATACCGTGCAAGGATTTCTTGCTGAATCAGAGAAGGCCACTGCTTCGGCGAAGGAAGTGACGCCACGAGTCAGAATGGTGACCCGCGAAGACGATAAGAATTTCTTCTCGGAAACACAGGATCGCGATCAGAAGGATGGCTGGGTCCATCGCAACTACATGCGCAAACAATAGCCACAAAGAACCATTAGCCGCAAAAAGGCACAAAAAGCACAAAATGAAATGGGATGGTTAACTCATTTTGTGTCTTATGTGCCTTGTTGTGGCAAAGAAAAAAATGCGGCGAGCGGCTTTGAAAGTTCTGCCGCTCGCCGTTTTCAAATGAGGCATGCAACCATGGCATGGTGGGGTGAGGGATTCAGTCGCGCGTGGGGTAATTTTTTCGAAGCGGCAGTCAAAACCTGGTGCCATGTCGAGATGTTGACCCACACAAGTCCGCTTCACTAGTTATGACTCGCATAGGGCAAACATTTCAGAAATATTTTCGGTGACGGTAAGTGAGGACTTACTTGGTTACCCGGAAGGAATAGTGGTCGATAAATTCATCCTGCCCCGAATCCGAAACACCACTCAGCTTCAACTGATACTCTCCCGGACTGAGCGTTTCGCCAGTGATCGTTAACGGAACTATGCGCTGCTCACCTTTGGTTTCCATTATCAGCGCATCCGTCTGCAGCGGTTTGTTCTCACGAAACAACTCCGATTTGTAGTTCTTAAAACTCGTATTGGCGACCGCGAGCTCGAGTTTTACGTTGAAGCCTTGCGGCGAAATAATGACGTTGTGTGGCGTTATGCCCTGCAACTCCTCCGACGCAGGCGAAAGCGGAACTACTACCAATGGATACGGGTCCTGTTGGAGAGATTGTTGCCGCACGGGTTTTTTGAGTGCCAACCAGCCAAGTAGACCTATCGCGAGCACGGCCACGACTATCACCACAAACGCGAGCCGCGCAAAGAACCTCCTAAAGAGAGTCGTTTGCTTGCGTTGCTGAACGGGAACGTTTTTCGAAACGGCGGGTACTGCCTGTGAGCTGAGGTATCTTTTCAGCAGTTGACCGAAGCGCAACTTCTTTTGACGTTCGGTAGTGATCAGAAAATACGTCTCAAACTGCTGTCGTTCTTCTTTTGATAAGCGACCCGCAACGTACTGATCGATCAACTCTTCTTCAAGTAACAAAATCTCTTCGTAAGCTGCCGGATTACACAGAATCCCCTCCTCAAGTTCCGCACGGGGTTCTGCTTCGAGAGTACCAAGCAGAAAACTCCTCAATACTTCCTTATCAACGTTGAGGTTCAAATGTCTGTCTCCGGGATGACGAGGGCCGCTCCTAATGTTTATGACTCAAATGGGGCACTTATTTCAACCAGAAGCATCTGCCGGTGGACCTAATTTGAGGTTCTTATCCGCAGATTGCACAGATTTTATTAATTAATCTGTGGAATCTGTGGATAAAAGTGAAACCAGGGCACTACCCATCTGCCATACACTTTTCCATGCACTCTTGCAGGCCCACGCGAATGCGATAGGCCCTTATCCGCAGAGCATTTGGCGCGATTCCCAGCTCCACTGCGAGCCGTTTTCTGTGTTCGACCTTTGCTCCACCCTCCGCGCCGTAGTATTGCAGCAGTAAATACCTGTCAGCCCCGCCCAGAGTTTCAATACAGTGCTCCAGGCAGCGAAATTCGTGCTCGATTTGAATTGAATCGACCGGCAGGGACGGTGGTGGTTGGGGTGATTTTTTCCGCCGGAACTCCAGGTAGACTTTATTGGCAACACCGAAGAAATAACGTCCCCGATCCCCTTCGAAACCTTTTCCGAGCTCATCGAGTTTGCTGGTTACGCGGTTTATTGTTTCGTCGGCGAGATCCTCGGCCTCGGAGCAGGCGCGGGCGGTAAAGATCAGGATCAGGCGCTTCCGGATATCTTCATACTTGATTGCGGCCTGTTCACGATCGGAATCAAGCCACGCGAGCAAAGAATCGAAAGCCTCCTGCGACAAAAACCAGTCTTTGTTCATGGGGGATTAACGTAAACGTCCTGAACGGAGTTAACTCCTCTGATTTAGCGCCCAGAAGTGTCGAAAGGATCGGTAAGGACGTAGAGCTTGTTACGCGCAGAGAGTCACCTATAGTGAGGAGTCTGTCAACACCCAAAAGGATGAGAGAGGTTTTTTTTATACTGTGGATTAACGTCGATGAACGACGTTAATGCGTGACCTTTGTTGAGTAGAGAATTCCGTACATGGCATCCTTGTGTCGCTCGAAGTCTTTGCCCTGGGTCGCAAGCATCAGATTGATCCCCTGCACCTGGCCTAAATACTTTCGATAAGCCAACCACTGGAGCCGGCGGTGACCATCGGGTTTCTCAGGAGCAGCCTCGCGAAACTGAACGCCCTTGAGCCCGTCAATCTCAACCCATTTCACTTCGTCGACTTCACCGTTTTTGGCGCGACTCTTTGCTGACTCGTAATACGCCTGCAGGGAAGAGTCTACCGGGAAATTCTCATCCATCGGCGAGATGCTGACTATCAACGAAGCTGCATCCGCGCCACCCGGCGAGCGCCACATGAACGACTTCGACTCGTTCTCCTCTTCGGTCCAACTCGGGGGCACGGTCCAGGACATTCCCTGGCGGTCCCACTTTGCCTGCTGGCCGCCGGCGAGTGCTGCCGTTTGTGCAGCCGTCGGTTGGGCCTTCTCGGCAGCGGTGCCACCAGTGGCGGATGGGCCAGAAGTTGAACCACTTCCTTTGAATCTCTCGGACAAATTGCACAACGAGAGAGCGAAGCCAATCAGCAATAGGGCCAGAATCTGTTTCATAGTGGGCAGACTTCTATTCCAGAAGGTGGGTGAAAGTCAATACTGTGCTATTCTATGTGCCTTCCCTTCTTAACCCCCGTTACAGCCCCTGTTGATTTAAACGTCGCGCGTGTGCGCGAAGCTTTCGGAGAATGCCAATATGAAAAACACCGACGTCAGACCGCCGGTCCTTATACTAGTCTTTGCTTTTGCGATTGCATTGAGTGGCTGTGCGCGTGGTCCAGCGAATAATTCAAATTTAACTTCCAACGTTAACGTCAACGTAAATGCCAATGCGAGCACCGGGTCAAACATCAACGCTTCCACCGCGCCGTCAACCATCGCGACACGCGAACCCGACACCTACAGGGCGACGCTTGTCTTTGCCGCCGAAACTGAAGGTGGAGACAAGGCAATCGGTATCCCGCCCCTGTCTGCCGAGGTTGCAAAGAGCGGAGCCGACCGCCGGCTCTCCTTCAAGTTACCCGACGGATCGGAACTGGTGTACCTGGAAAAGGCCGGAGTGCAATATGGAATCGCGCCGGGTCGAAAGCAGTATGCAGAGTTGACACCTGAAGCTACCGGATTTCAGATTCAAAGACTGATGACGCCGGGCCAACTCGTCGCGCACCTCGAAAGACTTCAAGGGATTGAATTCGTCGGCGAAGAACCACTCGCGGGCCGTACAGCATTGAAGTATCGTTATGCGCGAACTGCTCAGACACAGACGTCGGCAGGCGAAGTTAAAACCGAATCGTTTGTTTTTGTCGACAAAGACACGGGACTGCCTTTGCGCGCGGAACTTTTCAGCGAAGCGAGTGGTAATGTACAGGGAGTAAAAGGCGCCAAGATAGTTGCGGAAATGCAAAACATTCAGACGACGGTCGATCCGAGTCTTTTCGAAATACCGGCTGGTTTCAACAAGGTTCCGGAGGCGCAGGTGAGACAGCAAGTGAATGCAGTGACGAACACGGTTGCAGCAGTGCTGCGTACGCTGTTGACCAACATGAACACTGCGCCACCGCCATCGCCAACGCCGACTGGATCGCCGGCGGCCAGTCCGAGTCCGACTCCAACAACTCGTTAAGGTGAACACATGAGATACGTTGTCATTCTCCTGCTTGGGATTCTGCTCGGCGGCGGCACTGCCATCTACTTTTTGGGAGCGCCGCGCGCGCAGTTGATGCAGGGCCAGGAAGTGCAGCTACCGGCCCAGGGAGGAAATCCGCCGGGAACGGTCGTGATTGCGCTCGAACAGAGCTTTATCGATGCCGTGCTGGCCACAACTTTCACAGTCGGAACGCCGACGTTTCAACTGGGCCAGAACCACGACGGTCCCGAGCGCATCGAGCAGACGCTCTTGCAGGGTGGCTGCACAAACTCGATCACGCTGTTGCCGGAAGGCAGTGGTGTGAAGACTGGCGTGCAGTTTCGCAATGGCAACGTTTACGCGCCGATGGCTTTCACGGGCAGCTACAACCTCGCGGGTTGCATGCAGTTCAAAGGGTGGGCACAAACCAGTATCAAGTTGTCTTTCGATCAGGAGAAGCAGACTGTTTTTGGATACGTGAATGTCGAGGGCGTGAATCTCGAGGGCGTGAACCCGATTGCGAATACGATGGTGACTGCGTTTGTGCAGGGCGCGATCAATCAGAGAGTGAACCCGCTCGTGCTCGTGAGTGAACAGCAGCTATCGTTGATGATTCCGGTCAAGGCGAGCAACGGCGCCGTCAAGGCGCGCGCGAAGGACGTGCGCGCCGAGGTACTGGATGGTTCGTTGAAACTCTATTTGACTTATGAATTTAGTGGCGTGAAGGGCGAGGGAACTTAGGCCACGGATTAACGCGGATTACGCAGATTCGCGTTTATCTGCGTAATCCGCGGCTAAAAGTCTTTGCCTTTCGAAGTGGCCGGCGATCTCTTCCGCGGTTTTCCTTCCCACAAAAGGTGTCAGCTCCAACACGCCGGCGCGTGAGATCCTTTGAATCGAACCGAAGTGGCGTAACAGTCTTCCTTTTCTCTTATCACCCACACCCGGAATCGCCGTCAGCTCAGAAGTGAAATCACGCAACTCACGACGCTTCCGATGATAAGTCACCGCAAACCGGTGCGTCTCATCGCGAATCATCTGCAACAGGCGAAGTATCAACGAATGAGAGTCGAGATAGATCGGTTCATCTTCGCGGCCCTTCATCAACAGGTACGCGACGTCGTTATGTCGTTGCGGCGGCTTGACGATGCCCACCATCGGAATCGCTTCGAGCCCGAGCTCACTCGTTGCGCTCGCCGCAGCGTTGAGTTGTGCTTTGCCGCCGTCGATCATGATTAGATCCGGCAGCGGCTTTCCTTCTTCGAGCAACCTGCGATAACGCCGCGTCACCACTTCACGCATCGATGCAACGTCGTTAGCTCCCTCAACACCTCTGATCCTGAACTTGCGATACTCGGAACGATTCATCTTGCCGTTATCGCAAACGACCATCCCCGCAACATTCTCCGCGCCCTGTATGTGCGAGATGTCAAACGATTCGATACGCGCGGGAAAGTGCGGCAGCTCGAGAGTCTCCTGAAGTTCTTCAAGCACGAGCTTCATGTCAGGTTTAAGAATTCGGAAGCGCTGTTCGAAAGCGAGCTTGGCATTCTTGTCGACGAGATCGATCATGTCGCGCTTCTCGCCACGCTGTGGATCGTAGACACGCACGCGACGGCCTTTGCGTTTCGTGAGCGCTTTCTCGAGTAACTCGCGATCGGGAAAATCAACTGGCACGTAGATCTCGCGTGGTACGTAGTCTGACGCGTAATACTGCGACAGAACGTCACTCAAAAACTCCGCCGGATCGAAAGAATCTTCCGGCAAGTCTTCCCAGAAGAATTCTCTGCGGCCGACGATGTTGCCTTCGCGCATGGTGAAGAGTTGTAACGCGAGTCGCTGACCTTCGCGGTAGTAACCAAAGATGTCGATGTCGCTTTCGGAAGTGGTCGCCATCTTCTGTTGTTCCGAAAGGCGGATGACGGTCTTGCGCAGATCTCGATACTTCGCGGCGAGCTCGTAGTGCGTGGCTTCGGAAGCCTCGAGCATGCGCGACTCGAGTGTGTCGGCGAGCTCTTTGTTTCGTCCTTCGAGCAACAGCCTGACGTCGCGCACCGCTTCCTGATACTGTTCGGGCGTACACAATCCCTTGACGCACGGGCCAAGGCAGCGTTTGATGTGATACTCGAGACACGGTCGCGGCGCCTTACCATCGATCT